>NZ_JAMYUP010000029.1:0-68834 GCF_040323155.1 Mesorhizobium sp. M0060
GCCGTAGAACAGCTCCTCCTGCATCACACTTTGCTCGCCCATCATCGACTCAATCTCCTCTTACGACGAAGATTGAATCAGTGCTTCAGGACTGCTGCAACCCAGACTTTTTCAACACAATCGACCCTTCTCTGCCCTTCGTTCGGAGCACTTCTACGGCGAGCTCTGACCCGTTCCAGTCGCTCTCGCCATACATGCTGAACGACTGCTGTACGCCGCCAATCGGTCGCTGAGATCATCGCTGTGTGCGCCAAAAGCTGCCGTCGCCCTCATATAACAGGCCACTTGCTGGCCTGATTTCGGCGATCGGACGGACCTGCCGCCCTTCCTCGAAGTATTCAAAGTCCGTCTGTTGGCCGCTACAGCCGCGCTTGGACGCAATGGGCAAGCATCGCCATATCTTCCGATCCGACGTCACTGACCACGGATGAATTCCAGTGGCATTGGCTTGGGGGGGGTCGAGCCGGGCGTAACGCAGGTTTCGCCGTTGCCTTTGTCGATCCTCAGAAGGCCGTCCACCAAGGTGTAGTAGCAGCTCCAGCGCACACCACCATCAAGCGAGGAGAGCTTGATCTCGCCCTGGCTGCCCAATTCCCAATAGAGGCGCAACGTCGCGAAATAGCGGTAGCCGAAGACGCCGTCATCGTGAAAGGTGATGATCCGACCGGAGCGGTCGGTGGGTGTCCAGATGCCGAGCAGGCTCGCCCGCTCCTCAGCCGTCGCCGACGTGCCACAGCCGCCAAGCGCCGCCGCCAGCGACAGCGACACCAACCACCTGATTGATGCCATAGGTCTCTCCAAGCCCTTCGTTTGCATCATGTCGCATGCCGCCGCGCCTGCATCGAGCGGACGCACGGCCGCTTCGCACTTGGTTGGCCGGGAATTAGCTGAAAGCGCCCCTTTGGCCAATCTCTACGGCACCCGCCGAGGCTCGTGGACGAATGCGCTCAGTCCAAGCCATTGCTGCATTGATTGCGCGAGCGCCGGGTCGCCTTCGATCTGCAACTGGCCGTTGGCGGCTTCCTGCTTGATCGTCGTCAGCCCCATCCAGATTGCCGTCATGGAGCGCAGCGAACTCGTTACGAGAAGATCAAGTTCGTGGCCGGGATCGAAATTGCAGAGGTCAACCGTGCCTCCTTTGGTCACGAGCCACCAGTTTTTTTGGGAGGGTGGAAGCTCGGAATACAGAAACTGTATCATACACCTCCGCTCGGGCAGCAGCTTCACGTTGAGGCTACGACGCATATCCCACATGAGTAGGGACGGGTCGAGGTTCTTCAGCGAAAGCCGGGACTCCATCCAGCGCTGCGCCCATTTGCCGAGCCCCATGATCAAGGGCCGTAGTTCCTCCCCGGCCTCGGACAGCCGATATTCGACGGAGCCGTTGGCCCTCGGCCAGGTGACTACGACGCCGGTGGCCTGCAGTTCCTTGAGGCGCTTGGAGAGCAGGGCGGGGGACATCTTGGGCAGCCCGCGCCGCAAGTCGCTGAAGCGGGTGCTGCCGCAAAGAAGCTCGCGCACCACCAGCGTGGTCCAGCGACTGCACAGGATTTCTGATGCCATCGAGACGGGACAGAACTGGCCGTAACTTCCGCGCTCTTCCATGGGCACCCCGCAACTCGGCCGTTCGAGAAGTTACCGCACATCGAGGCTTTCGGAAATAGCGGGCAGTACAGATGCTGAACTAGAACGTCCGGCCACTACCGACGATCCTTCAGCCTCCTATAGATGGAGGATCTCATGTCACTGCACGCAACACTAAGCACCTCGGCAGGTTCACCTACGGTCGACACGGTCAACGAGGCCAGCGACGTCGTTGCCATAGCGCAAGGCCTTGCGCCCAAGCTCGCCGCCCGCACTGCCGAATTTGACGAGAACGATCGTTTCGTGGCCGAGAATTACGTTCTCCTGAAGGAGGCCGGTCTGGTTGAGGCTGGCGTCCCCCGCGAGTTGGGCGGCAAAGGCGCCGGAATACCGGAACTTGCCAACATGTTGCGCATGCTCGCCCAAGCGTGCGGATCCACCGCTCTTGCCTTTTCGATGCATACCCATCAGGTCGCCATTCCGGTTTGGCGCTGGCGCCACCAGAAGATCGCAGCGATAGAACCCCTTCTGAGACGGGTCGCCGCTGAGCGACTGATCTTGCTCTCAAGCGGCGGCTCCGACTGGATCGGCGGTTCCGGCAGGGCGACCAAGGTCGATGGTGGCTATCGAATATCCGCGCGCAAGGGCTTCACCTCCGGCGCCGAGGCTGGAGATCTGCTGATGACCGGTGCCGTGGTGGAAGGAACTAACACGGTGATCCACTTCGCCGCCCCGATGAAGGCCCCGGAAGTGCGCGTTGAGCAAACGTGGAAGGTGCTGGGAATGCGCGGTACCGGTTCGAATGACGTGGTCATCGACAACCTGTTCATACCCGAAGCGGGTGTTGCATTTTCGCGCAGTGCCGGAGAGTGGCATCCGGTGTTTCAGATAATCGCCACGATCGCATTCCCGCTGATCTACGCCGTCTATCTCGGTGTTGCAGAGCGTGCGCGCGACCTTGCGGTAGATCTGGCGAAACGCAAGGCACCGACACCCCACAGTCTCGACCTCGCAGGTCGAATGGAGACCTCGCTCCGCGCCGCGCGCCTCGCTCACCGCTGGATGCTGGAAACGGTCGACCTGAATGCCCCTTCGGCAGACACCGTCAATGAAGTGATGATCGGCCGTTCTCTCGTCGCCGATCATGCGATACGGACCGTCGAACTCGCGCTGGAACTAGGTGGCGGCATGGGGTTCTACAGACGGAATGGGCTAGAGCGTTGCTTTCGCGACATCCAGGCCGCCCGCTTCCATCCGCTCCAGACTGGGCCGCAGGCTCAGTATGCGGGCGCGATGGCGCTGGGGCACCCCGTCGCCACCATCTTCTAGAGAGTCTATGCGATGGACACCAGGATAGCGATCTCGCAGAAGCCGCCGGTGCTGCTCGACCTCGAAGCGACTTACGAGCGCGCAATCGCATCAATCGCCGAGGCCGCGGCAGAGGGGGCGAAGCTCATCGTTTTTCCCGAAGCCTATCTGCCCGGTTACCCGACCTGGATATGGCGGCTGCGCCCGGGCGGTGACATGGCGCTTGCCAATTCCCTTCATGCAAAGCTCCGCCGCAACGCTGTGGACATCTCCGCCGGAGGCCTCGACCGGCTACGGGAAGCGGCGGCGCAGCACGGGATGATCGTCGTCATGGGACTGAACGAGATCGACTCCCAGTGCAGCGGATCGACCCTCTATAATACGGTCGTGACGATTGGGTCTGACGGCTCGATCCTCAACCGCCATCGCAAGCTGATGCCGACCAATCCCGAGCGGATGGTATGGGGCTTCGGCGACGCCAGCGGCCTTCGCGTCGTCGAAACACCGATCGGCCGCGTCGGCTCGCTGATCTGTTGGGAGAGCTACATGCCGCTCGCTCGCTTCGCGCTTTATGCCCAGAACATCGACATCTATGTTGCGCCCACCTGGGACAGCGGCGAGACTTGGCTTGCAACCATGAAGCATATCGCTCGCGAAGGTGGCTGCTGGGTATTGAGCACCGCGACAGCCCTGGAGGCCACCGATATCCCGGAAGATTTTCCTGATCGCAGCAAGCTCTTTGCCGAGGACGAATGGATCAATCCGGGCGACGCCGTAGTGGTGAAACCTTTCGGCGACGTTGCTGCTGGCCCGCTGCATCGGGTGAAAGGAATTCTCTATGCCGACCTAGACGTAGACGCGGCCCGCGCCGCACGAAGATCGCTCGACGTGGCCGGACACTATGGCCGCCCAGACATCTTCAGACTGGAGGTCGATCGAAAGGCGAGGCTTGCTGTACATTTCGACGATGGCACGCACGATCTTGAGCTTGGACGCCCTCATATGCCCTGATAGCTGATCTTCTCTAACGCTGTGGAAGGTCAGCATCGGGGCCAGTCCACGACCTTTCAGCAGGTTGAATATCTGCAATCTTCGCAGCGTACACAGAAGTTGCCATACCGGCCCCTAACACGTCATTCAGTGATCGATTCAGCGACGGCCGCTGATGGCGCTGCTTGCTCGTTCCGATCGAGCGGGCGTAGGGCAAAAACCACCCGACCCGGTCCTTTGACGGATCGTGTCCGCATGCTGAGAAGCTGAAGCGCACGTCGCCTCGATCGCGCCATTTGCCGAAATTCCGGGCGCTTCTTTGAAGCCGACGTTCGCGGTACGGCCGAAGTCAGATCCATTTGCGACCTTTGACTGCCCTGCTCGGTACGGGGCCCCAACAGGACGAAGCAAGATCACCGATTCGACAAGTCCACGGAGTGATTGATCAAAACGCTTGCCTGTATGGTGTGACGCCGTCAGCCGCATCCGGTCGCTTTCTGACGGCCGCGAGAGGCAATATACAAGGGGAATAATATCGCTTGCGAGGGAGGCTTCATGGACTGGCAAGAGGGACGGATCGATTGGACGTGGGACGGCAAGTGCGTCTCGACCGGAACGACCCGATATGGCGAGGGCCCGGTCATCCTTCTGTTGCCGGCCCTAAGTTCGATCTCGACGCGGCGCGAGATGCGACCGCTCGATCGCAGGCGCGAAAAGATCGGGCCGGGTAACGCACCACAGCACCTTGCCCACCGTGCGCGGCAATACCGGCAGCGAAGAGTGCCGCGGCTGCGCCATCGACGGAGCCATTTCCACCACCCGCGACCTCGTGCAGACCGCCAAAAGCCAACCCGCCTCCCGGCAGAATCCTGTCGATCGCCGCCACTCCAAACGGCAAAACCGTGCGGGCACGCGCGTTGCTGCCTTCGAGGCGCGCGATGCGTTCTCGAAGCTCGGAAATGGCAGCAGGGGGCGCCGATACACTCATCTGACCCTTGAAACGCGGAAAGCCTGTGATATGTTCTACATTTGTTCTCGTCCTGGCTAAGAGTCAACCGGGATGGTGTCGTGCCCCTGCGGAAGGAGGCATTCGATTCTCGGGCCATATCCTCAATGCGAAAATGCGAGTTCCATTTTTGGAGTTTGGGCGCCACGGAGTGTCCGAAAATTGTAGCATATTTCGGACTCATATGTTGTTTTTGTCCGAAACTTGTAGCATATTTCGGACATGCCCATAGTTGAGCTCGATACCGATCTTCGCTCGCGCCTGCTTGCCCGCATTGAGTCCAGACCCGACGAGGTCTGGACTCCCGGCGACTTCGCCGATCTCGGCGCGCGCGCCGCCGTGGACAAAACCCTGCAGCGCCTGGCAGCCGCCGGGGAGCTGCGCCGGATCGACCGAGGCCTCTATGACCGGCCGCGCACGAACAACCTGACTGGCCGCGCCACCGTGCCGGATTATCGCGCTGTGATCCGCGCCGTCACGCGCCGCGATCGGGCGCGCGCCGTCATCGATGGTATGACGGCCGCCAACGACCTCGGCCTGACGACCGCCGTCCCCGCCCGGATAGAAGTGCTGGTCGATGCGCGGTTGAAGCCAATCAAGCTCGGCACGCAGGAAATCCACTTCAAATACGCTGCCCCTAGCCGCCTCTATTGGGCGGATCGGCCGGGGATGCGGGTCGTCCAGGCCTTGCATTGGCTGCAGGACATGCTGACCCAGAAGGGCGAACGGAAGCGTATCCAGGCGACGTTGCGCCGCCTGTTTGCCGACCCCAAGCACGGCGAGGCCATTCGCGAGGATCTGCGCGCCGGTCTCTCCGCCGTGCCGATCTGGATGCAGGAGTTCCTCCGCGAAATCCTGAGGGCGGACCCGCACGAGGCGAAGCCATGAGCACCGATGCTTACCGCCAGATCATCGCGGCATCCCCACGTGACCGGCTCGACCTGTTCCTCGCCACGGCCAATCGGATCGGAGCTCCGGCAGGCAATGTCGAAAAGGATTTCTGGGTCTGCTGGACCCTCAATTCGCTCTACCACGAACGGCCTGCGGGGGAGCCACGGCTGCTTTTCAAGGGCGGGACGTCGCTGTCAAAAGGCCATGGCCTCATCCAGCGTTTTTCCGAGGACATCGGTGCGCCGTGACGGCGCGGGAGGTGAAGTATGACTTAGGGATCACCTCCCAAACTTGCTGATTTTCGACCGGCGGCTGTAACGCCGCCCCTCTACAGAGAACAGTAGATGGAAGGGGGCCGCAAAGCTCGACCGGGTGTCGCCGGTTGGGTGTCATAAGCAGAGCGGCCTTAACTGTACCGGATGCGCCCATCGAGCGCAGGTCGGGCTACCGCAGTGCCCATGGCGAGATAACGAAGTGAGCGTTGGAAGCCTCTATATCCGAGACCGTCTCCAAATCGCGCGATGGCGTGGGAGGCAATATAACGCGAACAGAACTGGCGCGGCTCAATGTTCCTCGCTGGTGAATGCGAACATAGCATTCGAGATGGGAGTGGTTCTCTTTGGCCCATCTCCCGCGTCGCAAGGGGTATAGCTCACCGCCTAACGGCACAAAGGTTGAAGATCGGAACACGGGAACTCAGCTCGCCTGCCCAGATCGGAACTGGGCTAGCCGCGACGACCGGAGAAGGACGAGTCTGAGGGCGGAGCTTTCGTAGTAGTCGGAGCATGGGAAAGCCATGCACATGGCGAAGGGAAGCAGGAAGACGATAGACTTGTATGACGGAGAAAATGGTCCATGGACATGGATCGTCAAGCTGACGAGGCTTGGATACTCAGCGTTCAACGCAAACTCTATCAGTGGAGTCAGGCAAATCCTGACGACAAATGGCGGGACATGTGGGGTTGGTTAACCGACATCCGCACGATCCGCTGTGCTTGGCGGCGCGTGGCCTCTAATCGAGGCGGGCGCACCGCTGGGGTCGACGGGAGGACCGTAGGGCGCATCCGCGCTAAATGGGGTGAAGAGCGCTTTCTGGAAGGATTGCAGGTTGAGTTGCGTCTCGGCGCATATCGGCCCAGCCCTTCGAAGCGCATCCTTATCCCAAAGGCCGGAAAACCAGGACAACACCGACCCCTGGGCATTCCTACGATCAAGGACCGCGTCGTACAGGGCGCGGCCAAACTCTTGTTGGAGCCTATCTTCGAAGCGCAGTTTTGGCATGTTTCCTATGGGTTTCGGCCCGGAAGGAGCAGCCATGGCGCTTTGGAGTACCTCCGCCGAGCCACCCTGCCGTTTAAACGCGATCAGGACAATCGACGGAGCCGGTTGCCGTACCCATGGGTTATCGAAGGCGACATCAAAAGCTGCTTCGACCAGATCTCGCACCACCAATTGATGAATCGGTTGCGCTCTCGCGTAGGTGACCGTCGGGTGACGCGGCTGGTCGGGCGGTTCTTGAAGGCCGGCGTACTGGCAGAGGATCAGTTCCTCCGTACAGACAATGGCACGCCTCAAGGCGGAATCATTTCACCGTTGCTCTCCAATATCGTGCTTAGTGCGATCGAGGAGCGTTACGCGAGGTGGACGGATCACCGCACGAAACTCTATCCTCATCGCAAAATCGACGGGGTTACAGCGGCCCGAAGTGCACGGGGCAGCGACCGGAAAGCCGGTCGATGCATATTCTTACCCGTGCGCTACGCCGACGACTTCATCCTGCTGGTATCAGGAACAAGGGAGGAAGCCTTGGCGGAGAAATCCGCTCTGGCTGAATACCTGCGTGAGACCACGGGACTGGAACTGTCGCCGGAAAAGACAAAGGTCACGGCCTTGATCGAGGGGTTCGATTTTCTCGGATTCCGCCTCGGCGCGTATTGGAACAAATGCTATGGCTTCGGCACACGCGTTCAGGTTCCAAAGCACAAGGTCGCCGATCTGCGTCACCGGATCAAGCAACTGACAAAGCGGAATACCACGCTCGTCAGCCTTGAAGAAAAGCTCCAAGAGATCAATCCCATCCTACGGGGATGGGCGAATTACTACCGCTACTGCGCCTATGCCTGCGATGTATTTACCAGTCTCGACTGGTACGTCGGAGACCGAATATGGCGTTGGCTGCGGTACAAGCGCCCAAAAGCGTCAGCGCATGAACTCCTGGCCTCTCGTGGGCCTAGTCAGTTGCGGTGCACGCGCACGGTCTGGCGGGACGGATTCACCGAGCAATTTCTGCTCGCAATGACCCCGAACTGCCGATACCGCCTCGCCTGGATGGGGACGCCTGAGTTCGCCATGTCTTCTGGAGAGCCGGATGCGTAACGAAAGGCGCAAGTCCGGTTCGGGAAGAGGCGGTGAGAAACCGGTCGCCGAGAGGCGACACGGCGCTTGCCGCCTACTTTTACACGTTACCGTGTTCCGCGACGATCTCGACGAGGCTGCCTCCGTCGAAGAGCTTGAGGGACTGTCGAACAAGAAGCGCCGCGCCAAGCTCGACGCCATCCGGGACGCCTGCCGTGCGTATATCACAGGCCCGCTGCGAGACTTCCTCACCGCTCAATTTGCCGACATCACGAACGGCGCCGGACGGGTGGAGCTCGACGAAGCCGATGCCGATGGTCAGACCCTGCTGCTCTGGTATCCCGAGATCGAGCCGCGTGAGGGCGCCTATGTGCGACCGGCCATACGCCTCGAATCCGGGGCGAAATCGGCGCTCGATCCCAACCGCCCGATCGCGATCACGCCCTATGTCGCGGAGGAAGCAGCAGGCATTGATCTCACTGTCGCCGACGTGACCACGATCGAGGCGACCCGCACCTTTTGGGACGAGGTGGTGATCGCCCATGGATTGCGCCGTTGGTACGAGCGGCGCGGCGAATTGCGGCAGGCAGGTCAGCGGGTGTCCCGGCACTATTACGACCTGCATTGTCTTCTCGGATCCGAGACCGGAAAGGCCGCGCTCGCTGATCTCAACCTTGGCGCCGATTGTGCGGCATGCGCGAATGTTTTTCCACCGTCCCGACTATGACCTCGCCTCAGCAGTCCCGGCAGCTTCGCGATCGCGCCCGCTTCAAGATGGTGGACGCGCTCACGCGCGACTATGCCAACACGGCGGCCATGATCTTCGGCACTCCGCCGAGTTTCGATGACATTCTGGAATCAGCGCGGCAGATTGAGCAGGACATCAACACCCATTCCTAGTCGCCTGGCCACGTCGCCGGGGCATCATCAAGGCGTTGTCGAGCAAATGGTCTGCTACGGCCGCGATGGCTTTCGCCGTCCTCGCGCTCTTGGCTGGTCTGTTCCAGGCACGTGGCGCCAAATCGAGCGCCTCCGCGCCCAACCCGTGTCGGCAGACGGTCCATGACGAAACGGACGACTTCCGCCGCGAGCTCCAAATCCTCCACCGGGGCGCCTCCGAACCCGCCATGCGGCATCGCCTCGAAGACGTGGAGCTCCACCGGGGCTCCCGCGCGTCGTAGCTTGCGGTGAAGTCTCACAGCGTTGGAGAGGAACAGGTCGCGGGTTCCGCTTTTGCAGGAACGTCGGCGGATAAGCCGGGTGAGCAGCCGGCCCCGGCCCGACATGGCGTCGCCCTGTATCTGCTCGGAAAGGCGCTCCGAATCGCGCTGGCGGATGTCCGCGGCTGCCTCCTCGACATCGACCTCGGCAAAACCCAAAGCACAAAGGCCTTCCGCTCCCATCAGATAGGCGATTGTCTCGCGGATCTGATACTCGACGCCCGTACGGATGAGCTCCACGGCATGTCCGCGATCATAGCTTCGCACCAGCAGTCTGGCCTGGAGATTCGTGCTGCGCCACTTCCACGATCTGCATCGCGGCCTTCGGATCGTCGATGCAGACCATAATTGCAGCCGCCTCTCTCGCACCGGGATGGCGCGCAGAACGTCCAGTCGGACGCGCCATCGCCGAAAAAGACCTTGAATCCATATCGGCCCGCATCGCGGATCGCCTGAAAGCGCCGTCAGAATCAAGCCGAGCACGCACCGGGTCAAGATCCAGCCGAACCAGGCACACGCCCCCGCGGACGGCAACTGCCCGTTGCGCGCCGCCACAAACGAGGCCCTGGCCGGGCTCGTTGCTCGCCGCCGTCAGATTGTACGGATGATCGCAGCCGAGGAGAAGCATGCCCGCACTACCATGGCAACTAGGCACCAAACACCAGCCAGCCAAAAGGAAAAAGACCGGCTGGAGAAGCTGTTGTTTCGCGATTTCCGATCGCTTAGACTCAATTAGGCGACTTTGAGATCTTTCATCGCCTTTTCAACGACATCCTTGATCGGCCTCGATACATCTTCGGCAGCCTTGGTCGTCACGGCCTGAAATTCCTTGGCCTGCTCGACGGTCTGTTCGACCTGATTGCGCAAGAAGGCAGTTTGCAGCTCGATGAATTCGGAGAGCGACTTCACGGCAACCAGGGCTTCGAGGTGCGAGAAGCCGGCTTCGGCATTGGCGCGCAGAGCAGCAATTGTCTTCAGCGACAACTCGTTGCCGACGGTCTTGGCGGTTTCGAAGCTCGACTGCAGAGCCTTCTGGGTCGTCTCGGTGCCTGACGCAAATTTCGCATAGGCTTCTTTCGACTGCTCGACGCCCTTTTCGGCGACAGCGCGGACCTGGTCGGCAGCCTTCGACGCGTCGAAGGCGGGGAATGCGGTATTTTCAACGGTGTCAGCGGTCTTGGCCATAGTTTCCATCCTTTCCGGTGGACGGCCTTTCACAAAAGCCGTCTCGTTCATTTACGAAACTGACGTTACGGCATTTATAGTGCATTGCAATATTTTTGTGCGACGCACCATCCCTCGTCCAGCGTTCCGAGGGGGCATGCATGCGGAGGGTAATGGACGCCCCTCGACCCTCGATGAGATTCGTATGTCAGCTTTGCACGATTCAAACGCGACGCTGACCCTAGACAGCGATCCGGAAAGAGAGAAAGCTGCCGACCCGTCCAATCGGCTGTTGCGGGAAAGGATTCGACTGCTCCAGGCCGTCATCGACAAAGTCCCAGGAGGCATATCCCTCTTTGATGATGACCTACGCGCGCACACCGACTACATGGCTTCGGTCACTCCGGTGCGAAGGAAGTCATCCTGTCCAATGCCAGCCATTTCGCCATGCTTCAGGCGCCGGACGAATACAGCCAGGCTGGGCTCGATTTGACTGACGCCAAGTAACGGCGGCGTCTTTATGCCACGAGCATCCGATTTCGGCTGTCGCGGAGGGTGAATCCAGCCTCGTCTAAGGCGACCAGGCGAGACACCTGCGGCGGTAGGCTGACCCGGCGGGGCGCCTCCGACGCGCTTCGCAAATGCGCGGTCCGTGGCGATGACTTCGGGGCCGGCCCTGCCCAGTCAAACTCCGCCTGCTCGAAGTGAATTAACTGCCTGCTTAGCGTTCATGCGCCAGTCGTCGCTCTGAGGGAAGCTGTTAACAATTCCGAAACCATACCGTTAGGCAAGATTTATCTAATATTGATGATTCAAATCTCTTCATGTATCTTGACTTGGCATATTTCTCATTTTTGACGTTGTCTAATGCAACGCCATATGCACCTTTGAAATCCTTATAGAATATTGACGGCGCCGCCTGCCGTTGGAGCGAGTCGTATGACCATCGGCCACGCACACGCGTGCCCCGAAGTCCTGGGGCTATTGTTGACTTCCAAGTGCAACATTTCTTGCAGGCACTGCTGCAACGATTCTCATCCTGCTAAATCGGAATCGGCTTCGTTCGAGCGGATCGCCCGTTTGATCGACGAAGCCGCGGAGGTTCCGTCGATCAGAGAAGTTGGAATAAGCGGAGGTGAACCATTCCTATACCTAAGGCTCTTGAAAGAGATCATCTCCCACGCCCGCACCTGCGGATATACGTCCTCCGTGACCACTAACGGATTTTGGGGCGGCTCGCCAGGAGCGGGCTTGCAATTGGAGGGGCTCAGGGATGCAGGGCTCGGCGCCGTCAACATCAGCACCAGCCAGTTCCATCAGGAATTCCTACCGCTTAGCAGGATTGTCGGCGCGGCAAAGACAGCACTGAATGTCGGACTGAAGGTAACCGTCAACGTGGTTTCAACGTCTACTACGGAGATGGACGACGTCCGCGGCGCATTCTATGAATTGGGACAGATGGTGCGGTTTGTCGTCATGCCTTGCCTGCCGGCTGGCCGCGCGTCGACGAATGTGGAACAACAAGAATTCCCTGCGGATTTCACTTCGCCATTCGGCAACTGCCGGGAGCATTTCAAAAAGCTTGCAGTCGACCTTTCCGGCGATGTGTATCCGTGCTGCTCGCCTGGTGGCTTTACCGAGCCTCTGCGTATGGGAAATGAGCATCGCTCTACGCTTGGCGAGATCGTGAAGGCATCGGACCAGAACAAGCTTCTCGCTGTCCTGGAATCCGTCGGGCCGGGATTTTTCCTGCCCTTCTTGCGTGAGCAAGACATTGGTCACGAGATTCCGGAACGTTTCAGCGATCAGTGTCATCTATGCCATTTCATGCTGTCTTCGCCGAAATACGCCGAGAAGGTGGCCGAGTGGGCGGAGCTGCTGGTGAGCGATCTGGCCGCGCTCCCCGAAACCGAGCGGCCGGCCGACAATTCAAGATTGGCAGGCTTGAAGGAATTGAGGGCGCAATTGGTGCTGCCCAACTAGCATCACGGTCACTATCCGGGGAGGGAGCGATGTCGGATACAAGATCACCTGGAATACTGTCACAGCTGGGCCTTTCGGCAACGGACCGCGAGAAAGTGGCCGAGGTCACCAGCGATCTAATCGCAATCCACGTCTACCGCGAGCTGCAAATCCGCAACGATCTGGCGAAGGTGGCTGGATGCTCGATTATCGGCAACTGCTCCAACGGAAGCTGCGACATCATCGGCAATTGTTCGTCGTCTTCCAAGGACATGCTGTGACGGAGGACCATTGGATGAGCGACACGCGCGCACTGGTCGAGGAGAGCCTTTCGACCATCGAGATTGGTCGCCTTGGCGACGACAAACTCATCGACCTCCTGACGCAAATCATTGATCAGGAGGTTGCGCTGATCGTGCGCGAAAATCTTGACGACCGCAAACCGGCGACACCTGAGAAGGGAGAACCGCCAAGTCGACTGTCCGCCGTCGCTAATCAGCGCGCGCGGTCGAAACCGGGTGGCCGAAGGCCGGGAGGCTGAAGTCATTTTCGCACTCAACAATCAAGGGAGGGCTCGCACAACCATTCTGGAATAACGCTGAAATTTAACTCGTAACATGGGAGACGTAATATGGCTGACAGATCATTGAGCCTTGCAAGTCTGAAACTGAGCGTTGAACAACGGGAGCAGGTCGCCGAAATCGCTGGCGATCTGATCGCGGTTCAAGTCTATCGCGAGTTGCAGCGGGCGGGCGATCGGGCCGCCGATTCCGGCTGCAACATTATAGGCAACTGCTCGAGTTCCTCAAAGAGCGCGCTGCTCGAAACCATCGCAAGATAAGGTGCGTCAGGCGTGTGAAGGCATCCCCTTCGATCGGGATGCCTTCCATTCCGACGCTGACGGGCCCTCGCGTGATCACGCGGCGGTCGCTCGACACCCTTTCCATCTGGGAGCGGCACTATGGACAAGCTTTCATCCATCCCGTCCTTTCCTCGCCTCCAGTATGGCGTCGAGATCGTTCCCGTTGAGGAAGGAAAAGTCCTCCTGCGCTCGTTTACGGGAAGTGTGATGCTCTCTGGTGATTTCGTTGCGGTCGTTCTTCCGTTGCTTCTTCCACTGCTCGACGGAAAGCATGGGATCGAAGACCTGGCGGCCGAATTCGACGAGACATTGCGGCCGGAGATCGAAGACTTCCTGACGTTGATTCAACACAAGGGTTTCCTGGGCAAGGCAGCACGGGACGGGCGAGAAGATGACGCGGTCATGCTGTCTGGTGAGGACCGCGCGTACTGGTCCCTATATGGCGCGAGCGCCAGTGAGGCGGCGAGACGACTGGCCCAATCGACCGTGGTGATTGCGGGCCTTGGGGACGTCGGTAAAATCGTTGCGACCATGCTCGCCGCCTCCGGCGTCGGGACTCTCGTTCTTGTCGAGGGCGCCACGCCTTCCCAATCGAGCGGCCGCGAAGAGGCTGAAGCGTCGGAGACAAGGAAGACCGAACTGTCGCTGCGCAAGCAGTACGCGTCTCGTGTCGTGACGATCCCGACGACTATCGACGACGCGGCCGGCTGGGAGGAGACGGTCGCGGCCGCAAGCGTTGTTGCGGTCATAAGCGACACCATGTCGATGGGCGGCTACGACCGAGCGAACGAAGTATGTATCAAGCATGGCGTGCCATGGGTTTCGGCAAGGATCGATCGACAACGCGCTATCATCGGCCCGTTCGTCATTCCGAACCAGACCGCTTGCTTCGCCTGTTTCGAGGCCCGCAGTCGCGCCAACGCGGATCATCCAGAAGATCACGAGGCACTCTACCGTCACTGGAAAAAACTCAACGGCAGACGCGACATGTGGCCGTCCCTTCTCCCCTTCGCGGGGATCGTAGGAAATTTCGTCGCCTTGGACTTGTTACGTGTCCTTGCGGGCGAGCATCTTTCAGCAGCGGCGGGGCGCATCATCAACATCGACCTTCTGACAATGGAACGCAGCGTCCATGAGGTGCTGAAGTTGCCGAGATGCCCGGCATGCTCGCGGTTGAGGGACCGCAGACCAACCAAGATTTGGGACATCATCCCAACCGAAACGCGGTCAGTCGGCTGAGCACGGCAGCATCCGGAAAAATACGAATGCAGCTTCACCACCACTTGCCATCGCCGATCGAGGATACTCTGCGCAAGGCGCTTAGGCTTGTCGATGATGAGACAGGGATCATCAAGATCCTGCACGAGGCGCCATGCGCCCCTGACTCGCCAAGGATATTTGGTTGCGGAGCGCTGTCCAGCGACTATAGTCGTTTCGGATTTCCCTCCGAAAGCCCGATCAGCGGCTCCACGTCACTCGTGCGCGACCAGGCGCTTGTCGGGGCGATCGGCGAGGCGGTCGAACGTTATTCTGCCGCCTATGTTCCCTACGACGAGATTATTTATCGCCCCACCAGCGCCGTCTCCGCTACTGCGGTTTCACCTTGGTCGCTCTCGCTATACGACGAAGTCCAGTTAGCACGGCCTGGTTTCGGCTATTGCGCCCTGCGGCCCGATGACACGATCGGCTGGGCCATGGGCTTCTCGCTGGCGCGCAAACAGCCGATCCTCGTTCCGGCATTCGCGGTCTATCAGCCGTACATAGGTCGCACCGGAGAAGCGCCGGTGGTGCAACAGATCACGACGGGTTTGGCCTGCGGCAACACGGCGGAGGAAGCGATCCTCTCGGCCATTTGCGAGGTCGTGGAGCGCGACGCCGCGATGCTCATGTGGCTTCAAAGCCGTCGTCCACCGAAGGCTGTCATCGACTTGCGGACCCCACAGCTGGTGCGGGAGACGCTTGACCGCTTCGGATCGATCGCAGATCACGTCACCTTGCTAGACGTCACGACCGATCTTGCGATTCCCGCCTATGTTGCCGTATCCGATATACCCATGGCCGGAAAGCGCGGCGCTACGTTTTCCTCATGCGCTAATCTGGTTGCCAGTCGCGCGGCCGTTGGTGCGCTCACCGAACTGGCGCAATGCCTGTTATGGGTGAACAGCCTTGTCGACAAGGGGGCGCATCTGCCCAGAGCTTCGCTCGAGGAGATTGCGCAAATCGAGGAGCACGTCCTATGGCCTCTCTTGCCGGAAAACCGCCGGGCCTTCGAATTCATCCTTTCCTCCTCGCGTGAGACCGAGATACCGCAAGACCCTGACGGGCCTACCGACATACTCGATTCGATTACACACTGTGTCGAACGCATCGCGCGCGGCGGGCTGGACGTCATTGCAGTCGATGTGACCTCCCCGGATATTAGAGAGTGCGGGCTGCATGTATTCCGGGCGATCATTCCAGGTGCGCAGCCGCTCTATTTTGGCAGCGGCCTGCACAGGATCAGTGTTCGCGCCATTAGCGCCGAGTATGCCGATCGCGCGAACAAGCGGATCAACCTCCACCCGCATCCTTTCCCCTAGTCGATCTCGCAAAGGTGACAAATGCCCGATCCTCATGGGACTGACATATCCAAAATCCGGAACCGGCTTTTAGGTGAACGCAACCTGTTCTCCGTCTCGGAGCTGTTTCATGAGAACAGCAGGATCAGCCGATCCTCGCCGCGGATTGCTCAGAGCGCGCAATCTGCTCTCGTCGCCCCGGCGGGATTCAAGCGATACATCTATGCGCCCCGCATTGCCTTGCCCGATCCACGCACGGCTGAGAGGGACAGCATTTGGGACAACATGGCGTCGCGCCGATCGGTGCGCAGCTACTCGGGTCAGGAGATTGATCTCCAACGTGTATCGGACCTCGCGTTTTACGCGCTGGGCACCACTGAAAAGGGAGCGAGACGCTGCGTACCGTCAGGCGGCGGGCTCTATCCACTCGAACTTTATGTGGTGGTCGCTCGTGTGGAGCAGTTGCCATCCGGTCTTTACCACTACGATCCGCGCTCGCATGCCCTGTGCGAACTTGGCAGAGTGGACTGCATGGCATCGGTGAAGAAAGCAGTGTTCATTCCCGAGGCGGTGGACAACGCTGCGGCCGTCTTCGTTCTAACGGCGGTATTCGGCCGCTCCAAGATCAAATACGGCGAGCGGGCTTATCGTTTTTCGCTATTGGAAGCAGGTCATGTCATGCAGAACATCTGCCTCGCGGCGACCGCGCTTCGCCTTGGCGTATGTCCCGTAGGTGGCTTCATCGACGACGAGATGAACGATCTGCTTGACGTTGACGGCGTTGAGGAAGCGGTCCTCTACGCTGCGCTCGTCGGCTCGCTCGACAAGGTCGGCGGCTGAACATCGCCATCTGTTGTTACGGGCGCTTTGATCTGTTTTGCGCATTCAGGAATTAGAAAAGCGGCCCTAACCACTCGCCGCCGATCTCGATTGTGAGACTTGACGCTTCCAGATCATCACCCAGCATCTCGCGTGAGCCACCCAGATGATAAGCTAGGAATTGCTCCACGACAGCCATCAGAGCGATACGGTTGCGCTGACCTAGCAGGAAATGGCCTTCATCGGGGAAAGTGATCAAGGTCACCGGCACGTTCCTTCGGAGCAGAGCGAGCGCGACGTTCCTTGACTCGGCCGGATTGACGCGAACGTCGCGAAGTCCTTGAGCAATCAACATTGGACGGACCATTTGCTCAACATGAACAAGTGGCGAGCGTTCCTGGAGCCATTTTCGTCCCTCCACGGTCGCGGGGTCCGCTAACCGGCGTAGGATCATGGCGAACCAGTTGTGCCAGTAAGGGGGTATTTTCGCGATGAAAGACAGCAGGTCCGAAGGGCCGCAGATATCGATGAAGCAGTTGTAGAGATCGGGACTCCTCGCTGCAGCCATCAGGGCGGCATAGCCGCCATAGCTTGCTCCAAGAAGCCCGACCCGGTCAGGATCCGCGATACCCTCCTTGACCGCCCATGCCACGCCATCGTCCAGGTCATCTTGCATGCGGCCGCCCCACTCGCGATCAGCCGCATTGGTGAAGGCTTTGCCGAAGCCGGTCGAGCCCCGGAAATTGATGCTCAGTACCGCATAACCGCGGCTCGCCAGCCATTGATGCAGGGGCGAAAACCCCCAGGCGTCGCGGTCGTAAGGCCCGCCATGGACGACGACAACCAGCGGCCGGCGGCGAGCGCGGCCGGCCGGGACTGTGACATAGGCGGGCAGCGTCAGACCATCTCTCGAGCGTATCGCGACGGGCAGCATCGCCCTCAGCGGCATGCCTTCAAGGTCGTCCCGCTCGGGGAAGAGCTGAAGCGTGCGCCGCTTGGCGCGATCGAATATTCGCAACTGTGCGGGAGCGTCGCTCGCCTCGAGGCGGATCAGCATGCGCCGCCTCCCGGCGCTGACGCCCACGATCACCAGATCGAGGCCGGCAGCGTCCTCGAGCTGCCGCGCGAGGTCAGCTGCAAATTTCTCATCGATAGGGTGCCAGCGGCGCCTTGCCGCGAGGGCAGCTGCGGCAAGAGGCCAGCCTGTGTCGGGATCATAGACGACTTCCGCGATATCGGCCTCGCTGTCGGTAGCCAGAACCGTCAATACTGCAGTTCGGGCATCGATCGCGACGAGGGCAGTGCGATCGCGATTGCGCGAATCGAGCAGGAACACCACGTCACCGTCGGCACTCAAGCCATCTATGTGCGTGGTCAAGGAATCCTCTGGAGGGATATCAAGAAAGGGAACCCATCCTCCATCCCCTTGCCGTTTGAGGACTTCGATCGACCCGTCCTGCCGCACCCGCTCGCCGAAGCAGACTTTGAAGTCGGCGTCAGCGTGCAGCCGGCTGAAATCGGGATTCTGGAACACTGTTATGCGCTGACCGGTCGCTACGTTGACCCGAACGAGGTCAAAGCTTTCCGGATCCCTGTCGTTTACACTGAACAGGATGTCGGAAGGAACACGTCGCGAGCTGCGATTGAAAAGCGTTCGCGTACCGCCACCGGGCGTCAGCGTGACCTCCGCTCCCGCGTCCACATCGATGCTGAAAGCCTGATAATTCTCATCACCGGCATGATCGCGAAAGACGACGACATGCCGTTCGTCCGCCGCCCAAAACAGCGCCGGCGAAACTGGGCGAACAGGTCCACCGGTCAGGCGTCTGGCGGAAGCCGGATCGAGCGCATCCGCTACCATCACGCTCAACATCCCGTCCTCGTTCTGGAGCCAAGCGATCCGGGTGCCGTCGTCGCTCAGTCGCAGATGCGATCGCAGTGGGTCGGCAAACGCGACCTTTCGTGTCAGCAAAGCGGTGCGTCGCCTATGACCTGGAGCAATTTCGCGTTTATTGGCCACGCTGCACAGTCGCCGACGCGGGCGGAACCGCACCGGCCCTAAGTGCCCCCTGCCCAATCTGAGTCCATGGATGACCGGTTACGTTCAGGGCCAGTTCCGACAGCAGCCAAAGGATCGTCCGGACAAGCGCCACATCCAGAACGGGAGTCGCGAGATCCGCCAACGGCTCCGGGATGGTGAAATGGCCGTTGAGGCGGTGTAGGAAGGTTGCGGTCCCGGTGTCGATCATGAAATGGCGTGGCCGACCGTGGTTGAAGAACAAGAGGACAGATGCACCGCGCACAGCAACGTACGCGATAGCCATAGGCCCTCGGGAACGGCCGGCAAAAGCGATGCGGATATCTCCACTTAAGCCTGTATATGAGCATAAATTCGATGCGGACGATAGTCGAAGATCGCAACTCTAGTCGGCTGCTCCGATCGCCGTTTGCGCAATGTGAGCATCCGGTTAGGGAAACGCGCTGGTTCACGAGCCCGATCCGTTTCATGATCTATTCACCGTCCTCAACAAGGCCTCGTACAGTTCTGGGGGCGATCAACGGGTTTGTGTCGGCATCTGGCTGGCTGAATTCCACATACAGATGCAGTTCGTCCGGCACGAAGACGACCTCCACGATCCTTTGATACCATTGGCAAGGTTGTAGGCGAGGACGGTCATGGCGGGGCACTCCTTTCGCCGTGGAGCGTGCCTATCTCACGGGAAATTCCATCACCAGAGTAGTATTGACGCTCGCCCTTTCTCAGAAATCCAACGTCTACGTGATGCCGAAAGGTGCAGCTACCTTTTTGTGCATCTCGATGGAACACGGGACCGCCGCGAACGTTCGGTGCACGCAGCGAATCCTCCCCCTCCAGGTATTGCTGCAGATCGGTATCCCGATCGGCCCGCGCTCCCCGCAAGGCGCGGGCCTCGGCCTGTGGTGCTCATGCCATCTACTTCGATCCGCAAGATGGAATATGATCTGGATAGAAGGACCCTCTCGGTGTGGTTTGTCGCCAGCGGCAAGCGGTACGAGTTTGAGGGGGTACCGCCGGAAACCTTTGCCGCGTTCCGGGCCGCGTTCGCCAAGGGCCGCTATTTCAACGACCATATCCGCAACAATTTCCGCTACCGTCTGGTTGCGAGCGATAGCGACCCGGGATGACCTGACCTGCCGGCGGCTCAATCGTCCTGTCGCTCCAACCGGCGGTTGGTGGACGCGTTGCCGCTGTTGCGCTTAGGGTTGGTTACGGTCCGCGCTCACTTGGCAAGCCCACCCCCCGCATCCCCCCGCCTGGTGCAAAGCGTTTGATCGGTCCCGCCGTTCTGGCAGTGCGGCGGGACTTTTTTGCGGTCCAGGTGGAGCATCGGCGCGCGGGGAAGGCGCGGTGCACGCAGCACCCTTTTCTCATCCAACGTACGTCGGTGGCGCGCTGAAGGGTCTCAAACGTCGGTCTGCCGCCGGAGCTCAACTAGCTGGACTATTGCTCGACCGGAAGCGGCTCGTGCTGCGGCTCAGCGTGATGGAACACCTGTCCAAGATCGCGCGCGTCGAACGTTTGGCCGCAGACTGGGCAGTAGACGAAGTGCTTCGATTCGTCCTCTACCGGCCCGTCATGCGGCCTGCCCTCATAGCCTGTCGCGATGTTGTCGGTTCTAATCCGGGGCAACGACAAGTCACAGGAGCGGAAGAAGCTCGAACGCCGAGGCTTTACCCCAAGCCAGATCAACGCCGAGATCAGCCGCTATGCGACGGCGATCAGCCGCATCCTTCGCTCTCAAAAGCAATATGGCTCAACACCGGATAGTGCCGCATGAGCGAGGGAGCGAGCATATCCGTCCGCGAAGCGGAACGGAGTGGGGGTGTGGGGCCTCAGCCCCCACGTCTTCCTTATGTTGGCGCTAACGCCGCGCGCGCAATGGCAGCAACATGCAGCGACCAGTAGCGCTGTCCGCCTTGGTAGGTGCGAGCGTTCAGCGCGGTTGGTATGCTGCGAAGACGTAACCTTGCACCTCGACTAAGGCGATCGGTCCTTTGGGAACAGTGCCGTCGGTATGGAAGATCGCATCGGCACTGTCCTTCCAGCCCTGATTGAAGAGGCCCGTACGCGCAACGATCGCCTTCAAAGCCAAATCGTAGGTGATAGGCTGGTCGCGCAGCCACGGTCCGAACTCGCGATGAGGCACTGACGGCGTCCGGGTGCTCGCGACGTCCTGCCTCAACCGCGCAAGCGCGTCATCATCGCCGGCGAGCGCCATAGCCAAACCGGGAGCGCTTATTCTCCACGGAGCACCGGGCATTGTCTGGTTTTGAAGACGGTGCTTGATCACCAGCCGCCTGAGTGTGTCTTCGCTTACGTTGTAGTCGTGCCTGAACAGATCAATGGCCCTCTGGACCGTGATCGCCTCTGCCCGTGGGACGTAGAGCGGCCGAAGCCGTTCGCCTGTTTCTGGCGCTGTTTTGACAGGGAGCGCATTGGTCATTCGGCCCATCGCGCTTTTCTGCGGCCCGCCGTTTCGCCCGACATCAGGGAACGATATCGCCCCCCATGTATTAGAAACCCATGGACACTATGGAAACCCACGGCCACGGGATGGCGGCCGATCTTTTGACATCGGAAGTTGCCAATGCCAGGCAGCGCATCCACCGGACCGAGCTCGCGCTTCAACGCAGTGAAGAAATGCTGGCCGAAAATCTCGCGCTGTGCAGCAGGATACGAACTGCGGTCGAGGCCGCAGACCGCTTGGTGAAGATCGATCCCGCCAGCTTTGAAGGACGTCGTGCGGGTTGAACTGGGCCGGCGTTTCATTCGTCGCGACCTTCAGGCCACCCGGCGCCACCGCTCGCGCTCAAGCACGGCGGCAACCAGGTCGACAGACGGCGAGCGCGGCTCATCGTGCGCGGCCTGGTGCTCGGCGAGGAACCTGTCATCGGGCATGCGCTCCACTGCCTCGGCGACATGCGCTTCGACTGGTCGATCCAAGCGGCGGCGGAACGAAATGCGTCAGCTTTGGTCATCCGGGACCGAATAGTCTCATTTGCCGATAGCGATCCCTCGTGAGGCGCCGGAGGTGCACATAGAGGATGCCGGCAAGGGCATGCCCCTGATGAACGCGGCCGCGCAGCTCATTGACGATTGCCATGTATGCGCCGAGCGGGATCGCGTCGAAAACCTCGAGCACAGCAGCCATGTCTTGCTACACCAGATCCGGACAGGCCCGCGGCTAGTCCGAGACGGCCGGTCAAGCTGCTTTCCTCAATCAGGGCATGGTTGCCGCGGCCGTCAGATCTCTACGTCGAACTCGCCATAGAGCGAGTCAACTCGCGTCGGCGTCTCCGCATGATCGACGCACGATGTTTGCACAAATGTAACGGCCGCTGCAAGAGTGATGCACGATGGACAGTGGTGGGGCACGCATTGACGAGATGTCAAGCGTTCAGGATTTTCGCTTCCTTGGCGGCGCTGAGAAATGCCACGCGCGCTATCTCCGGTGCGCTGCCGCCGCCGAGCACTTTCATGCACGCCATGCGAGTCTGGATGCGGCGCCCGGTTTCTCCAATGGGCCAGCGGTAAAGCAGCATTTCGGCGGCTTCGCGGGTGCTCGAAACACTGACTTTGCCCGAGGACAGCAAAACGGTCACGGGCTCTTCGAACGTGCCGACGTCTCGTTCGCAGGTCATATGCTGGTCTCCTTTCGCAATCGCCCCAAGACCTTACGGGTGAACCATCCGTTCCGTTGCGTCACGTTTGTCCCGGTGGGCGAACATTCTGTGAGGATGGGACCTCGTCCAGAGCGCGGGCTTGATCGCTCAGACTAGACTCGCCAACGCGTTGCGGTCCTCAAATGGCGAGAACCGTCCTTATCGTTACGAGCCCGCTATGCCTTGGTCAGTTGCCGGCGCTGAGATCGGAGACCGAAGTCAATACTCATTTCTGGGGATGTCCCTTTGCAGTTAATTATGAGAATCGCATGTCAATCATTTCAGTTGGTTAGCTGTGCGCTTAGTTTGAAAACGTGCACTTAATTTGATAATCATACCGGGCCATTCGCATTTAATGTGAGAAGCAGCGTCGGCAACGTAACGGGGTCGAATTTCCCAAGACAGGGTATGAAAATTCAAAGAATTCATGACCTTCACGCTGATGCGATTGCAGTTAAATTGAGAATCCGGGCTGCCCCATTCTCGCAATTAATTGCCAAACCTAACCGAAGCGACCGCATTCTCATCATTAACTGCCAAGCGACACTACGTTGCAGTATCGTCGGTTGAAGTCGGAGCGTTGAAAATTTATCCCTCACGCACAGTTCTCGAATTTACGATCCTCGTTCTTTTGCTACTCATGGCGTATCGGATCGCCTATCTTGTTGCGCGGAGTATATAAGCGCGTCCAAGAAATGCAGGGCCGGCGCCAAGGGGCAAGCGCCCATAGGAAAGCCCGCTGCCGGTTCGACAGCGGGCTTACAGGACACCCTTGGAGTGTGCGGCTACATCCACGACCACACACGATCATAATCCACGATGAGCGGATAGTTCCCGACAATCTCCACCGGCCCGACTGCATCAGTGATTTCTAATAGTTGATGCTTGCGGCAGGTGGTGCCCTCCATCGCCTGCCGAAGATCGGTGTCCTCCGATCGGCCCGCGTGAAGTCATGTCGAAAAGGCTGTAGGCCAGCGCAGAAAGCAAATCGTTGGCGACTGTTGGCAGCTTCGCATGGATGCTGATCACTACAGCGACGCTCATCCCGGCGAAGAGCGAATCCAACTTGTCTTGGATTTCAACGATGACGTTGAAGAGGTGATGATCGCTGCCGGTATCGATGAAGAGAAAGCGGCTTAGCTACATTTCTTCCAGCGCGCCGCAGCTGCCGTTCTGGCAATCTCAGAGCGCTGTTCTGGCGTGAGTGCTTTGAGGCGGCCTTGCCACCGATAAGCCCGCCCTTGCGGGCACTGGCGAGTGGCTTTTTGTCCTCAGTCTCGCCTGTCGCCAGATCGACAATCGACTTCGCCAATTGGTTTGGGTCGCGCGGGCGCTTGGGGGGGTTAGGTCCGGTTGGCAACGTCATCCCCCTCCACGGCACGCTCAAGATCATACAGTTCGGTCAAAGTGCCGTCGCTGGCGTAAATGCTGAATTTGATATTGCCCGCTTTGAGTTCGCGCGCTTGGCTTACGACCTGCCTGCTGGACAAGTCGTTGATCACTAGGACGTTCGGCTCCTTGCCAAGTTTTATGGAATAACTCACCGTCCTGCTTCCCATGCGTTTCGCTAAGCATATAGGAGTTCGGCCCGAACCGCGACAAGCGCGGCGTCAAATTTCAAACTGACCCACTACCCGATCTTGCAAGCGAAGAACTCGGCAAGGCGACGCTCGATGAGCGGGTGATGGCCGCGATGCGGCGGGTGCCGCGGCATCTCTTCGTTCCAGCCCCGGTCGCCCCTTATGCCTACCAGGACATGCCGCTGCCGATCGGCTTTGATAAAACCGTCTCGCAGCCCTTCATCGTCGCTCTCATGACCGATTTCCTTGCACCGCAACCGCACGAGGCGGTACTCGAGATCGGCACCGGCCTGGGCTACCAAACCGCAATTCTCGCGGAGCTCGCCGGGCAAGTTTGGAGCGTCGAAATCATCGAGGAATTCGCAAGCCATGCCGAGGCTCTCCTGCAGGGCCTCGGTTTATCCAATGTCGGCATTCGTGTCGGAGACGGGTCGCGCGGCTGGCCCGAGCACGCCCCATTCGACAAGATCCTGGTCACGGCGGCGGCTGAGCAGACACCGCCGGCTTTTCTGAAGCAACTCAAGCCGGGGGGACGGCTGGTTCTGCCTTTGGGATCTAAAGAAGCACAGTTTCTGACTGTCATCGACAAGGATGCGGCAGGGCAGCTCGAGACCCGGAAACTCATCCCGGTTCGGTTCAGCCGGCTCGAAACGGTCACATGAGGGGTGCGGCTGCGCGGAGCCGTGGCGGAAGATCAGGATAACGCGCGCCGCATCGATCACACGGGCGCTGGATGGCATCGCCGATCTTTTGACGTCCATGCCGCAACGCTAACTCGTGGAGCACGCCTGCAGCCACCGGTCGCAGCCGCTGGCGATCATGCCGGCGCGGTCGTATTGCGCGCTTCTCAAAGACCCTTATCCAGCCTACTGTGTGCCTACCAGAGGGCAAATGGGTCGCTGATCTGGGAAATGACGGCCAAAGGCTCAAGGAATTCGCCCAGTGGCCAACACGTGGCGGGCAGGAGGTAACGATGGATCTCAAGGACAGGCGCATCTGGTACGGCGTGGTAGCCGTGATCGTGGTATTGGTCGTGATTGCGTATGCGGCTGGTTGGTTTGGCGGCACACCGATACCAGCGCCGCAGCAGTGAGAGCGATCGTCATTCTCGCTTGGTGGCAGCTGACTGGTCAGTCTCTAAAGGTCGAAGGAAGGGATCCGTGATCGGCTGTTACGCTGGTTCGGCTACCATCCTGACGACGCACAGCCTGGACCGTTTTTGAGCGCAATCCGCAACACTCCGCCATCGGGCCGGGTAACTTCGACAATGGTTTCGACGCGGACAAACTGGGGACTGTCAGGATTCTGTGCGCGAGGCCGGTTTCGTCATTGGCTGACGAACCTTTCGCCGAAGACGACGGCGAACTGGACCTTTGCCTCGAACCATTCGCGCGGCGGTCGTTTCCATTCCTCGGCCGCATGGTTCAAGACCAGATATAGCAGCTTCATGGCCGCGTCGTCGTTGGGGAAGTGTCCACGTGTTCGAACGGCGCGGCGCAGCTTCGAAATCAGGCTTGTCGATGTCATCCGTCGTGTAGATGATGCGGCGCACGCTTTCGGGATAGGCGAAGAATGGCACGACGTGTTGCCAGTTGCGCCGCCAGCTCTGAGTGATCGCAGGATATCGCTGGCGCCAGAAGCCGACCTCGAACTCCTCCAGCGCCTTCATGCCGGCTTCGGGTAGTGTCTCAGTTTGAAATATGCGGAAACGCCTATCGCGTTTTGATCCTCTAGGCGAAAGCGCCTATGCTTAGCGCAAAGCATGGGAGCAACAATGGCCTACACTGTCATCTGGTACGGAAGACAGAGCATTGTGGACAAGGAGTTTTTCGACTCCGAGAAGGCCGCGAAAGACCATGCAATCTCCATGTTCCAGACTCGAAAGGGCGACGATGGGATCGTATCCGTTGAAGTTCGCAAGGACGATGGAACTGTCGTTTTTAGCCATGCGGAGAACTAGGAATGCCTAAAGGCCAGAAGCGCCCCGCCGACGTGATCGGCAATGCCGTCCGCGTCATGCGCATTGCGACTGGCGAGGAAGCCGACGACCTGATTGACGACGGCAAAGACCCTGCCGCGAAGGCACTCGGTGCGAAGGGCGGAAAGAAGCGCGCCGAGAACATGACGCCAGAGCGGCGGGCCGAGATCGCGAAGAAGGCGGCGGAAAGTCGCTGGCGGCACCGCTCCGAATAATTTCCGGAATATTTTTCTTGATTTTGTCGTCGAGGCGTGAAGCGCGCATTGCTCGGGACGTAGAGGCGAAACTCAAAGAGCAGGAAAAATCTATGCGCCTTCGGGAGAGAATCCCGATTGGTGGCGTTCGATTAGGCGTGGGTATCGCCGACGAAAAGCAGGTTCGCACAGGCTGGGTCCGTGTTCTCTACGAAAATGACTTTGACATGCGAGAAACCGGATCGGAAACATTCGTGGTCATGGGGTGTCCCTCGGGATTGGTCCGATGGCGATTGGGACGGCCTTATTCTTCCAAAACTAGCTGAATGGGCCAAGCTGACTTGGGGGGAGATTGACCGCCCATCCTCGGATTCCGGCCATAAGATGTATCACAACATGGACACGGCAGAGATTTGCGACGAAGCCCAATATCGAATGGTTGAAATCGAGCGTTATGCAGACGTGATTTTCCGGTTCCGCCTTGGGAACAAACGTCGGCTGTGGGGCCATCGCATAGTCCAGATGGCCGCGGATCTCGCGCACGCTCATGCCGCGTGCATACATTGACACGATCTTGGCGTCGAAATCGGGAAAGCGGCGCTGATACCTGGCGATCAGCTTCGGGTCGAAGGTTCCCGCCCGGTCGCGCGGAATCGACAGCGTCATCTTCGATGTGCCGGTCAGCACCGTCTTCGTCGAATGGCCGTTGCGTCGATTGGCGCCGCCCTCGGCGCGTTCGTCCTTGAGGTGCTCGTCAAGCTCGGCCTTCAATATCCGCTCCGACAGCGCCTTCTTCAGGTCGTCCAGCAACCCGTCCTTGGCAAATACCTCATTCGGATCGCGGCCCGCAAGCAGCTGGTCCAGAAGTTCCTTCTCGATAGCCATGTGATGATTCTCTCCTTTCCATCATCATGACCTCGCGCACAGAATTCCTGACAGTCCAGACAAACTGCGATCCTGCGGAGTAGCCAGGCGCCAGGTCATGCCGGAAGTCGTACACTGGAGCCACAAGGGCCCCAACGACCGGGCGGAGAACTCGCATCGGCCCGGCCTTCGGCGGTTTCGAAGCTCATCTGCCACTCGCTTGATCCCGCTGCCCCGGCCAGCAATGGGGCTGGGGCAGTCCAGTACAGACTCTGCCCATCGATCACCTCGATCGGCACGGACTCCAGACCGACATCGTCGAACAGCCGCGCATTTGACCGCGTTCGCAAATTAATGGCCGGATCTTTGCGAAGCCTCCGCATTTTCGTGGGGGAAGCCCTCCCAGCCTCATCGTGATTGGACTTCACGATCGGTCGGAGTCACTCTGGCCGCAGGTATAAGAAGGATATGGGTGGGCCAACTATCGTCCGAATAGGAGGCTAAAATGAAGCACCAGACGCTTGAGCAACTGCAGATCGTCGCCGAGATCGATCAGGACTACCTGCGCCAAACCATGTCGCGCAGCGAACGTCTTGAACGCTGGGCGGAGCTCCTTGAACGGAACCCTGACCGGCGCCTCTCGACGCTGCACCAAACCGAGTATCAGCCGGTTAGAGCACGCGCGGCCATGCGCGGCGACGGCTCGCCGATCGCAGTCGCTTTCGAGGATCCTGTCCTCCGCGCCGCCGGGTTGGAAAACGACAACTACGGCGAAGCGAAGCGGTTCTTCGAGCTGACCGACGGGCAATTGCATGAGATCATCTGCTATTGTCATTTCGGCGCGACGGTGAGCGCCGCAACGGCCGCCCGTCACATCCGTGCGGCGGTTGCCGGGAGACAGCCCGGCATGTTCGCTCGGATGCGTGAGGCGTTCGTCGGATAAACCCGGCGCCGTTTCGCAGCATCATTTTTGAAGCGGCTCGCATGGAAAGCCGCCGCCGTAGCGCAGGCAAGCGCTCCCCACACCGGGCCGGTGGGTGATCTCCGACAGGACCGAAAGCACGTTGCGAGGACTTGGCGAGCGCAACGACATTATCAAGACCATGCACCGGGCGCTGGAAGAGCACGGCCTTGCCCAGGAGCGAGGCGCGGCGCAATACGAAATGCACCGGCGGACCATCACCGAGCCGGTCGTCGGCCGTGTGCTCGCCAAGCGCCTCGCCGGCGACGAGATGAGCGATAAGCTGTCGCTCGTCATCGATGGCATCGACGGTCGCACGCATTATGTCGAGACCGCGGATGCGGCAAAGCTCGACGACATCCAGCGCGGCCATATCGTGGCGCTTGATCCCATCCTGCCGAAGGAGGAGCCGCGTGCGGCCGACCGCAACATCGGCAGCGTAGCCGGCGAGGACGGTGTCTATCGGCCGAGCAGACACCTGGAGGCGATCCGCGAGACATTTTTGGAGCAGGGCAAGGACCCGGATGCCTTCGTCCGTTTCCATGTTCGCCGTCTCGGAGCACTGCGCCGGGCCGGCCACGTCGAACGCACCGACGAAGACCACTGGCGCGTTCCGCAAGACCTGTCCGAGCGCGGCATCGCCTACGATGCCCGCAACCGCGGCAAGGACTTCTCCGTCCGCGTGCTCTCGATGCTCGATCTGACGCGCACATCGGCAGCGACGGTGCCACCTGGCTCGACCGGGAGCTTACGGCCAGGACCCCTGTGCCGCTGGTGAGGTCAGGCTTTGGTCTCGACGTCGACAACGCTCTCGACAGACGGGCTGCCCAGCTCGTCAGGATGGGCCATGCCGAACACGATGCGACCAGTGGGACGATCACCTTCTCGCGAGACCTTGTTGCCACGCTGGAGCGCCAGGAGGGTCGCGCGCGTCGGCAAGCAAATGGCCGCTGCGTGCGGCCTCACCTTCGCGCCCGTCCGGCCCGGCAACCATGTCAGCGGCACGCTCCTCGGCCCGATCAGTCTTGCCAGCGGGCGCTTTGCCATGCTGGACGATGGGCTCGGCTTTCGGCTCGTTCCCTGGCAGCCAATGCTGGAAGGGCGCATCGGCCAGCACATCACCGGCGTCGTGCAAAACAGCGGCGGCATCGACTGGAGTTTCGGCAGAAAACGCGGCCTGGGGATCGGGATGTGAGGGCCGGTCCAGCCAAACGCCGCAGGTGGGGCGAGAGCGGTAACTCTTGTCTGGCCCGCAATGAGAAGTTCGCGCCATCTGCAGATCTTCGTTGAGGACTGCGGCGATATGGGAAAGAGGATACAAAGCGGCCCTTGTGGGAGGCGTCCACGGCGTGACGGCCGGATTGAGGTGCGCGCCCGAGACGGCCCAACCGCGTAAGCTAGGGCGGTTACAGCGACGCCGAAGCTGAGGCCGATGCCCAGCGACCGCGCCGGCAGCAGCCCGCCAAAGCCGCCTGTCACCACTGACGCGCAGCCGATGAAGACAAGACAGAAGGTGCCGAAAAGCTCGGCGGCGAACGCTTTCATGATCGTATCCCTTGGAATTCTGAGGCCGCACTCTTCACGACTCGAGCCGAATTCAATGCGCCGCTACGGCCATGGACCGGCGGTGTGCAGCTAGATTTCTACCCTACACGGACGGATAGAATACCAAGCGACGCGCTCGCAGGGTGGCGTCAGACGCTGTGGGGGATTTTATCGATCGAGACCCGATGATCCTGAACTTCGCGCAGGCCCGGGATATTCTCGGCCAGAACGCGCGATGCAGCCCGGTCCTCTTTGGACCGATAGGTACCCCAAAATGAACCGCCCCGACTGTCACTGTCACGTCGGAATCGCCGACCGATGACCACGGCGCAGCCCGGAGCGCCTCCAGGAGTTGATCCCGAATACTGCTGTTGTTGGCCGCGGTTCGGACGAGTGGGCTTTCTCTAGCAGTCGCCAGCGGCGATCCAGTCCGGACACTTCGGTGCTTCCGCCGCCCGCAATGCGCTCAGAAATCCATATCCATGTCGTGATGATGATGCTCGTGACCGGGAAGCTCCGGCGGCGGCGGGCCAGGCCCTTCGGCCACCATGACTTCCGTTGTAAGGAGAAGGCCCGCAACCGAGGCCGCGCCCTGGAGCGCCGTGCGCACCACCTTGGCCGGGTCGATGATGCCCTTTGACACCAGATCCCCGTACACGCCCGATTGGGCATCGTAGCCATAGGCGTTGTCGTCGTTTTCGAGGATCCCGGCGATGACGACCGAGCCTTCCAGGCCGGCATTGATCGCGATCTGCCGAGCCGGCCAAGTGATCGCCTTCCTGACGATCGCGATGCCGACCTGCTGGTCCTCGTTGCCGCCCTTGAGCTTCTTGAGCGCCCTGCCGGCGCGCAGCAAGGCGACCCCGCCGCCCGGGAGAATGCCCTCGGCGACCGCGGCTCTTGTCGCGTTCATCGCGTCATCGATGCGATCCTTCTTCTCCCTGACCTCGACTTCGGTGGCACCGCCGACCCGGATCACGGCGACGCCACCGGCGAGCCTGGCCAGCCGCTCCTGGAGCTCCTCGCGGTCGTAATCGGAGGTGGTTTCCGCAAGCTCGAGCTTGATCTCAGCGATGCGGGCCTCGATGCTTGCACGCTTGCCGGCGCCGCCGACGATCGTGGTGTTTGCCTTGTCGATCATCACCTTCTTGGTGCACCCGAGCATATCAAGGGAAGCATGCTCCAGCTTGATGCCCAAATCCTCCGAGATCACCGTTCCGCCGGTCATCAGCGCGAGATCCTGCAGCATCGCCTTGCGGCGGTTTCCGTAGGCCGGCGCCTTCACGGCTGCAACCTTGAGAGCGCCGCTCAACTTGTTGACCACCAGCGCAGCAATCACCTCACCCTCGACATCCTCGGCGATGATGAGCAGCGGCTTGCCGGCCTGCACCACCTTCTCCAGCAGCGGCAGTATTTCGTTCAGGCTGGACAGTTTCTTCTCGCTGATGAGGACATAGGCATCCTGCATCTCGACCTGCATCTTTGCGCGATTGGTGATGAAATGGGGCGAGATATAGCCGCGGTCGAACTGCATGCCCTCGACGAATTCGAGTTCGGTTTCGAGCGACGTCCCGTCCTCGACAGTGATCAGGCCGTCATTGCCGACCCTCTTCATGGCGTCGGCTAGGCAGCGACCAATCTCCCTATCGCCGTTGGCCGAGATGGTGCCGACTTGCGCAATCTCGACGTTCGAAGTGACCTTCGTGGCGTTGTTCTTGAGTTCCGCGACGACGGCTTCGACCGCTAGATCGATGCCGCGCTTCAGGTCCATGGGATTCATGCCAGCGGCCACCGCCTTGGCGCCCTCCCGGACGATCGCATGCGCGAGCACGACGGCGGTGGTCGTGCCGTCGCCGGCCTGATAGGAGGTTCTTGTTGCGATCTCGCGCACCATCTGGGCGCCCATGTTCTCGAACTTGTTGTCGAGTTCGATTTCCCTGGCGACGGTCACGCCGTCCTTCGTGACCCGCGGCGCGCCGTGCTCCCTACCGATCGCGACGTTGCGCCCTAGCGGGCCAAGCGTGACGCTCACCGCATTCGCCAGGGTGTCAATGCCGCGCAGCATTCTGTCGCGAGCCTCGAACGAGAACATGATTTCCTTGGCAGCCATTTCCTTGAACCTTAAGACCCAATCTTCGGGGAACGTCCGGGCAACGGCGAAGCTTCATTCGCCACTCAGGCGAGATTGTCGCGTGGCAGCCCGAGCCGATTCCAGACATCGAACAGAGCTGCCGCGAGCCGATCAATCATGATGTCCTCATGACAGGGTGTCGGCGTGATGCGCAGCAGCTCAGTTCCCTTCGCCACGGTCGGATAATTGATCGGCTGGATATAGATGTCGTGCTCGCTCAGCAGCAGGTCGCTCGCCGCTTTGCAATGCGCCGGACCGCCGACTGCCACCGGAACGATATGGGTGTCGCCCAGCATGACCGGCAGCGCAGCGGCCCCCAGCGCCGCCTTTACCCGCCGGACGCGGTCCTGCTGGCGCTTGCGCTCCCACTGCGAGGTTTTCAGATGCCTGATCGCCGCTGTGGCCGCGGCGCAGATCGCCGGCGGCAACGCGGTGGTGAAGATGAAACCCGGAGCATAGGAACGAACCGCATCGATCAGCACAGCACTTCCCGTGATATAGCCGCCGAGGCAGCCGAAGGCCTTGGCGAGCGTGCCTTCGATTACATCGATCCGGTTCATGGCGCCGTCGCGCGCAGCGATGCCGGCGCCGCGAGGGCCGTAAATGCCCACAGCATGGACCTCGTCGAGATAGGTCATTGCGCCGTAACGATCGGCGATATCGCAAATGCGATTGATTGGCGCGACGTCGCCGCCCATCGAATAGAGACTTTCGAAGACGATGAGTTTTGGCCGATCCGGACCCGCCGCCTTCAACAATTCCGCGAGATGATCGACGTCGTTGTGGCGGAAGATGCTCTTCTCCTTACCGGACCGGCGGATGCCCTCGATCATCGAATTGTGGTTGAGCGCATCGGACAGGATCAGACAACCGGGGATCAGCTTGGCGATGGTCGAGATGCCAGTCTGGTTCGACACATAGCCGGACGTGAAGACCAGTGCCGCCTCCTTGCCGTGGAGATCGGCAAGCTCGCCCTCGAGCTCTACGAGCGGATGGCTGGTGCCGGAGATATTGCGCGTCCCGCCGGCCCCCGTTCCCAGGCGGGTAGCAGTCTCCACCATGGCGACGACCACATCTGGGTGTTGTCCCATCCCGAGATAGTCGTTGGAGCACCAGATCACGACGTCCTTCGGTCCACGCGGGGAATGCCACACGGCATTGGGAAAGCGTCCGGCGATGCGCTCAACGTCCGCGAACACACGGCAGCGCCGTTCCCCCTGCAGACGCGCGATCGCATCCGCAAAGAAACTGTCATAACTCCTAATGCCTGGCTCCAAGATACTGCCTTGCCCATCGGCCATATTGCCCGCACCTCCGGTCATCGGAGGTCCAAATCGCCGCGGCGCAATGACGTTCTTTGCGCCGCCAGGTTTGCCGGTGTGCAACGCTGTGGGTTCCGCCATCGCCCGATTCCCCTGCTTGCACACGAATTATCTCGAAGCGCGATGCGCGCCGATCCCGCTCGCATCGTTCCTCACGACCCGCGTTCAGGAAGGTCGAAGTTGAGCTGCAACATTCGCGCTATGTTTATCAGAATCGTCTCGCAGACCTTATCTTGATTAGGATCCAGATATTTGACAGTCCAGTTTGCCCCGTTCTCCTTGGTTTCGAGCCGCTGAATCACAAAATCGGTGACGTCCCCGCATCCCGGCTCCTTATGAAGATCCGCGAGGATCAATGCCTTAAGCTCCGAAGCTTTCTTTGTATGTCTTTGCATGGCCGCTCTCCTTCCGGAAGACAACTTTCTATGGATCGATCAACTGCGTCATCCCAGGGATCGTGTCATCGCACCAGTTCACGCAGCCTGGCGGCAATGCCGCTGCTTGGTGTGTCAGAGTCTAGCCCCTCCACGAATTGCCCCTGTGGGTTCATGATGTAGATGTGGGTGCCGTGATCCATTAGGTGGTCGCCGCCGCCCGCTTCGCCCTGGCGCGCCACCCCGTAGGCGCCATATGCCTCCGAAACCGAAGCGATTTGTTGTGGGCTGCCGGTCAGTCCGACGATGCGCGGATCGAACGCCGCGGTAAAGCTTCCCATCACCTCAGGCGTGTCGCGTTCGGGATCGACGGTGATGAAGAGCGGTTGCAGTTTTGCGGCGTCGGGGCCGAGTTCCTCAATCGCCGCGGCGATTTCGGACAGAGTCGTCGGACAGATGTCGGGACAAGACGTATAGCCGAAGAAAACCAGCAGCCATTTGCCGCGATAAGTCTCATCGGTGACCGTCGTTCCGTCCGGCGCCGTGAGCGTGAAGGGGCCACCGACCGTCACAGGCGCCGTGTCAGCTCGCACGAGCGGGTGACAGATCGACAGGGCCGCTGCGAATATGATGCAGAAGAGGGTATGCGGACCGTGGGCCCAGGGGCGGAGGAGTCGATGCCGTCGCTTCATCAAGGACCTCCGGCACTTCGAGAATGACGCGCCAAAACCCCCGCGTGTGTTTGTGATTAACAAACTCGCCTAAACCAACCCACTTTATCATATTTTGTTGCTGAATGGCTAGACATGGCACTGGTTTGGCTCTATTTTTAAGAGTTGCCCCTCATCTCTCTTGAAGGAGGTGGCTTTTATGACGATTCGCGAATTGATGAGCGGACTAGCGGCGATCTCTTTCGTTGCGACAATGTCCGCGCCCGCGCAAGCCTACGAAGTGGGTCCGGTCACGGGAGGCGGAACGATCGAGGGTACGATCGTCTACCGTGGCGACGTGCCGACAACAAAGATCATCCCCACCAAGAATATCGAGGTGTGCGGCGACCCCCGCGAGGAGCCGCTGATCGAAGTCGGCAGCGATCAGGCCGTGCTGAACGCGGCGGTGCAGCTGGTCGACGTGGCACAGGGAAAGGCCTGGCCGCAGCCCGGAAAGCTGCCTGAGCTTAACAACCTCAAATGTCGCTTTGAGCCCGCGGTGCAGATGATACCGGCCGGATCGTTGGAGGTGGTCAACAGCGACCCAGTGCTCCACAACACCCACGGCTATTATGGCAAGCGCACCGCCTTCAACGTGGCGTTGCCCAATAAGGGCCAGCGTATACCGGTCGAACTGAAGCGTGCCGGCACTGTCCGCATCGATTGCGACGCGCATGGCTGGATGGAGGGCTGGGTCTATGTGGTGGACAATCCCTACTACGCGGTCACCGGCGCCGATGGCAAATTCAGCATAACCGATGTTCCGCCGGGGGAATACAAGCTCGTGGCGATCCATCCCTTCACCGGGCCCATCGAGCAGTCTGTAACGGTAGAGGAGAATAAGGCCACCAGTCTGACGATTGAACTGAAAAAATAACAAAATGGGCGACCCACTGATTCAACAGGGTCGCGTTCCTGCGAGAAGACCGACGCTTTAAGAAACGGTCTGCACTGAGGAGGAACCCTGATGTCTGACGAGCTTGACCGCATTCGGCGCGAAATGCATGCGGTGCTGCAGCAGCCTGGCGTACGCCCCGACGACTCGCTCCAAATCACCCGCCGCACCTTCATTCACAGATCGCTGCTGTTCGGCGCTGCTTCCGTCGGCCAGACCTTCGCGTGGTGGCCGCTGCTCAACACCATCGACGTCGCTCACGCCGCCGAAGCGCCCTTCAAGTTTGCCTGGATTTCGGACACCCATCTCTACGAGAGATCCCTCAACACACGCTTCGTCGACAAGGTGGTGCGCGCCGTGCAAGAGGTCCAGGCCATGGATCCGCCGGCCGACTTTCTGATCTTCGGCGGCGACCTGGCCCAGCTCGGAAAGATCGAGGAACTTGAGCTTGGCGTTGAGCTCCTCAAGGATCTGACGATCAAGAAATACTACATCCCGGGCGAGCATGACTGGTATCTGGATATGGGCAAGAAGTGGGGCGAGTTGTTCGGCCAACCCAACTGGACCTTCGATCACAAGGGCGTGCGCTTCATTGGGCTCGATACGGTCAGCCGGGGACCGGACTACTGGACAGCGAAGAAGATGACGCCAGAGGAACGCATGGGCCATATGGCTACCCTCGACGGCACGGTTGCCGGCGCGTGGGCCGGCGTCGGCCGCGACCAGCTCGACTGGATGCAGAAGACACTCGCCGACTGGGATAAGTCCAAACCGATCGTCATCTTCAGCCATAATCCGCTGTACGAGTACTACCCGCCCTGGAACTTCTGGGTGCGCGACTGGCGCGAAGTGAATGACGTGCTGAAGCCTTATACCAAAGTCACCAACATCCACGGTCATGTGCACCAGGTGCTCTACAACGAGATCGGCAGCATGCGCTCGATCGGCATGCTGGCGACCTCCTGGCCGTGGCCGTATGCGCCGGAAGGCCTGCCCAAGCTTACCAAGCCGATGATCCGTGTCGATCCGGGCGATCCCTTCGACGGGGTCGGTTGGGAAACCGTGAACGTCAACGCCGACGATAAGGTCGATGTCGAGTACATCATGTGGGGCCGCAAGGAGGTGTTCGTCCAGTCGCCGGAGGACCACGACAAGAGCATTGCGGAGGTCATACGGTCACGCATCGCCGACAAACAGTACCCATGGGCAAATCCATAAGGGTGGTGGCTATGATAAACACATCGACATTCCTGTGCATTCTGAGGCGTTCCACCGTCGCCGGAGCAGTCGTCGCAGCTGCCGTCGTCGGGCCGGCCAGTGCCAACAAGGATCCGGTGACGCCAAAGCAGCTGAAACTCTATCAAGAAGCGTTCATGGAGGAGGTCAGGAAAGGAGACCTCCTGTTCCATGGTGATGCGGCGATGAAGGAGCAATTGGGCGTCAAGCTGTCGAACACCGGGTGGGCCTGCGCCATGTGCCATCCGATGGCCTCCGATACCCACCCGCAGGCGTTCCCGAAGTTCCAGGCGTCGATGGCCAAGTTCGCGACACTGCGCGACATGATCAACTGGTGCATCGAGAAACCGAGCCAGGGCGAGAAGATCGATCCCGAATCGGAGGCGATGAAGGCGCTCGAGGCGTACATCACCTGGTCGAACAGCGGCTCGGTGTTGGTGCCAGGCAAATACTAGTCTCGTCGATAGCCGGGGGCACCGGCTTCAGGGAGCGCGAAGCGAGTCCGCCATCGGAGTGATACCTCGATGGGGAACGGTGGGCTTAAAGCAGTCGTGCGGCCCGGGAACCGCGCGGGAAGGGCTATGCGTTGGCAGAGACTGCGATGGTGCTGCGCGGCAAGTTCGCGAATGTGGACCTGGATGCGCTGGTCGACAACCGGGTCGTGCGGACCTGGCTTTATTTCGGCATGTTCTGGCTGATGGTGACGCCATCCGTCGGCGTCATGATTTCGGGCACCTTCAACTACCCCGACTATCTCGGATCGGGGAACCTCGAGCTCACCTTCGGCCGGCTGCGCCCGGTCCACGTCAACGGTGTCATCTTCGGCGCCTTCTCGACGCTTTTCATCGGCCTTTGCTACTATCTCGTGCCGCGTCTGTCGGGGGTGCGGGTGATATGGTCGGAGTGGTCGGTTCTTCTCGCATGGGTCTGGAACGTCGCAACGCTTGCCGGTTTGGTCGGCTTGCTGCTCGGCGACAGTGACGGTTTGGAAGCCGGAGAGCTTCCGCTCTACGCGAAGGTCGCATTCTTCATCGTGGTGGCTGTTGCTACCGCGCAGTTCCTGATCACGATCAGTCGAAGGCTCGAGCCGGCGATCTATGTCGCGCTATGGTACCTGATCGCCACTTTCGTGTGGACGACAATGAACTTCGTGCTTGGAAGCTTCATCCTGCCATACACGATCTCGGGCATCAACAGCGCCGCCTTCCATGGCCTCTATCTCCACTACATCGTCGGGCTGTGGATAACGCCCGCGGGCTACGTGATCATCTACTATTTCCTGCCGGTCAGCGCGCGAAATCCGCTCTATGCCCATAAGCTCTCGCTGGTAGGCTTCTGGTCCCTGGCACTGTTCTACCCGTTCGTCGGCATTCACCATTACCTCTACAGCCCGATCGCGGACTGGGCCGAGACCTTGGCCATCGTCACGTCGATGCTGCTGATCATTCCGGTGTGGACGGTGCTGGTGAACTTCTTCGGCACCATGATGGGCAGGTGGCATGAGTTCGGCAGGAACTTGCCGGCGAAGTTCCTGATCATGGGCTCGCTCATGTATCTCGTCGGCTGCTTCCAGGGCTCGACCGAGGCGCTGCGGCAGCTGCAGCAGCCGACCCATTTCACCGATTTCGTCATCTCGCATTCGCATCTCACCGTGTTCGGCACCTTCGTCGTCTGGGCGATGGGGGGCCTCCTCTATACTTGGCCGCGGCTGTTCGGGCGCGAACTCTGGTCCTTCAAGCTCGGCAACTGGTCGTTCTGGCTGATCACCGTCGGCATCACGACCATGGGCCTGGTCCTCACAGCGGGCGGGCTGCAGCAGGGTTATCAATGGATGAATGGGGTCGAATGGCTCGACTCGCTCGTCTGGATGAAGCCCTACTGGCTGGCGCGGACCCTGGCAGGCATCAGCATGGATTTCGGTATGTCGCTGCTGGTGGTGAATCTGATGCTGACCGCACTGACCAGCCCGGCGACTGAGGCGCGACGCGCCCGCGGGCCGGTGGAGGCGCCTATCCCGGCCCCGGCGGGAGGGCCCGCGCAGTGAACGTTCGCTTCTTCGCGCTGTTCGCCGGCGTCTTCTGTATCACCCTTGCGGTGATCACGCAGGGCGTGCTGCCCTTCGTGGAGCCGTCCTCGCGAACTACGCGCGTGACCTCGGTGGTGCGCACGGATTTCGGCCAGCTGAAATGGACGGTTTCAGAGGCGGCGGACTACACCGAGCAGCAGCGTCGCGGCCGCAACATTTACCTGCGCGAAGGCTGCTGGTACTGCCATTCGCAATTCGTGCGGCCGGTGACCGGCGAGATCCGCCGCTGGGGACCGGTCAGCGAGGCGGGCGAATACGCCTATGACGTGCCGCACCTGTTAGGCACACGCCGGATCGGACCGGACCTGACGCGCGTCGGCCTGAAATACAGCGACGAATGGCACCTGGCGCACTTCTACAATCCGCGGATGCTGGTGCCGGACTCGATAATGGCGCCGTATCGCGGCCTCTTCCACGAGCCCGATGCAGCCGTCCGTATCGTTGACGACGGAGCTGGCAATCGGACCCTGGAAAGGACAGAGGCCACCAAAGGCCTGTTCGACTTCGACAGCAAGCAAGCGATCCAGCTGACGCCCAATGCGTACGGGTTGCTGTTCGTGCCGCTGAAGGCGCGCGAAAGAAAGCCGATCATCCTGACGCCGAACGACGAATACACAGGCGAAACCGTCAGCATCGCGGCGGAGACGGAATCGCTGGCGGCGCTTGTTTCCTACGTCCAGAAGCTCGGCACGAACCGGGGTAAATGGCGCGATCTTTTCGAGCCGCAAAGCCTGGAGGTCATGGATGCGACGATGCCGCGCTCCGAGGAATGGATTGCTTATGGCAAGGAAGTCTATGAGCGCCGCTGCATCGGTTGCCACGGTGCCAAAGGCGACGGCAACGGGCCGGCCGCCACCTTTATGTTTAACCAGCGGCCCAGGAACTTCACGTCCGCAGTCTTCAAGTTCAGATTGACAAAGGAGCCCCTGCCCACGGACGGCGACATGCTGCGCACCATTACCCGCGGCATCCGCGGCACGGCAATGCCCCCTTGGTACGAACTGCCGCTCAACGATCGGCTGGCGGTGATCCAGTACATCAAGTATGAGCTAGCGGTTGACCGTTCCAATCCCGCCAGTCCTTACGCTTTCTTCGTCGAGGAACCGCCTGGCCCACCGTTGTATATCGGGCGCCCGCCGACCCCGTCCCAGACGATGCTGGACCGTGGCAAGGAGGTTTGGCAGGTGGCGAAGTGCTGGGAGTGCCACGGCCAAGGTGGCAAGGGCGACGGCGAGAAGGCGGCCGGCCTCAAGGATGATATCGGGTTCGCCACCGTGCCGGCCGACCTCACCAGCGGCCAGTTCAAGTCTGGCCCGGCCGTCGAAGACATCTTCCGGACGATAACTACCGGCCTCAGCGGCACGCCGATGCCGTCCTATCGGGATGCCTTTCCGGACGAGGACCGGTGGGCGCTTTCCTATTTCGTGGTGGCGCTTTCCGCCTATAAAGACCCGCTCTCGCTGCAGCCGCTGTCGATCAAGAAGGAGGCCCGCGCGGCGCTGAACGATCTGGAACTGGTCGCTGACAAGCCGGAGCGAGCCTATGTGCCCGATCCGTCGGTGCCGGCGTCCGGCCCGCCAGCTCCGCCTGGCGAGGAACAGGCGCCCGCCGGAGGTTAGCGCATGCTCGGTTTTGAAGTCACCGGACCCTATGCGGGCGCCATGCTGATGAGCCTGGCGGCCCTGTTCTTGTTCATCTGGGGCGTCCTGTCCGGCGCGTTGAGCGGCACCGATAAAGCCGCCAACGGGTTTTTTGAAAGGGAAATGGAGAATGAGCGATCTGCAGAGCAGCGATCCGGAGAGCCCGACGCATCCGGAACTGGATGTGCGTCAAAGCTCGCACCCTGAACTGGAGGACTATGCCGGCGGCCTGATACAGGCGCGTGTGGGATTCATTCCGCTATGGCTTCTCGTCGTGTACGTGCTGCTGTTCGCCTGGGGGCTGTACTACATGTATGCTTATTGGGGCGGGCTCGGGCCCGGCCGTCTGTTCTAAGTAGGCGGTCCGCAAAGGCTGGTAAGACAGGAGTGATGGAGACCATGATAGCCAAAATTCTCCTTGGGGTCGCCGCATTGAACCTCCTTTTCCTGTGCTTCGAGCTGGCGATAAACGTGCTTCGTCTTTATTTCGGCTGACATAGGAGCAGCGGATGCTACAGGACACCGTCTTCAAGCTTGCTGACGCCGGCTTGCCGCAGATGCTTGGCTTCCTCATCTATGGCGGCTGCACCGTCGGCTTTATCCTCTTTCTTTTATATCTTGTGCGGCAATAGCGCCGCGTCCGCGCCACTGCGCAAACGCCAATGATCTACTACCTCGTGATCTTCACCGCTGGATTTGCAGGCAGCTTTCATTGCATCGGCATGTGCGGCGGCTTTGCCTGCGCGCTGGGCCGCGATCAGCGAGGGGGAGGCGCAACCGTCCTTCGCCACCTGCTCTATAATACCGGCCGATTGACAACCTATTGCTTTCTGGGCGGGCTCGCGGGCGCGATCGGTCAGGTCATCTGCAGCACGCAAGGTCTAACGGCGGCGCCGCTCTTGAACGGCTCCCTCGACATCGCCCAACGAATTCTCGCAATCGTCGCTGGCCTGCTCATGATTGCCATGGCGTTGCAGTTCTTCGGCTTGCTGCAGGTCTTTCATCGCCTTGCGATCGGATTTGGCGGCAGCACATTTGCATTGTCCCTGCGCGGTCTGTTGACGGCCCGGAGCAGCGCCGCACCGCTCGCCTTTGGCGTTTTCAACGGCTTCCTGCCATGTCCCCTGGTCTATGCCTTCGCCGCCCAGGCGGCGAGCACCGCCGGAGCGCTTCCCGGGTTTCTCGTCATGGCATCGTTCGGACTGGGAACCTTCCCCGCGATGTTGATGATGGGCGGCGTTGGCCGGATACTCGGGCCAGCCTGGCGGCGGCGCGGCGTGCGGCTGGCTGGTGGCTTTATTCTTTTGCTCGGCGTCATCACGCTCGGCCGTGGTCTCCTGCCTTCCGACGCGCATATCGGCCTTGCCTGGCTGGGCGGACATCCCGCATGACTGCGCATGGCAATATCCTCTGTAGCCATTGTTCGCTGCCCGTCGGCCTGCGCCCGATGGAGCGCAGGCTCAACGGTGAGGCTTGCGCGTTCTGCTGCTACGGCTGCTGCATCGCCTTTCAGGTGAAGAGCGGCAGACACGAAGAGTGGGAAGCCGCCTGGCTTCTGATCCAGCTCGGCGTGGGAGGCTTTCTCTCCATGAATATCATGATGTTCAGCCTCCTCCTCTATTCGGACGCGTTCACCGGCGTCGATGCGGGCGTGCTGCCGTGGATTCACTTTTTGCTCTGGATCTTCGCCACGCCGGCGGTGGTGATTCTCGGCGGACCCTATCTGCGCGACATGTGGCTCAATGGCATTCAGGGACGAGTGACGTCGTCGGCACTCATCGTGCTTGGCGTCGCTGCCGCTTACCTCTATTCGGCATTTGCCGTGTTCGAGGGCAGCACGCATGTCTATTTCGACACCGCCGTGATGGTGCTGATGCTATTCACAGTTGGCCGCTATCTCGAGGCTGTTGGCCGCGCCAGGGCGGCGCGCGACCTCGAACCACTTCTGGCCGCAGAAAGCGAGAGCGCGACCGCGGTCGATGGCGCGGCAGAGATCCGCCGTCCGGTGCGGGAGGTGACGGCCGGCATGCTGGTGCGGGTCCGGCCGGGCGAGCGCATTCCGGTCGACGGCGTGGTTGTCGAGGGGGAATCGAACACCGATGAAGCCGTGATTACCGGAGAAAGCCGGCAAGTGACAAAGCGCGCCGGCTCCAAGGTGATTGCCGGTAGTATCAATATCGACGGCCCGCTCCTGATCCAAAGCAGCGGTGACGGAACCGCAACCCGCTGGGCACGGATTTGCCGGTCGGTGCGCGAAGCGCTGGGCCGTCGCAGTCCAACCCAGCGCCTTGCCGATCGCGTCGTTGGCGTGTCCGTGCCGCTCGTCCTCGCCCTCGGCGGGCTGACGATCGTTTACTGGGCCCAGTCATTGCCGTTCGATCGGGCGTTGCTGACTGGCCTCTCGGTGCTGGTGGTTGCCTGTCCTTGTGCCGTCGGCCTCGCTGCTCCGATGGCGATATCGCTCGGCATCGGCCGGCTGGCGCGGCACGGCTGCCTCGTCCGCGACCCCGGCGTGCTCGAGACCCTCGCGCGTGTACGGTTGCTCGCCTTCGACAAGACCGGCACTCTGACGGCGGGCAAAGCGCGTCTCGTCGGCGTCGACCGCGAGGAGGTCGGCATCGACGAAGTACTGGCGCGCGCCGCCGGTCTGGAGCGCCATTCCGAGCATGGTCTGGCGCGGGCCATCGCGGCAGCCGCCGCTCAGCGGTGCATCTCGCCGCTCGTCACCCGCGAGGTCCGGACGGTTCCCGGCCGTGGCATCCGCGGCAGCGCCGAAGGCCGGCCCGTGGCGGCAGGGAACGGCAGATTGATGAATGATCTGGGCTGGCCGCTTCCCCCCTCGCTGGCCGAGCGTGCGCGGTCGCTGGAGGCGAGCGGTCATTCGGTGGTCTATGTCGGTTGGGGCGAGCGGGTTCACGCCGTGCTGTCGCTCGATGATTCGCCGCTTCCCGAGGCGCAGGCCGCGATCGCGGCCCTGCGTGAGCGCGGGCTCGACGCCACGCTGTTGACCGGCGACTTGGCGCAAGCGGCGGAGCGGATCGCGGCCCTGGTCGGGATCAAGGACGTCCAAGCGGGCCTTTCGCCGGAGGCCAAACGGCTGGCCCTGGATCGACTCCGCCATGACCACGATTCGGTGGCGATGGTCGGCGATGGACTGAATGACGGGCCGGTTCTGGCCGCCGCAGATGTCGGTATTGCCGTCGGCTCCGCCACCGATCTCGCCCGCGAGACTGCGGCGCTCGTGCTGCCTGCGGACGGGTTGTGGATGCTGCCCTGGATCGTCGACGTGGCCCGCGCGGTCCGCAGGACCATCTTGACCAACCTTATGTGGGCGTTCGGCTACAACCTCGTCGCCCTGACGTTCGCAGCATTCGGACTTCTGCAGCCAATACTTGCGGCGGCGGTCATGGCCGGCTCGAGCATCCTCGTGGTGGTGAATTCGCTGCGGCTGGAGCGGCTGCCCGATCCTGTTGCAACGCTGATCCCGGAGCAACGATCCGGCGCCGAGGCGGAGCGCGCCCAGGATGGTGCCGGCATTTCCGCAATGGCCGGCCCGGCCGTCGAGCGGAGTTGAGTTACGTTTCAGCCAAACACGTCGTGCGTGAAGGCGTCGTACCAGCCTTCCGCGGCGCGCGCAGCCTGCCGGCGGATATCGGCGCTCTCGCCCACCTTGCTGACGAAGCTGATGACGCTCTTGAGCTTCCCGTCGACGGGCTTGAAGCTGATGGCGTTGCTGAACGCATCGTCGGGCGCGAGATAGGTGTAGCAGGTGTTGAACAAATGCGCCGGGAAACGCGCTGATCCGGTGAGATCGGCCGCGATGGCAAAGGCGCAGGCTTTGGCCTGGCTGTTGGCGCAGAAGGCGGATTTCGGCATATCTCCGCCGATGATCGCGTCGCCGACCAGATGGACGCCGGGCTGCAGCGCCGATTCGAAGGTGACCGGATCGACCGGACACCAGCCCGACTGATTGGCGAGCCCTGCCTGCTGCGCCAAGCGCCCGGCCATTTGCGCCGGGATGACATTGGCCACCGCGGCCTTGAATGTTGCTCCCGCGGTGATCACCGACCGGGTCTTCGCGTCGATCGCCGTGACCCCGCCGGTGAACTGGGCCGGTAGCCATTCGATCATTCCCGGATAGTGGCGGTTCCAAGCGTCCTGGAACAGGTCCTGCGCGTTGAAGCTGTCTTTCGAATCGAGGATCAGAATTTTGGCCTTGGGTTTGCTGCGCTGGAAATAGGAGGCGATGAGCGAAGCGCGCTCATAGGGGGCGGGCGGACAGCGAAACGGATTCGGCGGGACGACGATGACGAATAGGCCGCCCTCCTCCATGCTTTCCAGTTGCTGGCGCAACAGCTTGGTTTGCGGCCCTGCATTCCAGCCGTGCGGCATGATCTCCATCGCAGCTTCGTCATAGCCCCTAAGCGCCCGATCCCTGAATGCGATGCCCGGCGCAACAACGAGACGGTCGTAGCTGAGCTTCGAACCGTTGTTCAGCGCAACGGTTTTCGCCGCCGGGTCAATTGCTTCAGCGGACTCATGAACGACGGTGATGCCGTATTGCCTTGCCAGCGCTTCATAACCATGGCTGAGCGATTTGAACGGGCGGAGCCCGGCGAGATAGAGATTGCTGAAGAAGCAGGTCGTGTAGCTCTGCCGCGGTTCGACCAGGATCACCTCGATAGCCGTGGCGCTGACGGCGAGATATCTGGCGACCGTTGCGCCGCCGATACCGCCGCCGATCACGACGACACGCGCCTTGGCCTGGCCCCGCGCCTTCGGCTGGTTGAGCGCCGTTAGCAACGCTGCTCCAGTCAGGCGGCCGAACTCGCGACGCGTCCAGAATTTCATGGCGCGCTACTTTCCCTGCGCTGCGACATAGCGCGCGACGCTCGCGATCTCCTCGTCGCTGAGCGACAGCGCGATAGCGTGCATGATGTGATTTGGACTCTCGCTCGCCCGGTAGGCAAGCAGGGCGTTGGTGAGCCTCTCCTCACCAAGCCGGATGATGCTGGGAACGCCTGTGCCGCCGCCATCGAGGCGATGGCAGGACGCACAGGTCGCGGCGAGTTGAGCGCCTTGATCGGCCCCCGCCGCCGCGCCGGATTGGCTGACGAGAAGCACGAGGCCCGTGGCAATCGCAGATCTCGCGACGGGGCGCATGCTGAATACCCGTCTGTTTCGGAGTTTTCCGGTCACGCTCCCACTCAACTTGTCACGCCATAATTCGCGCAGCTCGATTGCGTCGCCACCTCAACCGACCGTGAGCCGGTGCGACAACGTGTAGACGGCACCACCGTCCTCCTCCCAGACGAAATCGAGCCGGCCGCTCTCCGTCGCGCGCAGGGAAAATTCGAAGAACGGGTTAGCCGAAATCGCCTCGTGGAGATCGACGCTGAACACCACGGATTGGTTGTAGCGGCAGACAAACCTGTTGATGATCTTGCGCGGGATTACATTGCCTTGATCATCATGGCGTAGCCCTGTTTCCATCTCATGGCTGATGATGGTCTTGACCTGAAAAAACTCTCCCTTCGCGGCAGCGCTCGGCACGATCACGCGTGGTGTCGGGGTAGTCACTGTCTCTCTCCGATCTCAGGCACAGCCATCCGTGGCGACACGGACCCACGTCGTGGTCATCAGCAAATTGCCGTCATTCATTTCGGCGACAGCGACGACATGTTGCGGTTTGGCAAGACGGATGCGTGTCGACACGCGAGGTAGACTGCGTTGTGGGACGAAATGGAAACTGGCGACTTCGATAAGCGGGTTTCGCGGCGCGAACACGCGCATTTGCCTCACATGGTCGGCCTCAGTCATGGGGCTGTCGATGTAAAGACTCGTGGGTACGGTATAGCCGGTCGGGAAGTCCCTCGGCATTATCAGGTGAAGGCGATCCGATACCGTGGCCGTCCGTCCGGTGAGCTGTTCGACGAGATCCAGCGCTTCATCGTTCGCACGCGCGCTCTGCGGCGAGAAGAGCGCGACTCCGGCAAAGCCTGCACTCCCTGCGATCAACACATCGCGGCGCGTCAAGCTCATCGTCCCGGTCTCCAAACCCTGCCACCTCTTTAGGCCACCTTAAGAACACATCGGCGGCCGCAGGCAGCGCACTCGGACACATGAGTGCGGCAGCTTCTGCTAAATTTAGCACCGACAACCGCTGGGAGCAATCTCGCGGAAGTGCCCATGGACGTCCTTTAAACCAATGCATTCTGTTCAATAACGATATTCAACTATTCAACTTGCACGATGGAGTTTGCGGCGGCCTAAAACCAATAGAAGCGTTGGAAGTTCCTGCTCGACCGCTTCCAGCGAGAGATATCTCGCCGCCATCGGCCTGCTTGGCACAAGTGGATAGCCTCGGTACGTCATCGGAACCGGTCAATGCGAGCGAGTTCCTGATTGCCCTTTCGGTCTCGTTTAGATTCCTCGCCGCGATTCTTACCGGCCGTTGGGAGCACGCCGGCGGTTTCTGCGACTACCTAACTTCGTTTGCCGGCCTGATCGCTGGAGGCGTTTTTGCGGACCGCAGTCGGGATAGATGGTCACAGGCATTGCGGGAAAGAACGCTCTTGCGGGTTGTCGGATCTCTGATCACACTCTTGGCCTGCTATCAGATGCTCGAATTAACTGGAGCGCTCGAACCGCGCCAGCGCAATGTCTGATTTACAAGCATGCGCGACATTCATGATAAGGCTGAAAAAGGACGGGTTAGGGTCATGGACGCCGGTTCCGCCGAACGCCCGGTTTCTGGAAAGGAAATCGGCTCCCGAAGGTCTCGAGTGGGTCAAAGGCGTGAATTTGACGACATCACGGTCTCAATCAGCGCGGATAGAGATTTCAGTTTCGAACGGAAACGGGAAGCTGAAAGAGCTGGCGGAATTGCCGGTGCAATGAAAGAATCAGCCCAGCGAACTTTCAGCTCCGTCCAGGCGAAAAGGACGGAATTCGGCATTTGCATGCGATCTCGACATTTCGGAAATACACGTCGAGGGTAATCGACCTGCCTGGCAATCGAGTCATGCTGAGGTTGCCGCCGCTCGCGCAGGCGATCATTCCACAAAACAAGTTTAAGAAGCGGCTCCCCTAGCTTTGCGGCGGGGATAACCCATAAGTTCACTCTTTGTTCTTTTCCGAAAACGCGTGACGAGATATAGTCTGGCGTGGTCCTAAAACAGATTCCTCAGGGAGGCAGCGCGCAGATGACCATCCAGCCCACCAATACCATGCTGCAGGGGGACAGGATTCTCAATGAACCGACGATCAGCTGCCCAAGCTGCAAGACGGAAATCAAGCTCAATGAGTCGCTCGCCGCCCCTTTGATTGCCGCCACGCGTGAAGAATACGAAATGCGCCTGACGCAGAGCAAGGCATCGATGGCTGCCAGAGAAGAGGAGCTCAAGCGCCAGCAGGCCGAGATCGCCGCCGCCAAAGAGGAGATTGCCAACCAGGTGGCAGAGCAAATCAAGCTTGAGCGTGCCGGGATCGCGGTCGAGGAAGCCCGCAAGGCAAAATTGCTGCTTTCGGTAGACCTGGAGGACAAGGATAAGAAGCTTGCCGAGCTGGAGGCGACGTTGAAGGCGCGCGACGAAAAGCTCACCGAGGCCCAGCAGCAACAGGCGGAATTCCTGAAAAAGCAGCGTGCGCTTGACGATGAAAAGCGAGAGATGGCGCTGACCATCGAAAGGAAGATCCAGGAAGGATTGGACGCCGTTCGCGTCAAGGCGAGGTCGGAAGCCGAAGACGGCCTTAAAATGAAGGTTGCGGAAAAAGAAGAACAGATCGCCGGCATGCAGCGTCAGATTGAGGAGCTGAAGCGCCGTGCGGAACAGGGTTCCCAGCAGCTGCAGGGTGAAGTGCTGGAGCTCGAGCTGGAAGCCCTCATTGCCAGCCGGTTCCCGATGGACATCATTGAACCGGTTGCCAAGGGTGAGTTCGGCGGAGATGTTCTGCACCGCGTGGTCGGTCCGGCCGGCCAGCCATGCGGCGCCATTTTATGGGAGTCGAAACGCACCAAGAACTGGAGCCAGGGTTGGCTGGGGAAGCTCAGGGCCGATCAGCGGGCCGCAAAGGCGGATATCGCGCTTATGATCTCGGAAGCGCTGCCTCCCGGTGTGGAAACCTTCGATCTTCTGGACGGGGTCTATGTCGCCCATCCCAAATGCGCGATGCCGATCGCCATCCTGCTCCGGCAATCCCTTATCGAGCTGGCGAACTCCCGCCTCGCCCAGGACGGCCAGGCTACCAAAATGGAGCAGGTCTATGGCTATCTGACCGGTCCGCGGTTTCGCCATCGCGTCGAGGCCATCGTCGAAAAGTTCTCTGATATGCAGGAGGACCTGGCAAAGGAACGCAAGGCCACAACACGCCTGTGGGCCAAGCGGGAGGCTCAAATACAAGGCGTAATCGAGTCGACCGTCGGGATGTACGGCGATTTGCAAGGTATCGCTGGAAAGGTGATGCAAGAAATTGAGGGCTTGGAGGTTCTGGCCATCGAAGCATCTCTGCCCGATGCCGAATAGGCAATCGGCATGGAGCCAACAGAAAAACGATTGGCAATCTGGAACGGCTTGCCAGACGAACAGGGGACGGACCAACACGCGCACGACGCGGGATGCGTTGCCATGACCGCTGTGCAGAACAGGCATCGCAATAGTGCCCAATGCATTCGTTGCGTTTGGCGCCAACCGCCACTATGAAACGGACAATTTCGCCGACTGTCTTTCAAGCCGCCAGGAGAGTTTCGTGACAGAAGAAGCTGAAAGCAATGCCGACAACCTGATCGAACTCACTGCCGACGTCGTCTCGGCCTATGTCTCGAACAATCCGGTTCCGGTCGGTGACTTGCCGGCCCTCATCAGTCAGATCCACGCCGCATTGAAGGGCACCGGCGGCGGCGGTGCTGCGCCGGATAAGTCCGGGGCTCTCAAGCCTGCCGTGCCGATCAAGAAATCGGTCACTCCGGACTACATCGTCAGCCTTGAGGACGGGAAGAAGTTCAAGTCGTTGAAACGCCATCTCGCGACCCACTACAACCTGACGCCCGACGAATATCGCACCAAATGGGCCCTGCCAGCGGACTACCCGATGGTCGCGCCGAACTATGCCGCAGCGCGCTCGGCATTGGCCAAGACGATGGGGCTCGGCCGAAAGCCGAAAGAACCGGAAAAGGCGGCGCCGGTGAAGCGGACGCGCAAGAAGACCGCGGCCTGATTGCTGCAGATCCGTCGGCCTATGTAGCCCGGACACAAAATAGGCGGGAGTAACCAGCCTTCCACAGGCGAAGCTGGGCTGAACGGTACCAAGGGTTGCCGATCAGACACTCTCAAGTTTTGGTGCGAGAATAAAATCGAAAACGGGCTCGGGCTGGTCAGGCTTTGGCTCTGGCAAAATGGCCCGGGTAGTTACGGCCGCTTCGGCATATTCTGCAAGCGCGGCAGGTGTCATCCCGAGCGCAGTCTCAAAGAGCCGGCTCGGCACCGTCACCACCTGACGAAAAAGCGCGGCAGCTTTTGTCGCATGGCGCACGGCAGCGACCCGCTTTCCCTCGCGGATTTTCACCCCGGCTGCGGCCAGCAGGATCAGTCCTTTGAACAACAGGCGGTGCTGCGTGCTTCGTTTCGCAGCGTGCCAAAGAGGCTCCCAAGCCTCATGGGCTTCCCAGTAATAGCCGTGGTTGAAAAGGTCGATTCCCCATCGAAAGACATCCGAGCCCAGTGCTTTCGCAAGGGCGATGGTCACGGGCTCGTTTCGGTAGCTATGGCCCAAGGGGTCACGTACCGGATGTGGATGTTTGCCAGGCAGGTACGCATAGGTCGGAAAACTCTTTTCGGGCAGCAGGCGAGGACGAGACATCGGCCCAGCAAGCATGAAAGCGCGTTGATGGCAATTCATGTCACATGGAGCTGACGGCATAGGCTTCGTATGTCAGAGCTGAGGCCGTGGATGGGGCTGAGTTCCGGTTTCTGGAGATTTTCCTCCCAATTTCAGACTGCCTTTTTATGCGACTTTCGAAGCACAAATGAGGAACGTAGCCTGTCGCCATTGGTGGTTTGGAGAAGAATCGGACCACGGAGGCCGATAAAGGTCTGATGTCCAACAGGAGCGGTTAAGAGACGCCTGGATGTGAACGACATCGGAGTCCCCGCTCGGTTGTGCACCGAATTCCGGGAGATCAAAGCGAGCCTTCCGCTCGCAAGCAGCCACCTATCATTTCGTGACCCCTTTCGACTGCGATTGACACGCCGTGCGACCGTGAGCGGGCTGCCAAGTCCTCGATCATCTCCGTTGCTAGCCCTTTCGGGGCTGGAACCGGAACGATCCGCTCATGATAGTTGTCAGCGTCCAGCCTTTCGCCGCCGATGACAATGGGATGGAGATCGATCGACTGAAGGCGAGAGCTAGCATCGAAGCGGCACGTCGCGACAACGCTCTTCCAAACGTCCAGCGCACTCCACACCACCTCGCCCTCATTGAGATGGAAGAGAAAATTACCCAGCCCGAAGAAGATTGGTGCGCCGCGATAGATTTCCACAGGCTGCAGGACAGGAGCACCATGACTGACGAACACCCCTGCCCCGGCATCGACGCAGGCGCGCGCGAGCGACTGAACCCATTCTGGAACCTCCCGCCAGTTGGGCTCCCAATGATGATGGTGGAGGTAGGCGATGACGAAGGCACCCTCCGCGGCGGCCCGACGGATCGTCGAGAGGTGACTTTGCAGGCTCGCCTCGTCCACCAGGATCTGGCGCCTGTTCTTCGAGGAGCAGCAAAAGATCGTTCCGTAAAAATCGATCTCGTCAGTCGATTGAAGGTCAGGCGGATCGTGCGGCTGGGCATAGTTGCCCCGTTCCATTGGACTGCTTTGGAAGATGTCCTGAATGCCGGTCAGGCTCGCAAACACCTTGGGATCGACCTCAAATCGCCTCGAGACGTCAAGCCCGTTCACGCCGGGCCTCGCAGGACGTCGGTCCGTCGCGTCGGCTGCGTACATAGTCGCTGGGCCGGGTCCCGCGTCCATGGCAACAAGCGCCACCCGTCTCGTGCCGAAGGTTTTCATTCCCGGCCGACGCGCATCCGCGGCATCGACACCGATGCCAGCGTGAAGGAATCCTCTCTCCGCCACCTCTTCGAGCGTCGACAGAACGCCGGGGGGGCCGAGGTCGAAGGCATGGTTGTTGGAAAGCGCCAGGGCGTTGAACCCGATGTCCTTCAGCGCATCCAGCACGGCAGGTGCCGAACAGCCGAAGTAGGAACCCTTCATCGGCCATCCACCATGCCGGCCGAACACCGTCGTCTCGAAATTTGTAAAGGCGATATCAGCTTGCCGGATCAGCGCCTTGATCGCGGCAAATCCGTCGTCCGAGACCTGCCGAACATCATGATGAATGAGAGATTGCCCGGTCAGGACGAGCGTGAACGGTAAAGACATAGTGGCGTACCTTGGAGATGAATTTAGGAAGTGGCGGCCCAAAGGCCGCCGGAAGTCGCTGGGGAGCGGTCACTTTGCGAGCTGCGGGGAAATATCCACGCCGAACCACTTCTGGCTGATCCTGCCGAGCGCGCCGTCCTTGACGCTCGCTTCGATGGCCTTGTCGAAGGCTTCGACGAGATCGGCGTCCTCCTTGCGAAGACCGACACCGACGCCGGGGCCCCAAGTGCCGCCTGAAAGCTGCGGGCCGAAAAATTCGACCGCCTTCCCCTCCGGCGTGTCGAGGAACCGCTTCCACACCAAACGGTCTCCCAAGCCTCCGTCGATACGTTCGGATGTGAGGTCGAGCTTGATATTCTCCTGGCTGTCATAGCTGCGCACCTCCGCAAGATCGCCGAAGAGTTCCTGGACGACCGCCTCCGAATTGGACGAGCGAAGGACACCGAGGGTCCTGCCCTTCAGGTTTTCCCTCAGTTTTTCGATGATCTCCTTCTTCGCCGCGTCGATGTCCGTCAGGTTCAGTTTCGCATTGATGTCGCTGGGGGGCAGGCCGAGCCCCCGGCGCATGACGATTTGGTTCGGCGCCGCCGCATAGGGAATGGAGAAGGCGATCGATTTCTTGCGCTTTTCCGTGATCGACATGCCGGCGATGATCGCGTCGTATTTCTTCACGAGAAGGCCGGGGATGATCCCATCCCAGTCCTGGGCGACGAAGGTGCATTGCAGCTTCATCCGAGCGCAGAGCTCGTTGCCGACGTCGATGTCGAAGCCGACGAGCGCGCCGTTCTCGTCGATATAGTCCCACGGCGGTGAGGCTCCTTCCGAGGCAATGGTGATCCCTGTGCGCTCTCCGGCATGGGCGAGGCTGGCAACCAGCAGGAAAGCCGCGAGGGCGCAACTCAGATGTCGTTTCATGTTATTCCCCTTCTTCTTGGTTCGGTTTCGATTGTGGTGCGACGTCTATCCGTCGCAGGCTCTCCCGCAGGCCGCAGGCGACGCCCGTTTCGTCCGTGTTCCAGGCTTCGGCGAGTTCCGGCAGCGTGATGCGGTCCGCGCAGGAAGAGCCGAGCAGGACCGCTTCGTCCCCGAGCATCGCTTCGGGAATATCCGTGACATCGATGCGAAGATGTTCGAGATGGATGGGCGGCACGATGGGCGCGCGCCGTCGCTTGACGAGCACCGAAGCCGAGGAACCGAGGTATCGCGGCACCCCATGCCCCCAACCGATCCCCAGCACCGCCAGACGCATGGCCGGGTGGTATCCCGGCAGGCCCGGAGGCGCCCCCATGCTGTCGTGGCACGTTTTGACGCGACGATACGCGCCTTGATCGCCGACAGGGCCGGGCGGATGGGCAGGGTTCGGCTCCCGGTGCGAGAACGGGTCATTCCGAAGAGGAGCGCACCGGGATCGACCGCATCCATGTCGAATTCCGGGTGGTGAAGCAGGCTTTCGCTGCTTGAGACCATGACGGTTGCGGGAAGGCGCCCCTTTGCCTTCAGCTCTTCGAGAAGCGGCGTCAGGCGTGCAACCTGCGCCAGCGCCGAGGAGCCGGCGTCGCCGAACTCGTTGAGATGGGCATAAAGACCGTCAACGGCGACATTGCCTTCAGAAGCGCACAGATCGATCAGACGTTGGAGGTCGGAAGGAGCCACACCAGCGCGCCAAAAGCCCAGATCGACCTTCACGAAAACCTTGAGCGACGCGCCGGTCGCAAGCCAGCCGGCCAAGTCCTCCTCACCGGAAATCGAAATCGTCAAATCGAGATCCCGGGCAAGATCGACAGCGTTCGGCCCAATGCCCGGATACATGAGGATGGGTTTTCCCGGCGCCGCTTTTCGTACGGCCAGAGCGTCGGCGATCGACACCACGCCGAAGGCGTCGGCGCCCGCCGCGGACAAGAGAGACGCGACCTTCCCCGCCCCGCATCCATAAGCGTCCTGTTTCAGGCAGGCGAAGACTTTTGCGTCGGGGTCGATCACCGCCCGGATGGCGCGATAGTTGGAGGCGATGGCCGACAAGTCGATTTCACGCCATGCAGTCTCGCAGAGCGGCAATGGGTTTTGACGAGGACTATTGTTCATGGGCCACCTGCTGCAGGGCGACCCGACAAGGGTGTATTTTTACCCGTGGCGCGCCATTCAACCGGGCTTCCAGCGCATGGAAGAAGCTGGTCAGGAGGAATGTTAGGCCGAGATAGAGCACGCCGGCGGCAATGAAGATCTCGTAGGGTGCAAAGGTTTCCGAAACCAGTTTTCGCGAAAGGCCGGTGATCTCCAGCAAGGTCACGGTGCTGGCGAGCGACGTCGCTTTCACGAGGCTGATAACCTCATTGGCATAGGAGGGAAGCACGCTTCGAAAGGCGATTGGGAAGATGATCCGGCGCTTGATCTGCAACGGCGACATGCCCACCGCTTGCGCCGCCTCGATCATCCCAGTGGCCACGGCCTGGATCCCGCCGCGAAAAATCTCCGCCGTGTAAGCAGCGCCGTTCAGGGAAAAGGCAAGCAGGCAGCACCAGAAAGGATCGCGCAGCAGGACCCACAGGACGCTCGAGCGAATGGCCCCGATCTGGCCGAGGGCGTAATAAATGATGAAAAGCTGGACGAGCAGCGGCGTGCCGCGAAACACATAGGTATAGGCGAGTACAGGCAGGGACAACCACCGCCGAGACGACGCGCGCATGAAGGCCAGAGGTACAGCAAGGACGAGGCCCGCAAGGAGCGATGCGAATGTCAGGAGGAGCGTCAGCGGAATGCCGCGGGCTAGAGTGACCGTGCTGGCGAGGAGAAGCGTAATATCCATGATAACGTTCCTCAGTGTCCGGGAAGGGCAAAACGCCGTTCGAGCAGGTTGAAGACCAACAACGCAAGACTCGTCAGCGCGAGATAGAGGGCCGACGCGGCGAGATAGAACGTCAGCGGCGCCCGCAACGAGCCCGCGCCGATGGCGGCGACTCGCATGATGTCCGTCAGCCCGACGATCGAGATCAGCGACGTTTCCTTGACAAGAGAGATCGACTGGTTAGCAAGTGCCGGCAGAGCGATGCGCAGCATCTGTGGAAGGATGACCAACAGCCAGTTCTGCCACGGATGCAGCCCGAGCGAGCGGGCCGCCTCGATCTGTCCCGTCGGTATGCTGAGCACCGCTCCTCGGAAAATTTCTGCCGTATAGGCGCCGAAGACGACGGTGAGGGAAACGACCCCGGCGAGGAACGCGTTGACCTCGACATAACGACCGAAGAAGGCGCTGATGGCGACCGTTCCGCCGAAATAAATCAGCAGGATGATGATGAGTTCGGGCACGCCGCGAATGATCGTCGTGTAGAAACCGACCACGAGGCTTAACGCCCTCCACCGCGACAATCGCCCAGCCGCGGCAAGCAATCCGAGCGCCATGCCGAGCACGCCGCTGACAAGCGCCAGCAGTACGGTAGTCTTCAGTCCGCTGACGAACTGCACCACGAACCCGTCCATGCGCGAACTCCTTCTATCGGTGTGAAGCGAGAAAGCCGCGAAGGCGGCTGGAGACGGGAGAGGTGAAGAATTCCTGCGGCGGGCTTTCCTCTTCGATCAGCCCGCGGTGCATAAAGGCTGCCCGCGTCGATACCTCCCGCGCGAAAGCCAGTTCGTGAGTGACGATCACCATCGTGCGCCCCTCCTCCGCAAGCGCAGCCATGACGCGCAGCACTTCGCCCACCAGTTCCGGGTCCAACGCAGAGGTCGGCTCGTCGAAGAGCAGCACGCGTGGCTCCATCGCCAGCGCGCGGGCAATCGCCACGCGCTGCTGCTGGCCGCCGGAGAGATGGCGGGGATGGGCGTCCGCCTTGTCGGAGAGCCCGACCTTGGCGAGGTAGTGACGCCCGAGATCGGCGGCCGCATTGCGCCGGATACCCTTGACGAGGATGGGGCCTTCCGTGACGTTCTCAAGCGCCGTCTTGTGGGGCCAGAGATGAAAGTTCTGGAAGACCATGCCCATCGACGTCCGGATCCGCTGGACCTGCCGATGGTCGGTGGCGCTGGACTGGCCTCCCCGCTGCGATGCAGCTCGGATCGCCAGCTTCTCACCGTGGATCCAAATGTCGCCGCGGTCGGGGACCGTCAGGAGATTGAGGCACCGGAGAAGCGTGCTCTTGCCCGAGCCGCTGCTGCCAACGATCGAGAGAATCTCGCCTGGCCGGACGTTGAGATCTACGCCACGCAGGACATCGTTGCCGCCAAGGCGCTTTTCGATGCGCTCGGCGCGGATGCCGTGCGGCTGGTGAAACATCGGACCGCTCGGCATCAGGCACTCCGCGCTGGAGACTGCGTGCCGCCGATACGAGCCACGGGGAATGCTGGACACGGCAAAGCCCTTGCTGCGCGCATGGAGCGGCACCACCCTTTTGCTTTCGGTTGTCGATGTGTAGGAGCGCCCCTTTGCTCCGGTGGCGCCGAGCGCCTTCGGAACGACGTCTTAACCTCAGAATTGCCTGCGAGCTTCCCGAGGTCAATTTATAAGCGAAATTATTTTTCGATAAGTTCAGCTAATATGGTCCAATGTCGTCTCAACGCGAATGACCGTCCCCTAGCGCTGCAGCAAGCAATCGGCGTGGCGCAATCGGCATAACGGTATAAGTTGATCTTTGTACGGGAAAGGCGGCAATCGGCAGCCGCACGGAAGCCTCATCATGGTGGAAATCTCGAAAACAGGCATCACGCTCCGCCAGCTTCAGCTCCTGCGCGAGGTCGTCAGGTCGGGCTCGGAGCGGGCTGCTGCCAAGGTGCTCGAAATCACCCAGCCGGCCGTCAGCCAGCAAATTCGGATATTGGAGGGTCTGCTCGGAGTGCAATTGTTCGTGCGTGACAAGGGGCGGCTTCTTCCGACCGCCCAGACGATGACCCTTTTTCGCGATACCGACGCAACCTTCGTTCAGATGGAGAGGATTGCCAAGACGGTCGCGTCTCTCAAGGGTGTCGATAGCGACACGATCAGCATCGCGGCGCCGCACGTCTTCTCGCTCCGACTTCTTCCGGAGGCTTTTTGCAAGCTGCGCTCACGTCAGCCGATCGCAGGGATTGTTCTCAAGTCGGGCACCTACCCGGACGTGGCGGACCACGTGCTGGAGGGACGCGCCGACCTCGGAATTGCGCGGCTGCCGCTGGACGGCAACGTCTTCGACTGGTGCCCGGCGACTACCGCAACCAATGTTTACATCTTCCCCCGTGGCCACCGGTTCACCTAAAAGGACATCATCAGGCCGGAAGACCTCGTAGGGGAACCGCTTGCGGATGTCGAACCCCGGATGCAATCCCACCTCATGAATGAGAACGCCCTGAGATACATGGGGGCGGAACCGCATCTGGCGATACAGGTCGATGTCATCGGTCAAGAGGTCAGTTTCGTCGCCGCAGGCCTAGGCATTTCAAGCAGCAACACCTTTGCCGCCCGGCAGTTTGCGTTCTTTCCTGTAGAAGTCCGCCCCTTTGAGCCAAGCGCGCTCTATCATTACGTCGTGTTCTGGCAAAAAGGCCGGCGGTTGGGCACACTGCTTCAGGAAGCAATGAATGTGCTCGTCGAGTGCGCGCAGGACCGGCCGGAACGTCCTGATTTGTAAAGCCGCAACATCCTGCCTTGAGGGGATTCGAATCGCAGACCGTGTAGATGCAGCAGGTCGAAACCGGCCTCGGGTCATTTTGGACTGCATCTTTTGCGACGTTCAGCGAAACAGCGCCATAACGGCTTTGCTCATATCCCACTCATTCGCCGTCCGCGATAGCCTCGTCGTCGCGACGATCCTAGGCTGAGTCACCGTCCAAGCCGTGCCGGTGCTATTTGGTTGCGAGCCGTAAGATTTTCGCGAATTCTTGAAAAATCCTTCCAGCGCTTTTTCCGACTCTGCAGAATGCCGGCTTGAGGGGGATATGAGCGACTCATCGACACCAGATGGACTCATGCTTCGCCCCGTGCCGCTTACCTCGGTACGGGAGAGAGATGGTCGTCCGTATACGCGATTTGACGACGTCGAAGAGGAAATCGCCGAAGTCCTTCAGCGAGGCTATGCTTGGTGACCCAAAGGCGATCTTCTACCTCGTCGACCAGGCAGGAATCGAGGGAACCGTCTCGAAACGAGCCGACAGCAAATATCGCAGCGACCCGACGTCGAACTGGCTGAAGACAAAGAGCTGGACGATCGACGAATTTGAGCTGCTCGGCGTCAAGCGCGAGCGAGGCGAGGCGGCATTCGCCTGTTTGGCCGAGCCGGGCACCGGGAAATACCGCGGTTCTGCCTTCATCACCTTCGGCCGCGACATGAAGGATCGGCTGTGGAAACGCGTCCCGGAGCATGCTGGGCCGAGGCCAGAGGCCGTCAAGGAGAGGCCGGCCGCGGAGTGGGTCAAACCTGGTGTAAAGCTACGCGTCAAGCATCTTCGTGGCGACCACAGCCACATAAGTCATGCGTCACTGCTGGGTTTCGGGATGAGACTAGAGAGGCCGGCCGGCGCGGATCATGGCGCGGGCGATCGCAAGCTGCGCCTCGCGCCTTGGCGTTTCGCCCCCCGGTCTTCCAGCTTGATCGCGGCTTGCCGACGGGCCTGGGAAATACCCCGAACGTCAATTTCGGTCCGGGGTCCGGCTCAAGCCCATCAACCCAACGAACGTGTGTCGGTCCGTGATCTCGTCGATTGCACAAAGGCGATTACACTGGCGATCGAGCATTGGTGCCGGTGAAAACGTAGGCGCGCACCGAAGAGTTGTCGCTATGCTGTCCGTCGATCTCAAACATCTCGATCAGGAATCTGCCGCCTCGGGCGCGGTTGCAACGCTAGCCGGTCTCTGTAGTTGCGCGCAACGCGCGGGGGCGGCTCAGCCATCTCTGGCGACTAGCAGGAAAGGTTCGCGCTCCGGTGTCGTCACCGAAAAGCCCGCCGGGCCGACTGCGGTGAAAAAGCGATGGAATATCTCGATGAAGACACGCACGAAGAGCGGCTTTGCCGAGCCGTACATGTCGGCGACGATCAGTGTCGGCGGCGGCAATTCATCGAAGATCGGCTTGCGGACGATGTCGTCGCCATCCGCGGTGGCACGGCCGATCGGCCGCATGTTGAGGACGGCCATGCCGAAGCCCGAAGCGACGGCCGAGCGGACCGTTTCATAGGAGCGCGTGCGAAAGCGCACTTCCGGCCGTTTCGCCAGCACGTCGAACAGGGTCAGAAGATAGGTCGCCGTGTGCGGCAGGTCGAGCAGCACCAGCGGCCGTGCCGCCAGTTCCGCCAGCCAGATGCCGTCGCGCGCGGCGAGGGGGTCGTCCGCATTGAGCACGGCATGCGCCGGCACTTTGCAGATGCGGGTGACGCTGTCGATGCCGATCGGGCCGATGTCGTAGAGAATGGCGAGATCGATATGGCCGGCGACAAGCCGTTCCTGCAACTGGACCTGGTCGGCCTCGACAAGGTCGATCTCGACATCGCCGACGCTGTCGAGATAGCTGCGCAGCATCTCCGGCATGAACAGGGCGCCGAACGGCTCGAAGCAGCCGATGCGCAGGACCTTCGGCATGCGCCCGCTGAGATCGCCTATCGACCGGTTGAACTCCGTTTCCGCCGCCAGCATGATGCGGGCGGCGGCGACGAAGCGTTGGCCGGCCGGCGTGATGGAGACGCCGCGCGCCGGCCGCCTGTCGAAAATGCGCGCCCCCATCCCGGCCTCGGCCAGCGTGATCGCCGCCAGGATGGAGGATTGCGAGATGTAAAGCGATCTGGAGGCCGCCAGCACGCTGCCGAGGCGGGCGACTTCGCAGACATAGCGCAACTGCCGGATGGTCAGGTTCATGGCTCTTGTTACATTAAATAACGAATGTTCCCCACAACAATACATTTTATAGTGACGAAGAAACCCGCCAGATTGCCCGGGCTGACAAGGCTGCCGGAAGAGCGGCCATGGAGTGAGGGGTTCGAACTGCATGCCGAATGGGATTTCTCCCATTGCCGACGCCGATGAGCTGTGCCGCCTGAGCGCTGCGGAGCTTGCCGCCGCCTACCGCGCTGGATCGCTGTCGCCCGTCGAGGTGACGACGGCGGCGCTGGCTCGCGCCGAAGCGATCAATCCGCTTTTCAACGCCTTCACCATGATCGACCGCAAGGGTGCGATCGAGGCCGCAGATGCCTCCGAGAAACGCTGGCGGGCAGGCGAGCCGCTGTCCGCCGCCGACGGCATACCCACGACGCTGAAGGACATCGTCTGGGTCGAGGGCTGGAGCGTGCGCTACGGCAGCAGGACGACGACTTCTGCCGCCTATGACAGGGATGCTCCCGCCGTTGCCCTGCTGCGCAGAGCGGGCGCGGTCTTCATCGGGCAGACAACGACGCCCGAATTCGGCTGGAAGGCGATCACCGACAGCGGCCTCTACGGCATCACGCGCAATCCCTGGAATGCGCAAAAGACGCCCGGCGGTTCTTCCGGCGGAGCGGCAGTGGCGGCCGCGACCGGCGCCGGCGTCTTCCATCTCGGCACCGATGGCGGCGGCTCGATCCGTATCCCGGCCTCGTTCACCGGCATCGCCGGACTGAAGCCGACCTTCGGCCGCGTGCCGGCTTATCCGTCGAGCGCGTTCGGAACCGTCGCTCATATCGGACCGATGGCGCGGACAGCGCTTGATCTTTCCGTCATGGCCGACGCCATGTCCAGCCGCGATATCAGCGACTGGCAGCAGGGCATGGGAACGCTTTCGCCGCTTGGCAGGATCGAAGACACTTTGCAGGGCGCCCGGATCGGCTACTGGTCGAAGCCGCCGTCAGGAGCGCTGGATTCCGGGATGGCCGCCGCCGTCTCTCAAGCCTTGACGTATCTCGATGCGTTTGGCGCGACGGTCGAGCCGATTGATCTTCCGGGTGGCGATCTTCTCGATCTTTTCCAGCATCACTGGTTCACCGGCGCCGCGGCGCGGCTGGCGCTGGTTGCGCCAAGCGAACGGGCGGGCATCGATCCGGGCTTCCTGGAGATCGCGCGCGCGGGGGCGGCGTTCGACGTCCAGGCGCTCGTCGCCGCGCAATTGGAGCGCACCGAATTCGGCGCCGCCATGGACCGGCTGCTCGACGCCTATGATTTCATCGTTTCGCCGGGAACATCGGTGCCGGCGTTCGACGTCGGACTTGAAGTGCCCTTAGGAAGCGGCCTGTCGCGCTGGACCGAATGGGCGGCGTTCAGCTACCCGATCAATCTCAGCCAGCAACCGGCCTGCGTCATCCCTTGCGGCATGACCGCGGCGGGCCTGCCGGTCGGCTTCCAGATCATCGGCGCGCGCGGCGACGATGCCCGCGTGCTGTCGGCGGCGGCCGACCTGGAGGCCGCTTTTCTGCCCATAACCCAAGCGTTTCGCCTGAAGGATTTTGCGTGAAAAGACCATAACCAACGCCAAAAAGGGAACTTTGCCATGATGAACAGACGTGCAATGCTGCAAGGCGTGGTCGGTGCGGGTGCGGCCGGAGCCGCGCTTCTTGCCGACATGAACAATGCCGCAATCGCCCAGGATGCCACGCCAATTCCGGTTGGTTCGGCCCTGCCGATGTCCGGCATCGCCGCCGCCGACGGCATCGAGTTCAAGAACGGTCTCGAGCTTGCTGCCGAGGAGATCAATGCGGCGGGCGGCATTCTCGGCCGGCCTGTCGAGATCCACATCGAAGACACCAAGGAAATGGGCGCCGACCTCGTAAGCCAGTCGATGCAGCGCCTGATCGACCGTTTCGAGGCGCCGGTCATCATCAACGGCTACAATCTCGGCACCAACATGATCGAGATGGACGTCGCCGCCGACAACGACGTCATCATGATGCACTACAACACGCTGATTTCGCACAATGAGAAGTTCAAGACCGACCCGGCCCGCTATTACAGCTCCTTCCAGGGCGACCCGCCGGAGTTCTGGTATGGACCGGGCTGCCTGAATTTCCTCAAGACGCTTGCCGCGGACGGCAAATGGAAGGCGCCGAACAAGAAGATCGCCATCATTCCGTCGGCCAACGAATATTCGATCGTCATTGCCAACGCGATCCGCGACAAGGCCGCCGAATACGGCTTCGAGGTCAGCCTGTTCGAGACCGTTCCGTTCCCGACCAACCAGTGGGGACCGACGCTGGCAAAACTCCGCCAGGACCCGCCGGCGGCGATCCTGGTGACGCATTTCCTGCCGCAGGACCTGGCGCAGTTCATGGTCCAGTTCCTCGCCGAGCCGATCAACAGCCTGATCTACATGCAGTACGGACCATCGCTGCCGGCTTTCCGCGAGATCGGCGGCGAGGCAGTCAACGGCGTCGTCTATTCGACGGTGATCGGCTGTCTGCCGGACGATTTCTCTAAGCCGTTCCGCGAGAGCTACCGGGCCAAATTCGGTCCGAACTCCGCCTACATCACGGGATCGCAGACCTATGACGGCCTGTGGATGTGGGCGCTTGCCGCGGCGATCGCCGGCGGTCCGGGCGAACCGATGAACAAGGAGCAGACCACCAAGGTGGCCAATGCCATGAAGCGCCTGGTCTATCGCGGGGTCAACGGCACCTATAGGGCCGATCCGGCCGGCCAGTCGGCCTTCTGCTATCCGACGCAGGTGGCCGATCCGTCGCTTGGCATGCCGCACCAGTTCCTGCAGCATCAGGACTACAAGACCGATCCGAAGCTGATCGCGCCGGTGCTCTATGCGACGGACAGTTTTATCCTGCCGCCATGGATCAAATGAGCCGAGCGTAGAAATGAAACCAACGAACCGGCCGGGTTCTGCGCCCGACCGGTTGCCACCAGGTAGAGAAAAAATGCCAGGCAAACGAGATGACTGAGGCCGCGGGCCCGATGCTGGTTTGTGACGGAGTGGTCAGACGGTTTGGCTCGTTGGCCGCCGTCGACGGCGTGTCGATGGTGGTCAATCCGGGCGAGATCGTCGGCATTGGCGGGCCGAACGGCGCCGGCAAAACGACCTTCTTCGACGTGGTGACCGGGATCACGCCGGCCAGCGGTGGCCGCGTGCATTTCGGCGACACCGACATATCGGCCTTTCCGGCCGACCGCATCTGCCAGCTCGGCATGGCCCGCACCTTTCAGCTCAATGCCGCCTTCGACAGCCTGACCGTCCGCGAAAACATCGATATCGCCGCCTATTTTGGCCGGCAGCGGCGAAGGCTGGCTGGCTTCCGCCTCGGCGAGGATGTCCGGCAGGCGACGATCGAGGCGCTGGACTTCGTCGGGCTTGCGGCCAAGGCCGACGAGACCGTGGCGCGGCTGCCGGTGCTCGACCGCAAGCTCCTGATGATTGCCGGCGCCATCGCCACCCGGCCGAAAATGCTCTTCCTCGACGAGCCGGTCGGCGGGCTCAACGTCGCCGAGATCGACCACATCATGGCGATGGTGCTGAAACTGCGCGACCAGGGGCTGACCATCGTCCTGATCGAGCACGTCATGCGCTTTCTGCTGGCACTCTCCAATCGTGTCATCATCATGCATCATGGCAAGGTGATCTTCGAGGGCCGGCCGGACAAGGTCGCCGAGGACCAGACCGTCGTCGAAACCTATCTCGGCCAGGGCACGCAGAAACGACTGAAGAAATTCTTCGACAACCAGGCCGCTGCGAACCCTTTCACAATGGGGATGCCATGATGGGCGCAGCCGCAAAACCGCCTGTCCTGCAGCTCGACAACATCGTCTCCGGCTATGACGGGCTCGACGTGCTCAAGGGCATTTCGCTGACCGTTCATGCCGGTGAGTTCGTGACCGTCGTCGGCCCGAACGGCCATGGCAAGTCGACGTTGCTCAAGACCATCTCCGGCCTGGTGCCGCTGCGCGCTGGGCAGATAGGTATCGACGGCCAGCGCCTGTCCGGCAAGCCGCATGAGACGGCGATGCTGGGCGTCGCACACGTGCCACAGGGCGACATGTTGTTCGCGCAGATGAGCGTGCTCGAAAACCTCCTGATGGGCGCCTATCTGGCACCGGACAAGGCGGAGATCACGCGCCGGCTGGACGAGGTCTACGCACTTTTGCCGAAGCTTGCCGACCGCCGCAACCAGATCGCCTCGAGCCTGTCCGGCGGCGAACGGCGCATGGTCGGCATCGGCCGCGGCCTGATGATGGGCGGGCGCATCCTTCTGATCGACGAGCCGTCACTCGGCCTGGCGCCGCTGATCATCGACCAAGTCTACGGCGTCATTGCCGAACTGAGCAAGGCCGGTCGGACCGTCCTGCTGGTGGAGGAGAACCCTGCGCGGGTCGAGGATCTCGCCGACCGCCTGCATCTGCTCGACGACGGCGCAATCGTCTGGTCAGGCAAGCCCGCCGAGCTGATGGCGCGCGACGAGCTCCTCGCAACCTATCTTGGAGGCTGACGCCATGGTCGATGTGCTCATGGCCATTCTCGTCGCCGGCTTCACCTCGGGCGCGCTCTATGCCCTGGCGACGGTCGGGCTGTCGCTGGTCTGGGGATCGATGGGCATGCTCAACATGGCCCATGCGGCGATGCTGACGCTTGGCGGCTATGTCGCCTTCACGGTGATCACCTCGCTCGGCCTGCCGATCGCGATAGGCTTCATGGGCGCTATCCTCGTGGGTGCTGTGGCCGGCGCCATCCTCTATTTCGCAATAGTGCGCAACCTGTTGAAGAACGACAAGTCGACATTCGAAGCCAATGTCATGATCGCCACGGTCGGCATCGGCATCGCGCTCGAGAACGCCATCCTCCTTACCTATGGTGGACAGCCGCTGAAGCAGCCGGTTTCGATCGCAGGCACTTTTCGCGTCGGGCCGCTGACGCTGCCCTGGCAGAACCTTTTGATCATCGCGGTCGTCGTCGTCATGATGGTGGTGGTCTCGCTGGCGCTCGGCCGCACGCGGATGGGCCGGGCGATCCGGGCGACGGCGCAGAACCGCGACGCGGCCCAGCTCATGGGCGTCGCCGTCAACCGCGTCTATCTGCAGGTGCTGATGCTATCCGGCGCGCTCGCCGGTATCTGCGGCGTCATGGTCTCGTCAATGACGCAGCTGTCGCCGCCGCTCGGCAATGACCCGATGCTGAAGGCCTTCATCATGTGCGTGGTCGCCGGTCTCGGCAATCTGCCGGGCGCCGTCGCCGCCGCGCTTGGCCTGGCGCTGCTCGAATCCTTCGTCCAGTATGCGCTCGGCGCCCGCTGGGGGTTTCCGTCGCTGCTGTTCGTTGTCATTGCCGTGCTGATCTGGCGACCGTCCGGCCTTTTCGGCCGCGCCGAAATCCGGCGCATGTGAGGGGCATCATGACAAAGACACGTCCCATGTCGCGTTCCGCCATGTCCCGCTCGGCCAGGACCGATCTTGTCATCAGTCTGGTGCTGATCGCGGCGGCGATCGCGCTGCCGTTCCTGGTCGACAGCCGCTACATCCTCGGCCAGATCGTGCTGGCGCTGTTCTATGCGACGATCGCCTCGCAGTGGAACCTCCTGTTCGGCTTCTCCGGCATCTTCTCGCTGGCGCAAATGGCGATCTTCGCCTTCGGCGGCTATGCGACGGCGATGCTCTGCTTCTATTTCGGCTGGAACGTCTGGGCAGCACTTGTGCCCGGCGCGCTGGGCGCGGTGCTGTTCTCGCTGGTCGTCGGCCTCGCCTGCCTTCGCCTGACCGGCGTCTATGTGGCGCTGCTGACGCTGGCGATCGCCCAGACGATGTATCTGCTGATCGTCACCGACACCGAATGCTTCGTCATGGTAGGTTCCGTCTGCCGTCAGTTCACCGGCGGCGCCGTCGGCTTCGCCCGGTTCGGCGATCTCGGCACCAGGGCCTTGCTGCGCGCGCAGTGGCTGGTCGGCAACTACGCCATCATCGCGGTGCTGTTCGCGCTCACGATGGTGTTCACCTACGCGATCGTCAAAAGCCCGATCGGCCTTGCCTTCCGGGCGCTGAAGGATAATCCGGACTATGCGGTGGCGCGCGGCGTCAACCGCTTCCAGGCACAGCTTCTGGTCTTCGGCATCTCCGCCTTCTTCACCGGGCTGGCCGGCGGTTTCTATGCCGCGCATTTCCAGGCGATCGGCCCCGGCGTGCTGTCGATGTCGCAATTGATGTTCATCATCGCCATCGTCGTGGTCGGCGGCGTTGGCACGTTCTGGGGGCCGCTGGTGGGGACGGTGGTACTGGTGCTGGCCGACGAACTGATGCGCGAGAGCGGCGAGTTCCGCACGCTCGGCCTCGGCCTGATCATCGCGCTGTCGGTGGTGCTGATGCCCAAGGGGCTGGTCGGCCGCTTCGGCGATCTCGTCCACTGGCTCACGCGACGCCGCGCCAAGTTGACTGACGCAAAGCCAATAGACAGCAACATTGTGCAAAGCCCGGCCCCGGCCGGAAAATGAGAGACTTAACGATGTTCGATACGATCATAGTGGGTGCCGGCTCGGCCGGCTGCGTGCTGGCGAACCGGCTCAGCGCCGATCCTGCCCGCAAGGTGCTGTTGCTGGAGGCCGGGCGCGAGGCGCCGCTTGCCTCGGACGTGCCCTCGGACTGGCCGACCATGTTCAACACCGCCGTCGACTGGGGCTATTACACCGAGCCGCAGGCAGGCTGCCGCGGGAGGCGGGTGTTCTGGCCGCGCGGCAAGATGATCGGCGGCTCCGGTGCGCTGAACGCCATGATCTATATTCGCGGCCTGCCGTCCGACTATGATGGCTGGGCGGCCATCGGCTGTCCCGGCTGGGCGTGGGCCGACGTGCTGCCGGTGTTTAAGGCCTGTGAAAGCAATGCCGAACTCGGCAACGACCCGCTGCACGGCGCCAACGGGCCGCTGCATATCGGCAATGTCGGGCATATCGATCCCAACGAGCTTGCCTGGATCGATGCCTGCAAGGCCGCCGGCTACAAGCAGAACCGCGATTTCAACGGCGTCGAGCAGGAAGGCGTCGGCCTCTTCCAGTTCACCATCAAGAACGGCGAACGCTGGGGCACCAGCAAGGCCTATCTGCGCCCAGCGCGCGAGCGCCCCAATCTGACTGTGAGAACCGGGGTGCTGGCGACGGGCCTAATCGTCGAGAAGGGCAGGGTCAGGGGCATCCGCTATCTGGTCAATGGCGTGCCGGAGACCGCTTTTGCCGACAGTGAGGTGGTGCTGTCCTCAGGCTCGATCGGCAGCTGCCAGCTGATGCTGCTTTCCGGCATCGGCCCAGCCGACGAGCTCGCCCAGGTCGGCGTTGCCCCCGTGCACGACCTGCCGGGCGTCGGCAAGGATTTGCAGGACCACATCAACATTCCGATCACCTTCTATACGAAGGACAAGATCGGCGTCGGCGCCTGGACCGACGAGACGCTGCAGCGCGACTTTCAGGAATGGCAGACATCGCGCAGCGGTCCGCGTTCCTCGCCCTGGGTGGCGGCCGGCGGCTTCGTCAAGAGCCGGCCCGATGTCGAACCGGATTTGCAGCTTTACGGCGCCATCAGCCCGCATCGCGACTATGTGCGGTTCCTGTCATCGAAGCCCGGCATCACGCTGCACACCACGCTGCAGCGGCCGGACAGCCGCGGCGAAATCCGCCTGCGCTCGGCCAATCCGGTCGAGTATCCGGCGATCGACCCGCGCTATTTCATCAGCGACGAGGACGGCTCCGACATCGCCACGCTGGTCGAAGGCATCCGCATCAGCCGCCGGATCGCGGCGCAGTCGCCGCTTGCCGAAATGCTGGTCGGCGAAATCACGCCGAGCGCCGAATGCGAGAGCGACGCCGAGATCGCTGAGTACATTCGCGGCCACTGCACGACGCTCTATCACCCGACCAGCACCTGTCGCATGGGCACCGATCCGATGGCCGTCGTCGACCCCACGTCTATGAAGGTGCACGGGCTGGACGGGCTTTGCATCGCCGACGCCTCGGTCTTTCCAAAGATGGTCTCGGGCAACACCAACGCGCCGACGATCATGATCGCCGAACGCGCGGCGTCGATGATCCTGGCGGGGTGAGGCAAGAGATGACGACGGGCTGGAATTTCCACGAACTTTATCTCTGGCACGAGACCGGCAACGCCGCGCAGTTCTTTCAGCCGAGCCTGACCATCGAGCCGGGCGAGCATGCGGAGAATGCCGCGACCAAGCGCCGGTTCCGCAATCTGATGGAGGTTTCAGGCCTCACCGAAAAACTGTCGATGATCGCCTCGGTCCCGGTGAGCGAGGACGATCTGGCGCTGTTCCACGACCGCGATTATGTCAACCGCATCAAGCTGCTCAGCGACGGGCACGGCGGCGATGCGAGCTATCTCACCCCCTTCGGCCATGGCAGCTACGAGATCGCCTGTCTGGCTGCAGGCGGCACAGCAGCGGTGATGGATGCGGTGTTGAGCGGCGATGTCGGCAATGGCTATGCGCTGGTGCGGCCGCCCGGCCATCATGCCGAGCGCGCGCAAGGCATGGGCTTTTGCCTGTTCGGCAACGTTCCGGTCGCCATACTGAAGAACCGGGCCAAGCATGGCTTCGGGCGGGTCGCCACCGTCGACTGGGACGTACATCACGGCAATGGCACGCAGTCCGCCTTCTATGGCGACCCGTCCGTGCTGACGATCTCGATCCACCAGGATGGGCTCTATCCGCATGACAGCGGTTTTCACAAGGAACGCGGCGATGGTGGGGGCGAAGGCTACAACATCAATGTGCCGCTGCCGGCCGGGTGCGGCCACGGCGCCTACATGTCGGTCTTCGAACGGATCGTGCTGCCGGCCCTCCATCGCTACAAGCCTGATCTCATCGTCGTGCCATCGGGCTTCGATGCCTCGGCGGCTGATCCGCTGGGGCGCATGATGTTGCACAGCGGCAGCTACCGCGAGATGACGCGGCTGCTGATGCAGGCGGCGGACGACCTCTGCGGCGGGCGGCTGATGATGTCGCATGAAGGCGGCTATTCGGCCGCCTACGTGCCCTATTGCGGCCTGGCGGTGATGGAGCAATTGTCCGGCATCAGGACCGGTATCGACGACCCGTTCCTGCCGGTCTTCGAAGCCTATGCCGGCCAGCCGCTGCAGCCGCACCAGACAGTCGCTATTTCCAAGGCGGAGAAACTTTTAGGCGGCATCGCCTAGAATTCGGATTGGACTGGACGATCATGGTCGACTACCAAGGCGAATTTCCGTCGCCGCCAGCCCTCTGACGAGCTCAGCCCTTATTCAAGCTTGAGCCGGCCACTGTGCAGGCTCAAATCATGGACACGCAACCACCGATACCGCCATTCGCTGATCGTGACGATTTGAGAGAAGTAGAAGCCCGCAGTTTCGGAGGAGAACAAGGCCCTGCTCGACGACGTGAACAGGGTGCTCAAGGAGCTGAAGGACGACGGCACGCTGGGCAAGATTTCGCAGATCAGTCAACTGGCCGACCTCTACGTATCCTATGCCCGGAGTGTCCCCGTCGTGCTCCAATTGTTCGTCGCGTTCTACGGGCTTCCCTTGCTAGTCGGCCTGCTCGAGGTCGAAGACTTCGTGACGCCAACGGTAGCTGCGATAGTTG
>NZ_JAMYUP010000030.1:0-66790 GCF_040323155.1 Mesorhizobium sp. M0060
CTCCTATGCATGAGGCTCTGCGCCGGCCAGCCGGCTTAACCCTCGTACCGTTGCATATCGGATGACGGGCCGCCCTCAGGCCCAGCAATCATAGGGACTAGCGGGCTGGCTGAGCGTCAAAGCGAAAGAGTACAGAGGCTCGCTCCGTACTAATTCCCGCTCAGAATTTTTACCAAACATTTCTTCTTGATTTTTCCCGACAGAGGGTCATGAATGTTCCCCTTGGGTTCTCGCTGAGGTGGGAGGCCTGGTATAAACGTTTGGATGAACTGCCGACCCATCAAAGTGACTGCCAATGAGCTTGTTGAAGAGTTGATTTTACAAGCCGGCACGGCCAAATCATCATCATCTCTGTCAAAGAGACTATCGCAGCGGTACGCCGAGACGGGTCACATCTGGTGGAAAGTGACTGCGAGCTGGTGGAGTTTATTGTCGATCTTGCCCAGCCTTTGGCATGTTCGTTGCGTTCGACATTCGCGAATAGCCGCATGGCCCTCCGGGCCCTGTCCGGACCGACCGACCTGGGATTGTGGGGAGAAAGGCGGATCGAGGCGCGTCAATAGGATCGAGGAGGAGCATGGGGGTCTTCGCGAGCCAGTGTCCGATCCCCACCACAGAAATTCTACCAAATATTCCTGACTGTCGCGGCCCAGCGCCGTACCAATTTGTACAATTTGTACATGGCAATGCCGCTCAGGTAGGGAGTAGAGTACCCTTCGGCGTGTCCCTGGATGAGCGTCGCGCGAAGGGTCGGTCCGTTTCTAGAACAAGCAATTACTGTACTCCTCAACAGGGCGGACCGTCGCGACACGGTCTCGATCAAAGCGGCAGCTACGCGAAGCTCGGGAGACTGCGCCTTATTTGGTGGCCTCCGACGAAGAACTAACCGAGGCAATCGTCGAGGCAGCAACTGCCATGGGCCTCTGCGTGGCGTCGACGCCCGGGAGTAGCTGTCAGCCAACTTCAGTCACTGTGGCATCGCAACGGAAGCGCGCCGTCCTGCGCCATTTTCACTAGTCAGAGGTAATCCGCAATTACCTTCGCAACCTGCTAAATCTGCCTGTAGAACGGGAACTGCGGGCTGAGCAAAGGTATTTGCTGGAGGAACTTGATAAGGTCGACAAAGAGTGACCGCATGGCTCTCCACTGGTTCAACCCTCCGGTCCCCGTCAAGACCGAGCATTTCGGGATCATCCGCAACGTCGACAACGCCGAGGCAGCGGGCGAGGAGCTGATGAAGTGGACCAAGCGTGGCCCTTGGTGGGACCTTGCGGTGCGCGTTTGCATGGCCGTGATCTTCGACGAGATGGAACCTGAGGAGGCCCGCAAGGCATTCCTGGCTGCTGCAAAAGAGGAGGGGACATTTCTCCCCCCAATGACAACCAGCTAAATTGGAACGGTATAAGGTCTATGTGTCTATGACCAAAACCGCCTTCGCGAAAGGAGCCCGCCGCCAGTAAGGAGATGAGAGGCGACGGACCCCCACAGCGGCTGCACATCCACGAAGATCGACCGATGCAAGCTCTAAACCCGCGAGGGCCTACATCGTTTCCTTAGCTGCGGCTAAAGCGGGGTTGGTCAGCGGGCTCTTCCCGCTCTAAGTCGCCCCTCATGGCTCCCCTCTGGTTCAACCCTCCGGTCTACGTGAAGACGAAACGTCCGGGCATTCGCAATGGGGTCAGCCACGTCGAGGGAGCCGCCGAGGAACTCATGGCGTGGGACACAAAGGGCCCGAAGTGGACCAAGGCGGTCCAATCCTGCGTCGATGCGTTCGAGGGCAGGTCCGTGATGCCTTTGAGGCGGCTGCCAAGGAGGCCGACGTGTATCTCTCCCCTGAGTAGGAGGTATCATGGCAACCCATTGGTTCGTCCCTCCGGTGTTCGTGAAGAGTGAAACCGGCGTCAGGCATGGGTGCAACAATGCGAGGGCAGCCCTTGAGCAGCTCAAGACGTGGACCCGAAGAGGACCTCGCTGGCATAAGGCGGTGACGCTGTGCCTGTCAGCCTTGGAGGACGATCCGATTGACCCTCAGGTGGTCCGAAAGGCCTTTGAGGCTGCCGCCAAGGAAGCCAAGATGTATCTCTCCCCTGAGTAGGAGGTGTTGTGGCAACCCATTTGTTCTCCCCTCCGGTGTACGTCAAGACTGACCGACCTGGGGTCACCTACGGGTGCAACAATGTCGAGGGTGCCGCCGAGGAACTCCTGAAGTGGACCAAGATGGGGCCCAAGTGGCGGAAGGCTGTGCAACTATGCATCGAAGCCGTCGAGGATCGGGCGACCCCCGAGGAGGCTCGTAAGGCCTTCGAGGCGGCTGCCAGGGAGGAGGGGGTGCTACGATCCTCTGTTTAGGTCTCCTGTGTCCCTGTGCCCCCTCGGCTAGGGTCGATCGCCGTCCAGCGAGAAGCTCCGAAACTCGATTCCGAGTTGCTTGAGCCGCTCTACACCGGGAACCTCTGCCGCCGGGTGCACGAGCCCAAGGATGGAGTCGGATCGGAAGGGTAGGGGGACATGCAGGGCCTCACCTGCCTTGAGGACGCCACTGACAAGCTGCCAGGGCACGGCGACGGCGCGCAGTGTTCTGCCTTGTGATGCGGCGATCTCTTTCATGAGTCGTCGGAACGGTACCGGTTCGGGGTTGGCCAGCCCTACCGGCTCCGGCAGGGGCATGTCAGACTCGGCAATACGCACCATGGCGGCTGCCATGTCCGCCTCATGCACGGTGAACTGATGGGAGCGCGCTCCGATGAGAGGTGTGACCGGCAGGTTGGTGAGCTTGCGGAGCGCGCCTGCCATCCCGCCCCAACCGGGGCCGTACACCAGTCCGAGGCGGGTGGAGACACCTCCCAGACTGCTGGCGGTGAGCTCGCAGGCCAGCTTCGCCTGACCGTACAACTGTCGGGTTCCCTTACAGGCGGACATCGAGGAGATAAAAATGACCCGGCGAACCCCTGCGTCGGCGGCATTGCGCAGGAGGTGCTGCGAGCCGGACACATTGACACCCCACACATCGCCGGCGCTGACGAGAGTCAGGTCCCATGCACCGTGGATGAGCACATCTAGGTCGCTCAATGCGGCCCCCGACGGCGGGCGCTTGATCTCGTATGGGCGCCACTCGGCGACGCCAACCATTGCGGCGGCAGAGTCGGAGGTCACCCGGTTCAAACGGGCGAACGCGATGACCTCATGCCCTTCTTCGGCGAAGGCGGCACGCAGGATGGTCCCGACATATCCATTGGCTCCGGTGATACCGACCCGCATTGAACGCTCAACCCGTCAGCTGCATCGCTTCGCAGGCGATGCGATGTGAATTGGCCATCACAGTCAGAGTAAAGGTAGTAGCTGGCACATTTGGGAAAACCGACCCGTCGATGAGATGGATACGGTCCCAGCGCGCCAGCCGCCCGAGGCGGTCTGTCGTCGCACTCCCGGTATGCGGCTCACTGGCGTGGGGAAAGCTGCCGCCAAAGTGGTAGCTCTTGGCCCCGCCCGACCACAGCATCCGCGGCGTGACTGGCCACAAGTCAAGGTAAGGTGCCGCGCTGCGGATCCGCTTTATTACGTCAGGCAGCATCGGAGGCACGTCTTTGCCCCTGACCCTGGCCTCGCTGAAGCCCTCCGAAGTGAGGGTGATCTGGGGTAGCTCATCAGGAGCTGCGGACACCTGGGCGGTGACCCGGACCTTGGGTGATGCCCAGGACGGCAAGTAGCCCAGGCCTACCGTCAACCGGCTCAGGAGCCGATCCGTCACGAAGGCGGCGGCGCGGTGTTGGAGGAAGCCGGGAAGCGCATCGTAGTATGCCGGGTTGAACGGATAGAAGTGAATCTGTGAGACATCGAAGCCCTCGTCGTCCCGGACGATGACCATGTTGAACTGGTTGAGTGTGAACTCGCGCCTTGTACGTGGGTCGGGGGTCGGCTTCATGGACATCATTGGAAGAACGAATTGAGCCGATTCCGAAAGATGTACCGGCTGGTCCGATCCGAGCGAGCCCAGGATCAGCCGGGTGGTCCCGATTGCTCCGCAGCCCACGAAGACCCGGTCGGCTGTGAATCGCTGGATCCGGCCGCTGGACAGCTCCCGGGCCTGCACGACGGCCGTGTCGCCCTCCTGGTCGACTCGCACCGCGAGCAGCCCGCTGTGGTAGTCGATCCTCCCGCTGCGCCTGAAGCGATCGAAGCTGTGCGAGGCCGAATAGACCAGCGACCGCGGGCACCCAGTCATGCACAGGCCGCAGGGCTGGCATTCGGGCGCTGAGAAGGCGAGGCGGGCGCGGCCTATCGTTATTCCCGTGGAGCGCACTCGATCGCGGTGCCGGGCGTAGTTGGCCAGGACCATCTGCGTCCGCGGCGCCAGCGGCGGAAGCGGGTCCGCGGATCCGATGAGCGGGAACCACTCCTCGAGATCGTCGGACTCTCCAGCGAAAGGAATGTGACCCAGGATCGTCCGATAGTGCTCTTCCATATCCGAGAAGTCGAACGGCCATCCCTTGAACGTGGCGGCGCTGAAGGGCATGATCTGGGCCCCCCAGACATTGCTGAACCCCCCGTAGGCGCTTGATATGACAGCTGAGTTGACTCTTCCCTCGGAGTGGACGCCGTCGAGCTGGCCCTTGTTGACAAACGGGAAATCGGATCCGTAGCTTCTCTTTTCAGGCAGCGAATCGGACTGGACCCGCTTGGGTTGCAGGCTGACCCCGCGGACGTCCTCCTCATCCCAGTTGTCGACACGCAGCTTGGACAGCCTGGAGATTACCTCCTGCGTCTCCGCGTCAAGCACGGTGCCCGGATCGAACACGGTTATCTTCTCGTCCGGTTTCTCGGACAGCGCCAACACGGCGGCGGCTGCAGCCGGACCCGAACCAATGATTATCGAAGCCGGCATCTACTTCCCGCGCCCACCGCCTTGCGCGGCTGTGTCCAGTATCTGCTTGGTTGCCTGTTGGCGCCGCCGGCGCAAGCGCCGCACCAGCTCGATCCGGCCGGCGACGTGGCCTGCCGCGGCCAGCCCCACGCCAGCGATTATCGCCGCGGACCGGGCCAGCCCATGGGCGTCACCCTTGGCCACTTGCAAAATCTCCCGCGGTACGCCCTTGGTCAGCGCGTGCCAGACGAAGCGGGTCTCTGCACCCAGTGTGGCGGCGTCGCCCATCTGGGCAAAGGCCTCGACCTTCCCCTTGTTGACGAACAGGCAGCGGCGCCAGAAGTACCTCCAGGTCGGCCGTGAGGCGGGCACGAAGTGGCGGACGGTCGCCGCCGGTTCGTAGATGACCGCCTCACTGCCCCTGAGGTGCGCCACGCGGTGACACATGTCCATGTCGTCGTGACGGTCGGAGTGGAACCCTCCCACCTGCTCGAGGAGGGTCCGCCGCACCGACATGTTGGCTCCTATGAGGTGAGCCAAAGGACCTCGGCTGGTCGGAAGGCCGTCATAAGCGCATCCGAACACCCAGTCGAACTGCACAGGAAACCAGGCCGGGCGACTCGTCTCGAAAACCGGTATGGGGCGCCCGCCGACGGCGCCGATGCGCTTATCCCGGTACGGTTCGATGAGAATCTCGAGCCAGTCCTTGTCGGCCGCCGCATCGTCATCCAGGAACGCCAGGATCTCTCCAGCGGCTGTCTCGGCTGCCGTGTTTCGGGCCGCCCCCAGATGCCCGTCATCCTTGTTCTGGATCACCCGTATCGGAGGGGTCGATGCTGCGAAGTCAGCCCAGTACGCGGCACAACGGTGGAACAGGGGCTGGTCGACAGATAGGATGATCTCGCAGGGTTGCAAGGTCTGCTCCTGAACCGAGGCCACCGACTGAAGCAACAGCTCCCATCTGTCCTCGGAGTAGGCACAGATAATCACTGAGATCGTAGGGGGGGGCGGGACCTGCCGGCGTTCGCTGCTGACGCCATCCTCGGGCTGCCCGGTTTTGGATCCAGGCTGACCGGTTGTGGCAACGGCAACGTCATGACCGCGGCGGGCGAGACCGATACTTAGGTTCCGGACGTGGCCCCGCTGGCCAACGCCAATCGGCGAATAGGATTGCGCAAGCATCAGAATACGCATCTAGGAATTCTCCCGACTTGAGCTGCCAATGTCTGTCCAAACTCTTCGATAGACGGTGCGATGGTCTTGGTTTTTGAAACGCCAGGCTTCCACGCGGGATTCGGCCTACCCGGAAGCCGGTTTTCAGCATAAAAAGTCACCAACCAGGGCCGAGGTTTGCGCCATCGTAGGCTTGCTTCCGTCGAGCGACCCGATCACCGGCTGGAGGAAGGTGCGGACCACATTGGCGCCCATCGCCACCGCGTCGTCGAGAACGCGGGTGACCTCCTCCTGCGACCCGTAGGTCAGATAGTGGTTGTTTACGCCGGTCACGAAGAACGGCCTGCCGTCCAACGCAAAGTTCGTTCCGGAAGTCTTGATGCAGGACGTTGCCGACGGATCGTCCGCGGCGCTCACGACTGCCGGAACGGACAGCAACGCGGACACCAGCACCCGCAGTCCGGCGTTCCTCACTCGTTGCCAGTCGATGATCATCCTGGCATTTGGCTCTCGCCGGCCACAGGGTGCAATGGCCCCTAAGGATTACCTCCTCTGACCTCACACAGCCCGGCGTCGTTCGGGCATAGTGGTGCTTAGCCGCTTCCAGCCGCTCGAGTATGGACCCGTGCTGTCAGGCATCTTTCAATCAAGTGTTCGGCTCCCCACATGGCGAGTCCCCGCAACCACAGTAGGTGGAAACCATCCTCGCGCTGCGGCTTTCCATCTGCCGCCCTTGGCTCGCGGGCCCGCGGCGGAGTCCAGGGTAGGCGGATCGCCTGAGGTGGTTCTCGTGGAAGCTGTAAGCTGGCGTCCTTTTGAAATCCGCCGTGGGAACAACAATGCGCATTTGCCTGAGTCTCGATCCGTCCCGGCTACTGCGATGGCACCTCTGGCTGGCAGAAGCGCTCGCTGAAGTGCCCGGCAACGAAGTCTCCTGCGCGTTGGCGGCCGGTCGCTGCCCGCTGCCGTTAATCTGCCGTCTGCTGCTCGAACTCGAACAACTGGTCTATGGCTTTCGTGGGAACGGCGCCATCGACCCCGTCGAGGCGGCGCTGCGGTGCCTGCCGCCGCCTCCGGCCGACCAAGTGGATGTGGTGATCGATTTGAGCGGGGCAGAATCGCTCCCGGCGGGGCGGCGCGTGCTCACCCCGGTCTTTAACGGCGCACCCGGCGAGATCGGAGTCGTGGCGGCCTGGGTGAATCATCAGGATCTTCTCGTCGACCTGCATGACACGGCGCGCCCGTTGCGGCCGTGGACGGCGCGTCCGGCCAGTGGAGACCGTGAAGTGTTGGCAGCGAGGCTCGACAGCGCCCTTTCCTGCGCTGTGCCGCTGATCCTCAAAGCCCTGTGCGAGGAAACCGGTTCAGCTGCGTCCGGTATCCGCGGTCCACGCACGGCAGTGCCTTCGTTTGGGGCGCTTTCGGCGCTTGCAAGGGCGACCGGCACGGTTGCATCGAAGACGATCGGGCTTTTGGACGTCCTGGCGAGGGGCGGCAGGATGTGGGGGATTGGCTGGCGCTTCGATGAATCGGCGAGCCTGCTCGACAAAGGCGAAGCAGCCTTCCGGGTGCTCACCGGAAATGCCGACAGCTACCTTGCCGACCCGTTCCCGTTCCGGCACCAGGGGCAGGATTTCATCTTTGTCGAACAGTACCTCTACTCGAAGAACCGGGGGTGCATTGCGGTCGTGCCAGTGAACCGGGACGGGACAGCCGGCGCATCCCGGATCGTCGTAGAGGAACCGCATCACCTCTCGTACCCGTTCGTGTTCGAGCAGGATGGGCAGATCTGGATGATCCCCGAATCGGGGGCGGCCAGGAGTGTCAGCCTCTACAGGGCAGTGGAATTCCCTTACCGGTGGACGCGGGAGGCCTGTCTCATGGAAGGCATTGAGGGCTACGATACCACGCCGCTCTGCCATGAGGGCGGCTTTTGGTTTTTCGTCAGCCCAAGGCTTTGGAGGTCCACATCCTGGGATCTCCTCAGCCTCTACCGTGCCGAGAGCCTGACCGGGTCTTGGACGCCCCATGCCGCCAACCCCGTCCTGCTCGATGCAAGGCTCAGCCGGCCCGCAGGCGCCGTCATCCGACACGGCGGACGCACGCTACGCCCGGTCCAAGACTGCGCGCGCGGTTATGGCGGCGCGGTGACGTTCTGCCAGATCGATGCGCTCGGCGCGTCGGAGTTTGCCCAGACCCCGGTCGGTCGCATTTGGTCCGGAGCGTTGGGGTGTCACACCTACAACCGCCGGTCTGGCTTGGAGGTGATCGACCTGTTCGGGCATATCCGGGGTTTGCGAGAGGTCACGACCTCGTATCGTTTGCTGATACCCGACGCGCCGGTCTCGGGACCGCGCGGGGTCTCGGGACCGCGTGGGCAGTCCCTCTCTTGGCCGGTTTCGCCGGGTTTAGCTACCCGTAGCCAGGCGGTCGAGCGCAAGGTGCCCCGCCTGCGAAGGGCCGGGCGCGCTCGACCCTTCTCGGGCACAGAATAAGCTCGGAAATCACGGCCGAGTGGAGGCGCGAGCCCACCTGCACTTCGCAGCTTCTGGCCAGTGGCAAGTCAGCGTTGCGCTGGACGTTCATTTCTTCACGCCGGCGACCTTCGCGCCTTCTGCACGGCTCGCTCGGTAGAAATTGTCGCTTGTGAGCTGGTCCCAGCCGCGGGTCGATGAATGTCCTCGCTGGGGTTGAAGGTGGACCCAGAGGTCTAAACGGGTTTGGCAACGCTGCCAACAAAGCTGCTGAAGGTGATCGGTGCCGCTGCCGTACTATCCGCGGTGGTCGTATGGCTGGAAATAACCTGAAGGGATACCCCAAAAGAGCTAATCATCTATTTGCTTTTCCTAACCATCTATCGTCCTTCCATTTCAGATCTGCATCAGTAATCGTCGCATAACAAACCAAGAATAGGGGGCCATAAGCTTAGCAATCTTCTTTCATTTCATCTTCATTTCATAAGGGCCGGGAGTCCGCATATGGTTGGATCAAGCACATCCGTGGATGTGGCGGTCATTGGAGCTGGCCGCTGCGGCTTGTCGCTGGCCGCGCATTTGCGTGCGCGCGATGTGGAGCACCGGATTTTCGGGGAGCTCATGGGGTCATGGAAGCACAATATGCCCCCCGGATGGGTCCCATCGTACGACCTCAAAGCGCTGCCATGAATGCCCTTCTCTCCAGCATTCTCGCCCCCGTCGGTGCCACATCGCCGCCTGACCCGGTAAATGTCGCGCTACGGCGATCACTGACTCTGCCCCGAGTCAGCTTCGTCGTCCCGACGCTCAATGAAGCCGAGAACCTCCCTTGGCTTCTGCCGCGCATCCCCAACTGGGCGCATGAGATCATTATCGTGGATGGTCGTTCGACTGACGACACGGTCGCGGTCGCGCGCCGCCTGCGAGAGGACGTGAAGGTTGTGATGGAACCCCGGCGGGGCAAGGGCGCTGCACTGCAAGCGGGATTCCTGGCCGCCACAGGCGACATCATCGTCATGCTGGACGCCGACGGCTCCATGGTACCGGAGGAGGCGATCGTCTTTGTCAGTGCGCTGATGGCCGGCGCGGATCTCGTCAAGGGTTCACGCTTTATCCAGGGCGCCGGCACCGACGACATGTCGCTGTTCCGGATGTTCGGCAATAAGGGGCTGACCCTGTTCGTGCGGCTGCTCTATGGCGGTTGGTTCTCCGATCTATGCTACGGATACATAGCCTTCTGGACCAAGCACGTCGCCACGCTGGACTGCGATTGCGATGGGTTCGAGATCGAGACCCTCATCAACGTGCGGGCCTTGAAGAACCACCTCAATATCGTCGAGGTGGCGAGTTTCGAGGCTCCGCGCATCAGCGGTGTGAGCCATCTGCGCGCCATGCCGGACGGCTGGCGCGTCCTGAAAACCATCCTGCGCGAGAGGGTGCACCAACAGCGCAGGCGGAGTGCGACAGCCTGTGTTGTCGGTGGACAGACCTGATGCGAATCCTGATGGTTGCCGCTCGCTGCTACCCCCTCATAGGCGGCATCGAAACTCACATCCAGGAAGTCGGTCCCCGCTTGGTGGCGCGTGGCCACGTCGTCGACGTGCTCACTACCGATCCCTCGGGGGAGTTGCCGGATGAGGAGGAGGTGCGCGGCATGCGCGTGCAGCGCGTGCCGGCCTGGCCGAGGGGACGGGACCTCTATGTTGCGCCCGGCGTTTATACCGTGATCCGGCGCGGGGCATGGGATCTGATCCATTTCCAAGGTTACAGCAGCTTCGTGGCGCCGATCGGGCTGCTCGCGACCCTTCGCGGGGACCTGCCGTTCATCCTGACCTTCCACAGCGGCGGGCATTCCTCCCGGCTGCGCAATGCCGTGCGCGGCACACAGCACGCGCTGCTTCGACCGCTGGTTGCCCGGGCCGCGCGGCTGATCGGCGTCTCCGAATTCGAGGCCAGCTTCTTCAGCGCCAGGATGCGCGTGCCGCGCGAACGGTTTGTCGTCATCCCGAACGGCGCCGCGATGCCGGCTCCGAGCCCCGGCATCAAGGTCGATCCGCACCTGATCGTCTCGGGCGGCAGGCTGGAGCGCTACAAGGGCCATCAGCGGGCGATCGCGGCCTTGCCCGAACTGATCCGCCGGGTACCGGACGTGCGATTGCACATCGTCGGAACAGGCCCGTACGAGGGAGAATTGCGGCGCCTCGTAGCGACACTCGGCCTCGAGAGGCGGGTCACTATCGCGAGCATCCCCGGATCCGACCGGCAGAACATGGCTGACCTCCTGGCGAGCGCCGCGTTATTCGTGCTGTTCAGCGAATACGAAGCCCATCCGATCGCTGTGATGGAAGCTCTGTCGCTGCGCCGTCCGGTCCTCGTTAGCGACACGTCCGGTCTGCAGGAACTGGCCGCTAATGGCCTGTGCCGGGCGATTCCGCCCAACGCCGGTCCTGGAGAGCTGGCCGCCGCCATGGCCGAAGAACTGAAGGCCCCTCGGCAGGTCCCGGATTTGGCCCTGCCGGACTGGGATGCCTGCGCGCATGCGCTGAGCCACGTTTATTATGATGTCCTCGGCAGCCGATCCATGCTCCGCTTGGCCCCCGGCGGCGTGACATCGTGGCCTCCTGCGACGAGGGCATGATGCTGATGATGCCGGCTCATTTCAGCGCGGGAACCAGGATCAACCCGCTCCAGGCCGGTATTCGATTCGTCTCGGGCGTTGTCGGTCCCGACCTTCGCGACGGCAGCGCCGATGCCCCATCGCAACGCGCCAATTCCGGATGGATCGCGGTTCTATGCCTGACGATCGCCGCGGCTCTACTCCTGGTCGTTGCCGGGCACGCGGCCGGGCGCCGGGGCTATGACGTGGCGCCGCCGCTCTTCTGGTCCGGTGTCGTTCTCCTGGTCGCTCCGACCGGCCTTCGCATCGCTTGGCCGACAACGGCCCGAGGTGAGCGCCTGTTCCTGCTCTTCCTGCTTGCCGAAGCCCTGTTCTACTGCAAGATGGTCTATTCCCCGACGAGCTTCAGCGGTTACGACGAGGTCTTGCATTGGATTGCGGCCGAGGATCTCATCACGGCCCGCCGGCTGTTCCTGTCCAACCCGCTTTTCCCGATCGGGCCAACGTATCCCGCCCTGGAAATCCTGATAACGGCGATCGTCGATCTGACGGGACTGCCCTTGTTCGTGTCGGGGACGCTCTTGTTGGTCATCCTCAAGGGCACGTTCATCGGTGCCCTGTTTCTGTTCCTCGAGAGCATCGCCGGATCGCCGCGTATCTCGGCCATCGCCTGTCTGGCCTATATGGGCTGCTCAACCTTCTTCCTGTTCGATTCGATGTTCTCCTACGAGAGCCTCGGCATCGTGCTGTGCGTGCTGACCTTCGCGGTCGAAGCAGCGTCCAAGGATCTCGTCGGGCGACCGAGGCTGAAGGCGCTCGGGCTGATAGCCCTGCTGTTGGCAAGCCTCGCGGTCACACATCACCTCTCGGCCGCCTTCGCCGCCATCTATTTCGGAGCGCTGGCGGCCCTCGAGGCCTTGCGCCGGCACGACCCCCTGCGGATCAAGACCAGCATTGCCGTGGGCCTCGCGGCGATCCTCGCCATAGCCCTGCCGTCCCTGTGGGTGCAAGCCCGTGGCATCCCTCTCACAGGCTATCTCGGCCCGGTGATCGAGTCCGGTTTCGACACATTGCTCGGGAAGATCCTGGGCGCGCCCACCCCGCGGTCGGAGCACCTCGGAGCGCCGGACAAGGCCCTCTACATGCGGCTGACCACCTTGCTGGCGCTCCTGCTGGTGGCAGTCGGACTGGCAACGGGATTCTTTCGGTCGCTGGCCATGGCAGCGCCGAGTGGTCCGCGCTCCGGTTGGCGTCCGATCCAGGACATTGTCAAACGCCGCTGGCGCGACAGCCGCCTCGTGCTCCTCAGCTTGCTGGCCTTCGGGCTCCCAGTCTCGGTCGCCTTCCGACTGACCATCGCTGGATGGGAAATCGGCAACCGCATGGGAACGTTCGTGTTCATCGCCGTCGGGCTGGTCGTCGCGGTGAGCATCGTCCACTTCTGGCAGGGCCGCACGCCACGCGGGTGGCGCCGCATCGCACCGGCCGTTGCTCTGGTGATCATCGTCCTGGGCGGCGTCACAAGCTCTTCGATTAATCCGATCCATGGGCGCTACAGGGTGGCCGCAGATCAGGAATCGATCGAGCCGATGGGGATCGAAACGGCACGCTGGGCCAAGGAATGGCTCGGTGCCGGCAACCGCTTCACCACTGACCGCATCAACCGCCTTCTGCTTGCGGGCTACGGCCGGCAGGACGTCAGGGTCACCATCGTCGAAGGCATCGATCCCGCGCGCATATTCGAGGCCGAGACATTGGGGCCCGACGAGTTTTGGCCCTTGGCGCGAAGCGACATCGATTTCCTGCTGGTTGACCTGCGCCTGACCACGGCTCCGCCGGTGCTCGGCTTTTACTTCCAGCCGTGGGAAGCGCAGCAGGGAGCGCCGCTCTCGGGCGCAGCGCTGCTCAAGTTCAATGACGTCAAGGGCGTCACCCGCATCTACGACAACGGCTGGATCGTCATCTATGACGTGAGGGGATTGCATGAGAGTTTGTAGCAAGCGGGACCTTCTGGCCGCGTGCCTGTGGGCGGGGGCCACGGTTGCGGCCGTTGCGGTCAGCGACAGCTTGCTCCTCCGTACTGCCCTGGGCGCGCCCATGGTGTTCCTCGTCTCGGGCCACACGGTGCTGCGGGCCATTGGCGTCAGGACAACCTCCGCGTTGGAACACTTCGTCTACGCGGTCGGAGCAAGCCTCGCCGCCGGCATCGCCGGGGGCTTTGCCCTGAACGCCGCAGGCTTCCTTACGCCCCTCGGCTGGGCGGTGTGGTTCTGGGCCGTGACGGCCGCCGCAGCACTGGTGGCCGCCGGCCGCCGCGACACTCCCGATCTGCCAGCTTGGCCGGCTCCCGCGCGGGTCCGGCTCTGGCAGGGGGCCGCGCTCATGCTAGCGCTGCTTGTAGCGACCGGAGCCTATGCGCTGGCCGTCCGGGACGAAGCGGCCTACCGGGAATTCAAATACACCGCGTTCTGGTTGTTGCCGTCGGCCGGTGGCGGGTCCGGCCGGATCACCGTCGGCATCAGGAGCGCCGAGACTCAACCCCAGCGATTCGACCTGGAAATCACCCTCGATGGGCAACCGTTCGCCGTCTTCCGATCGATCGCCGTCGCGCCGGGCGACACCTGGGCGCGGGAAATCCCGGTGCCCGTCTTGGCAACTCGCCAGACGGCCGAGGCGCGGCTCTATCGACCGGAAGACAACCGGCTCTATCGCAGCGTTTCGACGCTGGTGCCGCGCATCTAAAACGAGGCTGGACCATGCGCATCCTGCTGCTATCGCAGTTCTATCCTCCGGTGATCGGGGGAGAGGAGCGGCACGTCCGCAATCTCGGCGCGGCGCTGGCGCAGCGGGGCCATCATGTCAGCGTCGGCACCTTGATGCATCCCGGATCGCCCGAAACCGAGCTGGACGGCGCGGTCCGCGTGCATCGCCTGCGCGGGACGCTCCAGCGTCTGTCGGGCCTCCACACCGATCCCGAGCGCCGCCATGCACCGCCCTTTCCGGATCCCGAACTTGTGCTTGCCCTGAAGCGGCTGGTCGCCCGGGAGGAACCGGACATCGTCCACGCCCATAACTGGATCTACGCCTCCTTCCTGCCGCTCAAAGGTCTGAGTGGGGCACGCCTCGTGGTTACGCTCCACGACTACGGCCTTGTTTGCGCCAAGAAGAACTTCATGCACTTGGGCACCCATCTCTGCAGTGGCCCGGCGCCGGGCAAGTGCCTGCCCTGCGCCACAGGGCATTACGGGGCCGTGAAGGCAGCCGCGACCACCTTGGGCAACTGGGCGTCGAGCTTCGCCGCTCGGCGCGTTGTGGACCGCTTCATCGCGGTGAGCCACGCGGTGGCCCGTCACACCGGCCTCACCCAAGGCCGCGCCCCCTACGAGGTCATCCCCAACTTCGTGCCCGACGATGTCGGGGTGCTTGGCCCGGAAGATCCCTGCCTGCGGGAGCTACCCGGGCATGGATTCATCCTGTTCGTCGGTGACATGATGCGTCTCAAGGGCATTGACGTTCTCCTGCAAGCCTATGCCGGTCTGGAGCGGGCGCCGCAGCTGGTCCTGGTCGGGCGCCGGGTCGCCGATACGCCAACCGAATTTCCGCCGAACGTCCGAGTCTTCGGTACGTGGCCGCATTCCGCCATCATGCATGCCTGGCGGCGCTCACTGTTCGGCGTGCTGCCGTCGGTCGGGCCCGAAGCCTGCGCGACGGTCATCATGGAAGCGATGGCGTCCGGGAAGGCAGTCGTCGCAACCGACGTCGGCGGCATGTCGGATCTCGTCGATCATGGCCAGACAGGGCTTCTCGTGCCGCCCGGTGACGCACACGCCCTCGCTCACGCAATGCAGACACTTCTGGAGGACCGCGCCTTGCTGGCCCGCCTGGAGGCGACAAGCCTCGCCAGGGTTGGACGCCTCAAGGCCGGAGCGGTCGTGACCCGGATCGAGCAGGTCTACCGGGACGTCCTGCGCCCAGCCGCCAGCAGGTCCGCGGTGCCGGCGCACCAAGGTTCGGGAGGGCGATCGTGCCGGTAGACCTCGCCGGGACGGCCATTATGCGCGTGCGCCGGGCGCTTCGAAAGAGCGCCACGCTCGTCATGAATTCCGGAGCTCTGGCGATCGGAACGGTGGCAACGGCCGGTCTTGGGTTTGTCTATTGGTGGCTCGCCGCCCGGCTGTTTCCGCCGGAGGTGATCGGCAAGGCCTCCGCCCTCGTATCCGTGATGGCCCTCGTCGGTGTGCTGGGGGAGGCCGGGCTCGGGACCTTGCTGATGGGCGAGATCGTCCGGCATCCCGGCAAGGAGCCCGGCCTCGCGGCCGCAGCAGCGTCCGTCGGGGTGGCGCTTGCGGTCGGCCTGGCCTTGTTGTTTGTCTTCGGGGAGGCGTACCTCAACAGCTCGACCGGGCCGATCGGCGGTTGGTTCTTGGGCGCTGCGTTCGTCCTCGGCTGCGGCCTGACTGGTCTCAGCATCGTGGCCGATCAGGCGTTCGTCGGCACTCTGCACAGCAGCCGCAGAATGATCCGGCAAGTGCTGTTTTCCACGTTCAAGCTGATGCTGATCGCCGCCGCCGCGGCCGCCGGCTACGCCTCCACTGCCACGATTCTTCTGACCTGGGTGGTCGGCCTGCTGGCGTCCTGGATCGGCGTCGATCTCTTGACCCGGGGCGGCGCGCGTCGCCTCGTTGGGCCCCCCGAGTTCCGGCTGCTGCATACGCTCCGACGCAAGGCGTTCGACCACTACGCGCTCGATGTCGCCTTGCAGGCCCCGTGCGTCATCATGCCCTACCTTGTGCTGGTTCTGCTGTCGCCGACCACCAATGCCGCCTTCGTGGCATTGTGGATGCTGGTCTCCATGGCCTCGTTGATACCCGCAGCCATGGCCACGGTGCTGTTCCCCGTGGTCAGAGCAAGCCCGAAACAATCCAGGCACGATATCCTTTTGTCGCTGACGGCGTCATTGCTCTTCTCGCTGGTCTGCGCCGCCTTTGTCTTCACCTTTTCGCAGGAGATCCTTGCGGTCTTCAATCCAGCCTATCCGGAGATCGCCGGTTCGAGCCTGCGCTTCCTCGGCTTCAGCCTGCTGGGATCGACGCTCAAATTTCATGCCTGCACGCTGGCGCGGCTGGGCGACAGGATGCGCAAGGCATCTCGCTGGTTCGCGCTGGGCGGATTTCTGGAGCTGTGCCTCGCGATCGCGGGGGCGAAGCTTGGCGGACTTCAAGGCCTGGTCCTGGGCTGGACGCTCGCCGTCAGCATCGAGGGGTTGTGCGCGGCCCTGACTTTGGCCTTCGCAATAAAACTTGATTCTGCCGCCGGCCCTGTGCACGAAGAACCGCGCCCCTCGCCGCTCCAGACTTGAGATGTCGTCCATGGCGGCCATGATGCGTTTGGAGGCGATGCGGATGTGGCGGCCATCTGGACGGAACTGAGCTGGCGCACCGGAACAAAAAGGCCGTTGACCGCCAGATTCGCGGCGCTTCGCATCCGCATTGCCGACGGGCCGCCTCGGCCTCGACCACTTAGAGAGCCGCTCCTGGCAGGGCCTGCATCGACACGCGCTCATGACGATGATCGCTTATGCTTTCCTCCAGCGCCGCCGCCTGAGAGCGGTGTGGAGGAAAAAGAACAGCCAAAGGACCCCCCTCAGCCAACCCTACCCGCCGTGCGAAGAGCCCTTCACGCAGCCCTCCTACAATCAACGCCGGAGCGATGTCCTCACTGCCGCATTGGCTCACGACATCGACGCGACCACCTCCAGCATCACCTCCGTCGCGCCGCCGCCGATGGATAGGACGCGGGCGTCACGCGCTAGGCGCTCGATCGGGCTCTCGCGCATGAGGCCCATAGCGCCGTGGAACTGCACGCACGTATACGTGACCTCGTTGACGAGTTCGCCGCAGATGGCCTTCACCATCGAAACCTCGCGCAGGCAATCTTCGTCCGCCGCCATGCGCCAAGCGGTGGCATAGAGAAACTGGCGGCCTGCCTCCACCTTCGCAGAGAGCATCGCAAGACGTTCACGGATCGCCTGCATGTCCCATAGGACGCCCCCGAATGCGCGGCGAGCTTTCACCCAGGCGAGGGTCATATCGATCGCCGCCTCGGCCGCCCCTATCGCCATGCCGGCGAGCACAAGGCGCTCGTTCTGGAAGTTGCGCATGATGGAGTAGAAGCCCTGTCCCTCCCCGCCGAGCACGTTCTCGGCGGGGATACGGCAACCGTCGAAGACGAGCTCCGCCGTATCGGAGGAGCGCCAGCCGTGCTTGTCCAGCTCGCGGGCGACGCTGAAGCCTGGCGTGCCCTTCTCGACGAGGAACATCGTGATCCCGTGGCTTCCTGCCGAGGGATCGGTCTTGGCGGCGACGCAGTAGAGATCCGCGTGGACGCCATTCGTGATGTAGAGCTTCGTGCCGTCGAGGACGTAAGAGTCGCCCTCTCGGCGGGCGCGCGTGCGGATGGCCTTCACGTCCGAGCCCGCATCCGGCTCCGTGATGGCGACCGCGGTGATCACCTCGCCGCTGATAATGCCCGGCATCCAGCGGGCGCGCTGGGCTTTGGTCCCGTCGTGAAAGACATGCACGGAAGCCATGTCGGTATGGACCAGCGTCGCGCTTGCGACGCCGCCATAGGTCGAGCGCCCGAGCTCCTCGGCGAAGATGGTGGATGCGACCGCGTCCATCTCGGCACCACCGTACTCGGCCGGGTAGCGGATGCCGAAGAAGCCGAGTTCACCCATGCGGCGCAGGATCGGACGGGGAATGAACCCGTCCTCCTCCCAGCGATCCGCACGGGGCTTGATCTCCTCCTCGACGAACCGGCGCACCTGGTCGCGTAAGAGCTCATACTCCCCCGCCGCCCAAGGCAGCCCCGGTCCTCGCGCCGGTACCCAAGCTTTGTCCATCATCTTCATCCGCTCTGCTATGCAGTCCAACGCAAAAGCTTCCGTCCGGATTGGTACCCCAAGGCCATTCGGAGGCCTTCCGGTAAGCTAGAGTTCGATTTCCTCTCTCGGTCCTTCCGAGACTGAAGGGGCTCTGGAATCGGCCACCCAGAGCATTCCGTCGATCACTTCCGCCAGTCCGGCCACTGTCGGGCGCTCGAAGAGGTTGCGAAGCTGCACGTCGACGCCGAAGCTCCCCCGCATGCGCGACACCGCCCGCATCACCAGGAGCGAGTGCCCACCCAGGCCGAAGAAGTTGTCGTCACGGCCGATCGACTCGACCTTGAGGAGATCGCACCACAGCGCGGCCAGCGTCTTCTCGGTCTCCGTCGAGGGGGCGGCGAACTCTTGTGCAGGCTGGATGTTTTCCGCCGTCGGCTCGGGAAGCGCAGAGCGGTCGATCTTGCCGTTGGACGTGAGCGGCATCCGTTCGAGGCGAATATACTGCGTCGGAATCATGGACTCCAAGAGTTCTTCGGCGAGGTGGGTGCGCAGGTCCGCCACGGTCAGGGGTTTCGACGAGACATAGTAGGCCACAAGTCGTGCGATGCCGTCTTCGGCCGCTGGCGGTTCGACATAGCCGATTTGGGCCATAATCTCCTTGATGCGGGGTAGGTCCAGCTCGTCGTTGAGTTCGTCAATGGCTTCATCGCGGGTCTTCTGGCCGAGACGCACATCCCAGCTGTAGGGAAGGGCGTAGTTGTGATGTCCCCGCTGCTTCTTATGAACGTAGATGCCGACATCGTTGATGAGGCAGTTCGTGGAGCGTCCTGTATCCGCAGGCCGATCCCATCCCGCCTGCGTCTTCAGGAAGTCGAGCATGTCCTCCAGAGGGACGCTCCAGTAGCGGTAGAAGTCGATGAACTTCACTTCCTCGAATACTGAGTCGTTCCGGAAGGCATCCACGTCGAGATAGCGCGACACAGCATCCTCGCGGCGGTGATACTCCTTGCGCGCCTCGGCGATGAGCGCGTCCAGACGGGCCGGATCGTAGTCGTCCCGCTTGAAGACCTCCTCGGTCAGGCGCGTCTCAAAGAACTGGCCGCGGGACAACCCAGTCACGATGTACCCGATCCCTCGTTCGCGGGCGACATTCGTGGCCAGGGTGTAGATCGTCTTGAAGCAGCCGTTGCAGACGTTCGCGAAGCGTTTCAGGCTGTCGACGAAGATCTCGTTCATATGCGGCGTGCTTCCCCAGTGGTGATCCACGCCGAGGGAATTCACGAGCCGCCTGATATTGGCCTTGGCTCCTTCCGAAATGAAACCGTTGTCGAGGGTGAAGGTAAGCGGCTTCACCCCCATGGCGACGAGCTTGCACAGCATAAAACTGCTGTCTTTGCCGCCGCTCAACAGCACGATGCAGTCGTAAGGTCCCCTCCGGTTAGCCTGCATCTCCGCGATGAGAACCTGGAGGTCATCCGATGTCTTGAAATAGGTCTGCGCCTTGTCGACATAGGTGTCGAAGGCCCGGCATAGATTGCAGACGCCTGCCGCATTGAACGTCGTGCCGGGCAGGCCGGACGCAACACCGCACCGTTCGCAATAACGCACTTGTACCGCTGGTTTCGCCACCGAGGTGGCGATGGCAGCGACAGCGCATTCCTGAACGTGCGGGTGCTGCAGAAGCCGGGCTTCGATCTCGCCCAGCTCGACACGCGCGCCACCAACCTTCACCTGATGATCTGCGCGGCCGAGAAAGTCCAGGCGCCTTTCCGAGTTCCAGCGGGCGAGATCGCCCGTCTTGTACAGCCGCAGCTTCGAAAACCCATCTCGGGGATCGATGGCCGTGAGGAAACGCTCGTCGGTCAGGTCAGGGCGATTGAAATAGCCTCTCGCGAGACCGTCGCCGGCAATGAACATCTCACCGATGATGCCGGGGGCGGTGGGCTGATGTGCCTTGTTGAGGACGTAGATGCCCGCATTGGCGGCCGGAACGCCGATCGGCACCGATGCGGATTGATCCCGGTCGATGTCGAAACGGTGAATCATGCAGCCCACAGTGGCTTCGGTTGGTCCGTACTCGTTGTAGACCTCGATAGGATGGGGGATGGCTTTCGTGATATCGCGAGCCAACTCGGTCTTGAAGTCCTCGCCACCCACGATGAACTTGCGCAGCCTTGTGGTCTCAAGATTGCGGTCGCGGATCATCGCGAGATGCGCCGGCGTCAGCTTCATGATATCGACGGCATTGTCGTCGATGACCTTGAGCACGACCATGCTCTGGACTCCGGGATCACCAAGATAGACCACGATGCGGCCGCCGGTGATGAGTGGCGTGAAGAGCGTCGTGACGGTCAGGTCGAAGGCGAGGGATGAAAAAAGGGGCCATCCGAGACGTTCGCCGGAACTGTACACCCGAGCGGCCCACCCGATGTAGTTCACCAGATTCCTGTGCTCGATCACGACGCCCTTGGGCGTGCCGGTCGAGCCGGAGGTGAAGATGATATAGGCGGCGCCGTCCGGAGTGGCAGCGGACGGTCCGGTCGAGTCCGGCTGATTCAAAATCGACCCGAAATCGGCGTCGAGCACGAAAATGTCGGCAAGGTTCGGGGAAATGACGGATTGCAGGCGCGCCTGAGTGATCGCCACCGGCGCCCGCCCGTCGGTCCCGTTGGCAATGTCCTTCAGGATTGTTGCGAGACGCCCCTTCGGCGTTGCCGCATCCACCGGCACATAGGCTGCGCCGGACTTCAGGACGCCTAAGATCGCGACGACGACTTCAATGGAGTGCTCCATGAACACAACGGCAATCCGACCCGGCCCCACGCCGGTCGACGTCAGATGCGTGGCCATCTGGTTGGAGCGTTCGTTGAGCTGCTGGTACGTCAGCGTTGCATCGCCGAAGCGGATCGCTTCAGCGTCAGGACTACGCGTCGCCTGGTCGCGGAAGAGATCGATGATCGTCCTGTCCGACGGGTAGGGCGCTGCCGTGGCGTTGTACTCGACAACCAGCGCCTGATGATCGGCATCTTTCAGCAGGGGAAGCGCTACGCCCTCCGCCGCGATAGGAAGGACTTCATTCATGAGATATACGCTCCCCATTGCGGAAATCAAAAAATCAAATCACGTCAATCGTTCAGCTTTTTGGGTTGCCTGGCGATAAAGCTCTGCGATGGCAGGCGCGTCCGGATCCTCCAGCATAAGGGGACCGTTGCAGTCCTCGGGCCCGAAATAAAATTCGGCATGGGGCACCACTCGAAGCCACCGGTGCGGTGCTGCACCCGATCGCAGCCAGGCCTTGTTCGGAAGAAATATGCATACTCGACCAGAATACGGAGTGGGAATGTACCGCCGCAAAGCCGTGATCGCCGTCGATTTGAGTCGAGCTCTGCTCGCCAGCACCGGATCTGTCGTGACAGGCTCTTTGCTTTTGCGAACGAGGGGCACGAGGGCGCGGACGCGCTCGCCGAGATTGCGGAGGCGACTGCCGAAATATCGGAGACGGGCGCCGAATGTCGGCAGCTTCGCCATCTCTCGCAGCAACGAATCGGCGCTCCGCCTGGCAAAGAAATACAGCAGACGCGGCAATTCCTTATAGGTGGTGGGATGAAGAGGGCCAAACAGCGCTATGCAGGGGACCTCCGCTCCGCGTTGACCCAGCGTTTTCGCCAGTTCGAAAGCGGTTGCAGCGCCGGAGCAGTAACCGGCGATGACGTACGGACCGGTGGGCTGATATTCGACGATCTGGCGGGCGAAGTACTCGGCGATATCTTCGACGCGGTCCATCGGCTCGCTCTGCCCATCGAAGCCAGACGGTTGGAGTGCGTAAAACGGTTGATCGCCGCCCAGGTGCTTCGACAGGTCCGAGAATGAGAAGGGCGCCCCGATATGCCCGGGTACGGCGTAAATGGGCGTGCGTGTTCCGCGAGACTGCAGGGGAATGATTGCCGGCTGTTGCCGGGCCGCCGCCGTGGCCATATTCAGAAACGCGATGATCTCGCCCTTCCGGTCCCGCAACTGGTCGCGAAACTCCGCCGTCAGTGCGCCAGCTGGGGCGTTGCACCGCAGCCGGTCGCCCTCTACCCAGACCTTGATGTCCTTGACCGCGAGGTCTGCGAGAAGCTCCGGGAACTGCATCACTTCCGCCGACATAGGCCTTCCGATCACTTTCTTCCTGATTCACGACGGAGCCGAAGTGGTTCCCGCGTCCCAGTTCCTCCAGCACGACGGTTTCATCGATGAAACCGCCGCTCTTTCTCCATACGCCTGGGACATGTCAGTGAAGCGCTGTCCCGTGTTCTCAACCGCGACCCACCGCGAAGTGTGGGAAACAAGTCCGGTTCGAATGAACTTGCGTGCAGTCCAATGGAATTGGTTGAGCTCCTCGTTTATCCGCAGTGCATCGTAAGTGAATTATGGCATCGCGGGCACTTCAATTCCGGACTACCACTCAATTCCGGACTACCATGGTCCCGATGTACCCAGCTTTCGGTACGAACCTACGGACAGCCCATTCCCTTTCATCCCAAGAAAGGGGCTGTCCTAAGCCGCACCCCAGGGCCTTAGAGATAGCCTCCAGCCGGGTCCAGCGCCGGAGGAAGCCTTCCAGCCGGTCTTCCGGACCAAGGGCGGTGTAGGACCCATACTCGGAGGCGGAAAAGCAATGCGCTGCGATCTCGTCCGCTTCGGGCACAGGGAGAACTGCCTCGATGTCCACCCCGACCTCCTGCCTGGTCGAGAGGGCGACGACCGCCACATCTCCGGATCGCGAGACGCTGAAGCGCAAATCGCGAGCAGGCATGCGGTGCGAGAGGTGGGGTTTGCCTAGGCGTCCATATTCCAGTTCGACGTCGGACGGCGAGATTCCCAGTTTGGAGGCGAGGACCCGACGCAGCTGCCCACGGCTAGCGACATAGCGGCGGCGGTCCGGCTCCAGTCTCAACCCCTCGGCGCGCCGACGTTCCTCTTCGTTGAGGCAAACGCCTATCTCGCGGATGACGTTCTGCTCCGCATCGAGCATGAATGCCAGGACCTCCAAACCATCATTCTCGAGAACCGGCATTATGATCCCGGGTCTCAGCTCGACTTTATCCAAAAAGTTTGGAGGGGGCGGTGCCGGCTCCGCAAGAGGCTGACTGACGCCGAATCTGACGGGTCGAATTAATCGATGTCCCGAGACAGCATGAAAATTCCAGCTCGCGCCCAATGCGCCATGGCGATCGTCCCCGCCCGCGCCAGAAAATTGGATCAAGTCGAACTCAGGGCAGCAGTCAGAAGTCATACGTGGATTCCGATCGCTGGGAGCGCTCATGCGCAGAAGTGCAATTCTTTCTAATGAACGGCAGCGCCATTCGTGCGGATTTCCCTGATGGAACAACCACGTAAGGACGAAAGCAAGGAGCGCCTGGTGGATATTTTGATGTATGGATGGGCTACATCAAAAGAACCAGACATGCTGCTGCTCGCAAGGGGTCTGGTGGAGGCGAAACTGCCAAATTTTTGTTGCCGGATTGACAATGAACTGGCGCTCCAATGATCTCCTGCTCTGACGAGCAAGGCTGCTGCGCCGGGTTTTGCCTAAGAGCAGTTACCTGGATGCGGAATTAGATCAGATCAAAGCAATCTCCGCGCCTTCGCTTGTGCGGCCGAGTGACCGCCTGGCGATGGGCTTTTGCTGCTGGACGACGGAAGCCTCCCGGCCTGTCCGCGAGGCCTTTATGCCTTATGGAAGACTTGGTTACTGGGGACGACGCGATAGCGCCGTCGTAAAGATCCAATTCGGATTACCTCTTTTGAGTAATTGATCGGTTCTCAATAGGTCCGCATCGCCAGTCCCGTTCGAACATCGCCGATTCGGCTTGGTTCCACAGCGGTCCCGGCTGGCGTCCTGCTCGGCGGGCACGCGGAGAGAGGCGGGCGAGGCGGGCGGCGATCTCGACCGTCTTTCCGACGAGCTTGGATTCGGCCGCCGCGGGCGACGCGCGCCAGTCCCGCATTGTGGGCGTTGCGCAGCCGCCCGGGGGACGATCATGTCGATCGGTGCCCGATCATCTCCGCAAGGTCCCAGCCAAACAGCGCGCCGGCCGCATGGTTGGCGAACCGGATGACGCCGTGGACGTCGATGGTGAGGATCGCAAGCTCCGTGGCGCCGGCAAAGCCCATCATCGTCCCGCGGGCGATCTCGCTGCGGCGCAGCTCCAGCTGCTGCATCACGAGCGCCGCGGCCGCTGCGGTGAACCTCGCCCTGCCGGCGGCGGATCAGGTGGACCAAGGGTACTCCTGCAGGGCAGAAGGGGGCCGAAAGGCCCTTATTCAACGACTTAATATGGTGGCTACGCGGCTACTTGTAATCTATGGCTCCAGCGGTAGGAGTCGAACCTACAAGCCTTTCGGCGTCGCATTAACGGTGCGGTGCGTCTACCAATTCCGCCACGCTGAAACATAGATTAGAGAGCCCGCCGCGCGAACTGGTGCTCTGATCCCGAATTGAACGGAATACGCGCTGTACTTATCCGGCACTACCGATAGTCCAAAGTGGCCAGCACCGACGACGGTCACATCGCATAACGCAGACAAATCCAACCTCCCCTTGGTCCTCGCCTGCCGAAGGGCCGAACCCGCCGATCGATTGTCCAAGAACCTGCCCCCAATACTTGATATAAAGTGGCGGCTCCGTTTTTTCGGTCGACGCTTCAAGCCGCGGCCTGCTTCATGTGAGCAGCAATGGTCCCTAGCACCCGCTTGGCACCGCGCAGCTGTGCCTCGATGCGGCGCTCTGGACTGTCTCTGCCTATTGCGATCCACTTCATGGGATGCTCCGCATTAGCCAGGTGGGACTTGTGCCCGGCGAAGCCTGCCAGAAAATCGTAGCCGCACTCCCCGCGTCCGATGCTGTCCTCAATAGCCAGCACATGGCTGATAAGCCCAGGCTTGAGCCGGCCATCGCGCTCATAAAGAAAGCCGCTTTGATAGTTGAGAACACGGCCGTCATACACGAAATTGTACAGGACCCCAACTGTCTGGTCCCCGGCCAACGTCCGTGAGATGCGGACGGTCCCCGTGGGAACGCCGCGCGTAATGAGCTCCTCGTGAAATCGACGGAAGCTCGGGTTGGCAAAGGCTCCCCTGCGTCCCCATCGCGCCTGATGAAGCTCGGCGAGCAAATCAAACGCGGCGAGCGCCTCCGATGTCACTTCGACAGTCCGGAACGCAATGGGGCCGCGTTCCGCATATAACCGCATGGCACGGCTTACCGCTTGGCGAGTATTGCGGCCCAATGTGGCGCGGTAATTTGCGCCTTTCTGGCGGACTTTGGCGAAATCGATCCACCGTGCCGTATCTTCTGCTTTCACCTCGGTCAGGAGCCCGGCCCGGCCCGCGGTGCGACAAGCGGCCGACTCGAAGTCCGGATCAATTCCGGAGAGCACCAGTTGGTCAGAGCGGCGCAAGTGATGCGCCAAGGCATCGACGCATGCCACTCGAGTGGCATCGGCCAGGGATCGCTCCGCAAGAATATCGTTGTACTCGATGAACAATCGATCGAATCGAACATCTCCGGTTTCATTGAGCAGCCAACGCGCCCGCGCATGCCGCCCGAAACTCCACGCCCTCCGCCGGCAAATAATCGCCAACCCAACGATCCTGCTTGACGTCCGAGCGACTAGAACATGTGGTTGCGCGCCCCCCGGCAGATGCCGCAGCCAAGTTCCGATCCAGAGCCAGGACAGATAGAATGAGTGAGTTGCTCGCGCTTCGAGCTCCCTCCAAGCGGTCTCGAGTCTCGCGATGTCCGGCAACGCCTCCACGGTAACGTCGATGACCGTATCCTGGCGCATGGCTTGTTCTACTGAAGCCACGCGATAGGGTTCCACATCGACGGCTGAGACATCAAGAGGTCCTGATATACAACCATCTTCCTGATACTTTGCGCATTGCGGCGGGAATGCCAGGAGTATCCTCGCTGCGCGCTGCTGTTCGTCCATGGAGCACTCGGGGTTTTCCTGTTTGGAGAAGACTTCATGTCGGGAGGCGCCAAAAGTGAAGACCCTATTCGTGACTACTCACGGAGAGCTAGTCTGTGCCTGCTGGAGCAGTACGAGCGAGCGCTTCACACGGCCCCCTTTAGAGCGGCCCCGACCACCGAACGGAGTTCCCAGGCATTGTCTCGAACCGCGGCGGCTCGCGCTCTCATTTATAGCCGAGCAGGCGAATCCCCATCAGGTGCCGAAGAACCGAATTCGAAGTGGGTCTCGATCGCCCCCGCCAAACTCGTTGCATGACCATTTCGAGCATGATCCCAATTTTGGCAGGAACGAGCACATTAACGGCCCCATGGCCGAACAGCACAGCCTGCTTTCGAAGGCCAATCCCCGTAAACGCGCGTGACAGCTCACGATAGCTATATTCCTTCAGGTGGAATCCACATGCAACGTTGTCAAAGTATACCGAAATGTCGTGAGGACCCGTGACGGCGTTTGGAGTGATGCAATAGTAAGCACCGCCGGGTGAAAGAACACGATATACCTCAGAAAGCTGCCTTACTGCGTCATCGGGGTGGAGGTGCTCCATCAACTGATCGCTGAACATAAAATCGAGACTATCATCGGCGAAAGGTAGATGAATACCATCGATCTTGACGAATTGAAAATTGGCGGGCTTCTCTCCAGGCGGCAGTAACGCGTCAGTTACGTCGATTGCGTTTACTGATGAGCAATGATTGCACATGCTGAGGCTAAGCTTACAATCGCCAGCCCCCAATTCGCCGAAGCGCGCGCCTTTCTGGATAAGCGTTCTTAGAAGGGCGGTCTGAAGATCGACTATACGATCGTCTCTGTATTCATTCCTATTTTGGGGATGATCTTCGAGGGAAGTGAAAAGCTTGCCGTACACTTCAGCATAGAGGCTGAGCCGAGCGTCTTGATCTGAATTCAGCAGCTGAGCAGCCAGAGCTTTCTCGATTTGATAGTGCGCAAATATCCGCTCGGGCGTGCGCGCGTCGTGACAAAATTCCGAAATCTTTGACCAATCCCGCTTGATGGGCACCTGTATCGCGTTCGATGTCATCTCACTGCACCTTTGTCAGTGATCCGAACTCCTGAGCGGAGGCGGACATGCTCGTTCATAAAGCGGTTCAGGCTGTCGGCGACGGCGAGTGGTCGTTTCGCTTCCCACTTCGTCCCGACGAGTTCATCTACGCAGGCCAGCCATGCAGACCAATCTCCTTGCCGGGCATCAATTCGGACCGATCCTACTCCCTCACCACGCGGGAAGGCTCGACATCGTTGGGGTTCGACGCGGCCGGCCAGCTCTCGCCGGTCGGCGACGAGGTCGGGACCGGCGAACCGGCCGGCTCTCTTGGCTCGCTTTCGCCCACGATGATGTTGACGAGGTCGCCTGGCCGCAACAGGGTCATCCCGACGGACTCGATGCTGACCGGCCCGGCTGCCGATTGCCGCACGATTTGATAGGTTGCGCTGTTCGCGTCCTTAGCAAACTGGACGGGGGTCATCGGCAACGTGTACAGGACGCCTTCGCTGGCGTTCAACTCGCGCACATTGGCCGCGATCTGGCTCTCCGTGGTCTCGATCTCAATCTCCAGATCGTTCCTGAGGTCGGCCCGGGTCCGCAACACGTCAGACTCCAGCGAAGCGAGGCGCTGCTTGGCGCTTGCGTACTGGTTAAGGGCGTCCTGCCGACGCTGTTCCGCGTCGGACAACTCACTCTGGATCTGATCCATCACCGTCATGCTGAGAACTTTGCGGTCCACGAGCGTGCGCATGCTGTTGACGCGCTCCTGGCGCAGCTTGACGAGTTCGTCGAGCGACTTCATGCGCCCATAAGCGACAACATCCTGCTTAGCCGCCTCGAGCGCACGCAGGTTCGCGCGCTCGCGATCCTTGCGGGCCGTGGCGACGGCCTTGCGCCGCTCGCTCTGCTCGTTGACGAGGTTGGCAGCTTCGGTCGCGCCGGCCAGTTCCAGCAACTGGCGCGGGATAATGGGTGCCGTACCGTCGCGTTCGGCCTTCAGCACCGCCGTGCGCGCGAGCAACTTCAACATGGCATCGATCGCCCCGCTCCGCTTCTGGGTCTCACGCACGGCTTCGATCTTCTGCCACGGCTCGCTCTCGGCCCGGTCGAGTCCGCCGGCCAGCGCGATCGCGTGCAGGATCGTCATGCCGGCCGCGTACTTGAACGAGCCTGGATTCTTGACCGGCCCCAGCACGTAAATGGGCGGGCGCTCCAGCGGCAGGATGTTGACCAGTCCCTCGCGGCCCAGCAGTTGATTGAAGGTTTCCACCAGGTCGGCCTGTACCTGTTGCGTCGACCGGTTGGCGACCGGAATGGAGCCAAGCAAGGGCACGGAAATCGTGCCGTCCTCTTGGACAATATATTCGCCGCTCAGTTCCGGACGCTGCAGGATGCCGCGCAAGGCCGAGGACGCGCCCCCCCACTTGTCTTCCTCGACGTCGACGCGCTCGTAGAATGCGACCTTGAGGCGGTCGCCGACGCCAAACAGGGCTCCGGTTGGCATGCCTGGCGCCTTGCTGAGGGATTTGGGGCGCTCGGCACTGGTGGGGACGGCAGGGACGACGCTCCGCTCGACCGACGCCGCGGCCGATGCATCCGGTCCCGTGGTGAGGGTTTGGGGGGGCTCGGCACTGGTGGGGACCGCAGGGACGGCGCTCCGTTCGACGAACGTCGCGGCCGACGCATCCGGTCCCGACACGATCGCACGGGAGGGTTCGGCCGTGGCGTGGCCCGGCTGCTCTTGCCAGCTATCGATAGCAGCAGACACCTTCTGCACCACGGCTCCGGAGACATCCTCGACCCTCTGCACCACGGCTTCGGAGACATCCTCGACCCTCTGCACCACGGCTTCGGAGACATCCTGGACCCTCGGCACCACGGTTCCGGAGGCGTCCTTGACCTTCTGCACCACGGCTGCGGAGGCGTCCTTGACCTTCTGCACCACGGCTGCGGAGGCATCTTCGACCTTCTGCAGCACGGCTGCGGAGGCATCTTCGACCTTCTCCATTACGGCTCCGGAGGCATCCTCGACCTTCTGCATCATGGCCGCGGAGGCATCCTCGACCTTCTCCATTACGGCTCTGGAAACAACCTCGATGGGCTCCCAGTTTCTAACCGCTCCCGCTCCCAGGACGGCGACCCCGAAGACCCCCAAGACAAGCAGGACCGCCTTCATTCCCCTGCGGCGGGCCGCCTGTGATAAGGGAGTGACGGGCTCGGAATTGTATTTTGCATCCATGGCCATGGCGCGTGGCTTTCACTTTCAATGGTGGCCAGCCCGTCCCGAAGTGGCGAGCATCGGTCGAAACGAGGAAGGCTCTGCCTTATCGTGACCCTTCACCGCTAGCGGCACAACTATCCCTTTGTAGGCACTCCTTCTGGATAGACACCCCCTCCGGCGAACTCGTCCAATGAGCAGATTGCTGCGCTGAAGGAGAACCTCTTTGATAGCAAACGGGACAAAGGCGATCGAGCGCAACGAAGAGCCGGAAATAGTGGTCCGACGCAGCGTCTCGAACCCCCTGCGGCCCCAATATGCATTCGCAGAATGGCTGGCCGTCTCCAACTTCGTCGTCCAGGCCCTGGAGAAACGAGTCGATCACGATCTCCGGCTCCGATCATTCTGCTACGTCGATGACCTGATCGACGGCTTGACTCGCCTGATGAATGAAGAGGCGACCTCGACGAGGCCGTCAACCTTGGCAATCCTACCGAGGTAGCAATAGCAGAACTGGCCCGCCTCACTCATTTCTCTCGCCGGATCTCACCAGGATCGAATTCCGGCCCCTGCCAAAGGACTTCCCCGGCAGTGCTGCCCCGATATGGGCCGCCCCAGGGGCCGCGCCAGGCAACTCCTCTATTGCTCACCGCAGGTGCAACGCAAGGAGCGGCTCGGCAGACCATCGCCCATTTCGATGCCCGGAAGGCATCCGTGCTTCCGTGCTGTTGTGGGCGCTGCGCCGCATCGCGTTGGTCCACACTCAGTCGCCACTGCCAGCTGTGGCACGTTGCTCCTCAAGCTGCTGAGGCTCGGGCGCTGGTCAGGATCAGCGCGCGCCGCGTCAAGATCGCCTTCTCCTTGGCCTGTGCCGTCATCCCAAAATGGGCCGCGGCGCGGCCCCTGGGCCCGTGGTTCTCCCGCCTGACGCCGCGCCGTCCCGCGCCAGACCGGCGGCAGCGGCTACGGCCGACGGGAGATCAAGGCCCGGCAACCCTCGCGGCCCGCGCATCCGGCGCCACTATGGTGCTGGCTGCCGCCCGGAGCAGCTGAAAGCCAGGGCTCGCACCCCTCACCAAGGCCTCAGGCTTGAGAAACCGGGGTAGCCCTCGACGATGCTACCCTACGCCTAAAGAGGGTGTTCTTGTATAGGGTTTTCCTAGCGTAAGGTAACTGGTCAAAAAAGAAACTATGCGTGGAGCGCCGTGCGAGACGCGCGTACCTCAAATGCGTCAGGGGAGGCTACGATGACAACGAAATCCTTGATGACCACAAAATCTTTTATAGCAGTGCTTGTTAGCCCAAGAGAGTTACTCCGAGAGGGTCTTGTTCTAATTCTGGATGCAGCAAAGTTTCGCATTCTTTTCTCTGCGGCTTGTGTTCACGACCTTCTGCAGAAGCCGCTACCCAAGCACCGGTCCATCTTGCTCATCATGGATGTCGACGGTCGTGATGCGGATGCTGGATTCGCACAAATTGCAGAGTTTAAAGCGATTTATCCGACCAGCCATGTCGTTGCGCTAGCCGATCACTGTCGACCGCACGATATAGTTTCAGCCCTCCGTGCGGGGGCTGACGCGTATTTGACAAAAGTTGCCGCTCACGACACCTTCATCAAAGCTCTCGAATTGGTTATGCTAGGTCAGACGGTTCTACCTGCAGAAACTTCGACGTTTATTCAGGACATAAGACGTGGTCTGAATTATGATGCGGTACATGAGTTTACAAATGTGGCTGTCACAATGGAGAACGCTGATCGAGAACCGTCAATGTTGTCAAGTCGGGAAGATTGTATTATACGTTGCTTGATCGGAGGGGAGTCTAACAAAGCAATCGCGCGCAAGATTAACATCGCCGAAGCGACGGTGAAGGTGCACGTGAAGGCCATCCTTCGAAAGATTCGGGTCGGCAACCGTACCCAGGCTGCAGTTTGGGCGATGAACCATGGTATGCTCACTTCCGCTCCTGGCAATGGCCCGTCAGGGACGGAAAAGACGGCAACTCAGCCTTCTCCCCATCCGCAAGAGCTACTTGAAGCACAAAAGGAGTACCACCTTCTCAAGAACACTCATCCGATGTGACCGCCTTTTTTACTATCCATTTTGAAGTTGAGGGATTCATCCAAGTGGGCAAGACCAAAATTGCTCCTGGATTTTCGTTCACGAAAGCCCGGATCGGAACGGTCGAGGGCGGAGAATCCGGGGTTCTGGTGTGGAAATCGGACCAACTGGTCGCGGTCCTTACTCAGATCGACGAGGAAGCCTACTCCACGAAGGGCAAATGGTTCCTCGAGACAGGCTTCGGGCTGCTTAGCGGGCAGCACAAGAATTTCGATACGATCGAAGACGCCATAAGATGGGTGGCCAGACACACTTTCCCTGACACTGCAGATGGATCGGCGGATTCTGCGGCAGGAAGTTAACCCGAATCGCGGTCAGCTTCCGAGCTGGCCGAAGTCGCGCATTTCCCTTTCCAGAGGACTGCACAACAAGATCATCGCGACGAAGCCGGGCGCTTCGGAGCACCCCGCCAAAATCCCCCTACAGCATACTATCAGGAAGCTCGGGGCAACGAACCAGACCGGGGCGGGGGCCGCTGTATCTCGGGCGGTTCCCGGATGCCATTCACTGCAACGGAGATCCGCCGACTTTCACTAGCGTCCGGACCCATAAGGGGGATGCCCGTTGGCAGCGGTTTCGTGATTCACGGTCTCCAAAGGGAGACCAACGATGAATCGCGATCATTTCTGGCTGACGGAGGAGCAGTTCGCGCGGCTCGTGGCGCTTCTGCCGACCGATACGCGCGGCGAGCCGCGGGTTGATGATCGCCGGGTCATCAGCGGCATTGGCATGTCCTGAAGTCCGGGGGTCGTTGGGTCGATGCGCCGGAGACCTACGGCCCGCGCAAGACGCTCTATAACCGCTTCGTCCGATGGGCCGCCAAGGGCGTTTGGGTCGACATCTTCCATGTCCTGGCCTCGGCTGGCGGACCGCCGGCACAGGTGCTCATCGACTCCTCCGCCGTGAAGGCGCATCGCTGCGCTTCAGGCGGCAAAAGGGGGAGCAAAATCAGGCGATCGGCCGGTCGCGCGGTAGGCGAACCACGAAGATCCATGCCCTGACCTATCGCCAATGCCGTCCAATCGCTTTCCTTCTGACCGGCGGCCAGGCCGATTGCACCGCCGCGGATTTGCTCCTGGAGCAGATGCCCAAGTGTCGATCCTACAGAACATCCCGCCGAAGGCTAACCGGCGCGGGAAAAACTGCTTCTCACCGTTCCTCTACCGCGAGCGCAACGCCATCGAGCGCATGTTCAGGCGCCTCAAGGATTTCCGCCGCATCGCCACTCGGTACGATCGGTCGGCGACGAACTTCCTTGCCGCCGTCTGCCTCGCAGCTACCGTCAGCTACTGGCTATGAGTGCGAGCCCGCCGATCATTCACAACGCCTTCCTCATCCGCAACAGTGGCACGCCCGCTCCGCCTCTGTTGTCGACGACTTCTTCAACCGCCACAAAGCCGCAGGCCCGATACAGCGGTTCGCCGGCCCTCGTTGCCATAAGCTCGACACTTGTGAAGCCCTCGCCGCGGGCCGCGTCCTCGCACAGCGTGAGGATTAGACGCCCCACGCCTCGGCGGATGAAGCTGGGATGCGTATACATGGCACGCACGCGCGCAGCGTCTTTCGTCGGGTCAAGCAGCGCTGCATCGCGCCCGGGTGAACGGTCGCCGCCGTAGAGGGTTGCGCGCCGACTCCATCCGCCGCAACCGGCCAGGACGCCATTCTGCTCCGCAATGAAATATGTTCCATCATCAACGAGTTGCGTATCGAGCCCCATGATTGCTCGGCTCGAAGCGATCTGCTCTTCTGTGAGGAACGGCTTCTGAAGCTCGCCGATGGCTGCATTCATCAGCACAGCCAGCGCCGGCATATCGGCACGTGTCGCCAACCGATGGTCTAGGCTGATCCTCGGCATTCTTCGGCAGGTCCAGTGCAACCGCTTTGAAGTTAACACAAGATCGTCACGATAATGGGAAAAAACCTAAGGCATGGCCTGGGAAGCTTCGCCCTTCGCCGCCGCCTGATGCTAGTTATGAGTCCGGATCCTGGCCTAAGACGGCCCGCCGGGATTCACCCCGAGCTGGCTGTCTTATTGCTTGGGATACGTTTCAGCAAGAGTTCCTTCCGCCAAGAGATCGTTGACTTTGTAGGCGACTTCCGTGCGGTTGGTCGCCTTCAGCTTCTTCATGATATTTCGGATGTGGACCTTCACGGTGCTTTCGCGCAGGTTCAGTTCGTAGGCGATGATCTTGTTCGCCTTTCCGCGCCGGAGCGCTTGGGCGACCTCGGCCTGCCTGAGCGTGAACATGCCTTTCAAAGGCTGCTTGTCGGGGCTGTCCGAACCTATCAGGTGGCGCATGCCAAGGACACTGCTCGCAGGGACGAAGATGCCTCCCGCTGCCGCAAGGTTGATAGCCTCGACACAGACATCGATTTCGACCGAGGTCGGAATGTAGCCGCGTGCGCCGCATTCGAGAGCGGTCAGTATGTGTGCAAGATCTTCGGTGTCGGCCAGGATAACCACAGGGACTGATTTGAATTCGGACGAAATATGCCTAATCTCGTCTGCGATGCCATGATCGGTGACCTTCCGGCCGCCAAGGTTGAAGAGTATGGCTGCAAGGGGGGGGGCCGAGCCCTTCTTCACGCGCCATTCATCGATCGAACCCATGGCGGCGATCTCCATGCCGAATTCGTGGTCCGCGAGGGCCGATGCGAGACACTCGCGGTCTAGGGCCCTTCCGTCCAGGATGAGGAGGCATCCCCTGCCTCCTTGGCTATGGACACTTTCCGTTCCGCTGGACAGGACTCCTGACCGATTGGCCGAAGTGTAGTTATGCCGTCCTGCCGTGGAACCCATGTCAATCCCCAGTCGTTTCGCACACAAGCCGCGTTGCGGCTACCAAAACTCCCCTCATTCTCTCGCAATCTGAAAGTTTGAATACGCAGCCCTGTGTTTGAATGCGCTTGTGTATGAATACCCAGCCTTGTGAAAGCGTGAGGCTCACCCAGCTCGGGAGTGTTCAGCAGTTCTTCGCCCCTAGCCGAGAACAGCTTGTGCAGCCTATCGTCTATTTATAAGCGTTCTCTAACATAAGTTAATTTTTAGAAAATTTCGCGTCGAAGGTGGCCTGAGAGGGCACGTGTTGAGACCGCGTCACCCGCCTTGAAGCTCCCGCGAGTTCGATCGTGACGCGCGGGTCCGGCGAGATTCAATCTCTTTTGGCCATGTGCCAACCGTTGAAACGAGTCCCGAGCGCTTAAGGAATGCCAAGGAGTGGGATACCTCTACGAGGTTGACCAACCGGGTTGGCGATGCTGCCATTCTCAGGAATGGACCGCTTAGCCAACCCCAACCCCAGCAGCCATTCGAAAGAGGATCGGTAGTTCCTCGCGATTGTAGACGAGAATTCCTGAAGGTGGATATTGGCATGACCAGGGCGCAGGTCGTGGCATCCGTGGCCCAGCGCTTTAGGTCCGAGAACACCGGCTGTATCTGCCGTAGTGTATGGAACAGCTTGCACGTGTTTCGGCAGCACGTTCTCCTCATGTGATAGGCCATGGTTGCCGTCGGTCATAATAATCGGGCCTTTGCGGCTGCCCTCGTCAAAGTGGACCGCGGCCCCGCCAGGTAAGCCGCGCACTACCAGCCCGGAAAACATCGTCTGGAACTTGCTCCAGCGACGGCGCACTGTCGTCTTCCAGCAGAAATTTTGCTGATGGCCTATGCGCTGGCGCCCAGCACCGCGCCGCAGGGGGCGTCGCGAACGACCCGCTAGAGACGGTTGAACCCGAGCTAGAGGGAATAACCTTTACCGGAGGTACTCGCTATCGAATCCGGCTGTTTTGACCAGCTTCTTGCGGTTGATCACCTCTACATGGCCTGCCTTGAAAGCGACGAGATCGGCCTTGCGGAGTTCCCTCAACGTCCGATTGAGGTGAACGGTGGTCATTCCGAGAATGTCGGCCAATTCATGCTGGGTAAGGGGACACTCATATCTTCCATGGGCCGACAGGCCAACGATCGAGAGCCTCTCCTCCAGCTCGAGCAGGAAATGGGCGGTGCGGCTCATCGCGTTCCGCCGCCCGGCATTCATGAGATGTTCGGCAAGGATGGCGTTCAGGCGGGCCAGGGAGCAGGCGATAGTCTTGCCGAGGCGGCCTTCCGACAAGATGGCCTCTACCAGTTTCTTGCTGGAAATTTCGTAAACAGCTAGTTCGGTTATGGACGCCAGGGACGCTAAACGGGGTCCGTCCACGGAACGGAAACCGACAATGTCCCCCCGCAGAGGAGTGTCGATGATCTGCCGTTCTCCGTCCAGCAGTCCGCGGTAAAGGAGGGCCCAACCCGATTTTACGATGAATATCCCACCGTTGTTGTCATCCTGGCGGCATATCACCGAATGGGGTTTGTAAATTCTTGCGGTAACACCGAGAAAATCGTTGTTACCCCAAGCGTCCTTCGAGAATGCCCCCCCTACGGGATGCGAGTGTATGAACTGCAACAGTGTTTGCATGTTGCTTCAATTTCCGCACAACCTACAACTGCTCCCGCACGAGTTTGACAGAAGGACCACCGACGGTAGAGGCAGGATTGCCTACTGTCCTCGTCTGTTTGAATGAGGTAGACTGCGTTGACATAAGGGGTTGCAAGCATCAGGCGGTTAAGTCTTCCGGCTTCGGCGAGACGATCCACGCCAAGGCCTGCAGAAGTGTAGTAAGATTATTGCTCGGCAGCAGCTAGCCTGCGACCGGCTTCCTAGCGCTCGCCGGACCAAGTCAAGTGTCGGATCATCGGGATAAGTCGGCACAGTGAACCCCATGTCGCGTCGATCGTCGATCCCAATACCAGCCCGATTTTCGTCTTGAGGCCCAGCCCTCCGGCACATCTTGCTAAGTAGGCGAGCGGATTTCGCGGCGCTGAAGCGCAGACCGCTGACCAGCGGTCGGACCATCGGCGCGACCGGAATGGTTGCTGCGCTGCTCCGGTGCGGCTCGTATGGTTGGGCGTAGTTAAAGAGACCAAAGCGACCACGGTCCGAATAGCCGAGTTCAGAAGCCGTTTGACAATCATTGCGGACACTCAGCCTCTGATGTACTTTGCACTTGATAAATGAGGAATATGCCCGCTGTCGCGACGGCTTTTCTCTCTTTCTGTCTCGGCAGATTGCATGCCCTCTAACGGACCTTGCTACCACATGCTGTGTTCTCGTGGTTGCCAGGTAACAGCGGTTAGGGATTTGCCATGCTCCGACGTTGCGGATTCATCGCAGCCTTCATCCTCACGAGCTTCACGACCTTTGACGCTTGCGCCGACCGAAGGGTCGCTTTTGTCATCGGCAATTCGGACTACCGACAATTCCCCGCTCTCAAGAACCCGGCCAGGGATGCCGAGGACGTATCCAAAACGTTTCGACTGGCCGGTTTTGAGGTCTTCGTCGCAAGCGATCTGACCAAGCTGCAGTTCGAAGAGCAGTTCCGCAACTATCTGGCCGCGGTCGACGGCGCCAACCTAGCCGTGGTCTACTATTCCGGTCACGGCTTCCAGATCGGCGGCGAAAACTTCCTGATTCCGGTCGATGCCTCCTTGAAGCAGGCGGCAGACATCGAAGTCCAGGCCATCAAGCTCAACGATGTGCTGGAACAGTTGCGTTCGAAATCGAAGATCCAGGTGATCATCCTCGATGCCTGCCGCAACAATCCGTTCCCGCGCAAGAATTACTGGCTAAGAGACCAGCTCATCACCGCCGGCAATGCCGGGCTCGCGCAGGTCAGAAGCTCGCTCAACACCCTCATTGCCTTTGCCACCGAGCCCGGGGCGGCGGCTTATGACGGCGTCGGCGAACTCAGCCCGTTCTCAGCGGCGTTTTCCCGTCGCGCGCTGGCCCCGAACCAGGAGATCCGCACCGTAATGGCGGCGGTGCGCCGCGATGTGGTGGAAGCCACAAACGGCCTCCAGGTTCCCTGGGAGAACTCGTCGCTGATCGACGAAGTCGTGCTGATGCGCCGCAGCAATCGCCCCTCGCTGCCGCCGGTGCTGGAGAAGGTCGTGCTCTCGGGAGTCGGACCCGTCGACTTGGGGCTGCCCGAACCGATCGACGTCGACGGCGGTACGATCACCTTGAGCATCGAAAGACCGCCTGCCCTGGGGCGCCTGATGCTGGACGGCAAGCCTGTCGAGGTGGGCGTGCCGATCCAAGGCAAGGACCTGCCCCATTTGCAGATGGATGTTCCCAAGGGTGTCGCTACGCAGGAAGAGGTGGACATGCTGGCCTATGCCACGCATGACAACTGGGGCGGCCAAACCCAGGGCATCGTGGTATTTCGGGTCAAGAGCGGCGAAGGCGCGCAAGGCGAAGAGATCATGGCCTCGCTCGAAGCCGAGCAGAAGCAGAACGTGCTGGAGCGCGGCATTCATATCACCGGTGCGGCCGAGGCGCTCGAAAACCGAAATTTCAACGTTCCCGTGGGCGTCGGTCCGGTTGCGCTGAACCTGGACTTTCCGACCGATGATCCCGCGGTCAGCCTGAAAGTTTCGGGTTATCCGGCAACGGGAACGCTCTCGCTGCCCGATCGAACCCTGGCGCCCGACTCGAGCCTGAGGTCCGGTGAGGTCGACCGGCTGCGCTACGAACCCCAGATCGGCGCTGAAGCCACGGTCGAGGTCGGCTTCGAAATCCGGGCGGACAGCAGATCATCCAAGCCCGCCACAATGAAATTATCGCCAACAGTGGATCCGTGCGATACGGCTGCCGGCGAGCCCCTCGACCTGCAGGGCGTCGTCCCCGGCCTGCTCCCAAATGAAATTGGCGCCAGCGCGGTAGAGCTTTGCGAGGCCGCCGTGAAGGCTTATCCCGCCGTTCCGCGCTTCCGCTATGAACTGGGGCGCGCGCTCCTTGCGGCAGGAAAGGTCGACGAGGGCAGGACAGCCATCGAGGAAGCCGCCAAGAAGGGACACGTCCGTGCCGTGTTCGAGCTCGGCTACATGTATGCGACGGGAACCGGAATGGCCGTCGACCGCACACAGGCCAATGCGCTTTACGCGGCGGCGTCCGACAAGGGGGATCCCTATGGCATGACGTCGTGGGGTCGCGCCTTGTTCAATGGCTATGGCGTCAAGCCCGACACCAGCAAGGGTTTGGACCTGCTGCTCAAGGCGGCGGCGATGGGGCACACCTATGCCATGAACGATCTGGCCGCGATCTTCACCGAGGGCCGCAACGGCGTGACCGCCGATCCGGCCCGCGCCGTTGCCTTCCTGGAGGCCGGCGTCCAGCGGCAGGACATGTATTCGATGAACCTGCTCGGCCGCAATTACTTGTCTGGGCAGGGCGTGGAGAAGGATCCGAAGGAGGCGCTGTTGCTTTTTCAGCAGGCAATCGACCTCGGCCAGCCCTACGCCCCGGGCAGCCTCGCACGCATGTATCGGGACGGCGTCGGTGTGGAACGGAACCTCGCCGAAGCGCAAAGATTGTTCGACATTGGGATCGCGCGGGGCGATCAGTTCGCAGCTTACGATCGCGCGGGCCTCGAAATGCAAAAGGGCGACAAGGCCGATCAAGGTCTTGCCGTGCGTTTCCTTGCATTTGCGGCTGCGCTCGACGTGCGCAAGGAACTGCCGGACGCCAAAGGAACGCTGGCAAAGTTCGGACCGAAGCCAAAAACAGCGGCGTTGAAGCAGCTGCGCCAGGAACTGAAATCTAAGCTTCCCGGCTCCGGTTCACTCGATACGCAACTGGTGAACGCGGCCAGACGATTGTGGGAAGAAGCCAATCCGCGTCGGGACTTGTTTTGATCAACGAGGAGGCACTGGTGGAAAGGACATTGAAGCGAGCAATCATCGGAATAACGCTATCCGGCGTCCTGGCGGGCCTCATGGGCTGCAATTCCCTTACGCCCAAAGTTGAACCGTCGCCGCTGGTCGCCACGCCTCCGCCAAAGGTCCTTCGCAGGGTTCCTCCGCCAAAGGTCGTCAAGCTCGCTCCCAAACCGAGGGCCGCCAAGAAAGTGATTATACCGGTTGAGGAGGAGCCTGTTCCTGCGCCTGTCGTCATTCCTCCTTCGGGCGGGAGCGGCGGGAGCGGAAGCGGCGGAGGCGGGGGAGGCGGCTGGGGAGGTTGATCAGGTCAGGTTATGAGGGCCGAAGAAGGATCGCATGAGCCTAGCGTTCCGTGGCCTTTGATCGATTCAGGAGGACCAGTAAGGCACCGCCAGACGAAAGGGGCGGCAAACAGACATGTTCAACTTACCGCCGCCGCGCCACACCTCGACTCTACCAGCTGTTCCGGTTCCTGAACCAGGAAGTTGCGCCATTACCTGACGCCTAAGGAAGCGAGACAAAGTCCGGATCGGCACACATCATTGTCATTCGCAATGTCGTCCCGCTGGATGCTTGCCCAGCTGACCTCGACTCGCACGTTGCCAAAGCGCTTCTTTCACCTCACATGTCTCTTTCCGCGCTGTCGCCGTCGTCATGCCCACCTGAAGCGACATGGAGCCGTCCACCACGAACTGCTGCCATTGCGCGCAGATGTCCCGCTCGAGCGCATCGCGTTTCGCCGGGTCGGCTTGAGCGACCAACACGCGCTTTATGATTGCTTCAAGCTCTGATCGGGCGCGTTGCCCGACCGGCTCGTTGTGCGGGAAGGACTGATTATGACCCAGCAGGAGCAGTCGCAGCCGGAGGGCAGCGCCGCGGGACTCTACGCCCGCTAGTGTTATGACGGCAGGAACGAAGAAGCAGGAGTAGTCATGGACCGAGGCTATGCCTTCAGTCACGCCCAGCATGGCGCGGACAAAGGCGAACTGCGGCGAAAGGTTTGACAGCGGAGATCAGCGCAAGATGTCCGACAGGCTCTCGGGCTTCTTCTCGCCAAGCGTCAGATCAAGGCCCGACAGCAGGTCGACGAGATGGCTTCGCATCAGGTCGGACGCGTCTTTTGCGTCGTGTTTTTCGATAGCATCGACAAGGGCGTGATGGGCCTGGCTTTCGCAGGTGGTGTCGCGGCGGCGCCAGTAAAGCGCGATGATCAGCGACGACCGCGACAGCAGGTCTTTGACGAAGCCGGTCAGGATCGAATGGCCGGCGATTTCGGCGATGCCGACATGGAATTTTGCCGACAGCATGATGGCGTCGCTGTCGCGGCCGGCATGCAGGGCCTCGTGCTCTTTTTCGAGATGAAGCCGCAGTTGCGCGATCTCGGCCGGCTTTGCCACGTCGGCGGCAAGCGCCGCGACCTTGGGCTCGATCAGCGCCCGCACTTCGAACACCTCGCGCGCTTCCTGCTTGGTCGGCTGGGCGACGAACGCACCGCGGTTCGGCTCGAGCCGGGCCAAGCGGTCATGCGACAGCGCCTGCAGCGCCGCGCGTATCACCGCGCGGCTCACCGAATAGATCGAGGCGAGTTCGTCCTCGGGCAGTTTTGTACCCGGTGCGAGGCGGTGGCTGACGATGGCGTCGCGCAGGCCGGCATAGACCGGAAACCAGCGCATCGCCGGTTTGTCGTCATCCCGTGTCTTTGGTCCAAGCAGGTCCATCGTCTCATTGTCCTGGCGGCCGGATCGCATAGCGGCGCGAACACCACGTTTCAGGCCGGACATCGAACATCCTGTGCGGGAATGTCAGCAAATTTGCACGCATCAGGCTACACGGCCGGAGGGCGAAAAGGACGCAAAGATTCCGGCGAAGGATTTTTCGAGTGGAACCTGATAGCCGCCGCGCTTCGAGGTCGACAGGCCAAGGCCGACGAGGCTCTCGCACAGTTTTACCGCGCAGGCGACGCCGTCGAGCACGGGAACGCCATGTTCGCGGCTGAGCGCAGCGGCGAGATCGGCCATGCCGGCGCATCCCAGCACAATCGCTTCGGCCCGGTCGTCGCGGATGGCGCAGTCGATCTCCTCAGAAATTCGATGGCGGGCGTTGGAGCCGAGCACTTCGAGCTCCAGAACGGGAACGTCGCTTGCTCGCACCCTGGCGCAGCGGCTGGCGAGGCCGTAGCGCACCAGATTGTGCTCAATCGCCGGCACCGAACGTGACAGCGTCGTCACGACGCTGAACCTGCCGGCAATCAGGCTCGCCATATGAAACGCTGCTTCGCCGATGCCGACCACCGGCATCTCCCTGACGCAGCGCGCCGCGTCTAGGCCGGTGTCGTCGAAGCAGGCGATGACGCAGGCGCTCGCCGCCGGATGTTTTTGGATCTCGCCGATCATTCCCGGGATGGCGAAGACCTCGTCGAAATAGCCTTCGATGCTCGGCGGCCCATCCTTCGGATTGGCCGCGATGATCCTGGTGCCGGCCGAAGCCGCGCCGCGTGCCGCCTCGCCAATCTTCTCGGTCATGGACGCGGTGGTGTTGGGATTGACGACGAGTATGTCCATTTGCGCCTTCATATTTCGCCGCCGAGATAGAGTTTCTTGACCCGATCGTCGGCAAGCAGCTCAGCCGAATCCCCGGCCAGCGCGATCGTTCCGGTCGTCAGTGCGTAGGCGCGCTGCGAGATGCGCAGCGCCATGCGCGAATTCTGCTCGACCAGCAGCACGCTGACCTTTTCGTCGCGGTTGATCGCGACGATCGAGCGGGCGATGTCCTGCACGAGCTTCGGTGCGACGCCGAGCGAGGGTTCGTCGAGCAAGAGCAGCTTCGGCTTGGCCATCAGCGCCCGCCCGATCACCAGCATCTGCTGTTCGCCGCCGCTCATCGTGCCCGCCGTCTGCGAATAGCGTTCCTTCAGGCGCGGAAAACGCCCGAGCACCATGTCCAGCGTCCTGGCGATGTCGGCCTTGTCGGTGCGGGTGAATGCGCCCATCATCAGATTGTCGCGCACGGTCATGTAGGAAAAGACGCGCCGGCCCTCCGGCACCATAGCGATGCCCATCCTGACCAGCTCGTCCGGCCGCGTTTTGTCGATGCGGCGGCCCTGGAAATGGATCTCGCCGCTGCGGACTCTTTTCAGGCCGGTGATGGCGCGCAGGATTGACGATTTGCCCGCACCGTTCGCGCCGATCAGCGCTACCGTCTCGCCCTCGTTGACGCTCAGCGACACGCCCTTCAGCGCATAGACGTGGTCGTAGTAGAGTTCGACATTGGAGACGCTCAGCAGTTCGCTCATGGCTAAAATCCGATCGTCTCGTCTTCGGCGCCGAGATAGGCTTCGATGACCTTTTCGTTCTCTTGAATTTCTTTCGGCGTTCCCTCGGCGATTTTGACGCCGAAGTTCAGGACGACGATACGGTCGGAAATGTTCATCACGGCGGGCATGTCGTGCTCGACGAGTAGCACGGTCACGCCGCGTTTGCGGACGCCGCGCACCATTTTCACCGCACGCACGGTTTCGTCGTGGTTCATGCCGGCAAAGGGTTCATCGAGCAGGAGCACGGTCGGGTTGGTGGCGAGGCCGATGGCAATCCCCAGCGCGCGCAGATGCCCGTGCGGCAGCGTGCTCGCGATCTCATGCCGTTGCGCGCCGAGATCGAGGAAGTCGATGATCTCGTCGGCGGATCGCCCGAATTCGGCCTCGTCGCGCCGCGCTGTAGTCGTGCCAAGATAGAAGCCGGCAAGGGTGGCATTGGAACGCAGGTGATGTGCGATGATGACGTTGTCGCGCACGGTCATGCCCTTGAAGATCGTCGTCTCCTGGAATGTGCGGACGACGCCCTTCCGGGCGACGATATGCGGCGCCAGGCCCGAAATCCGCTGTCCGCGAAACAGCACCTCGCCCGAGCTCGGACTGAGGAAAGAGGAAATCAGCTTGAACAGCGTCGATTTGCCGGCGCCGTTGGGACCGATCACGGAGAGGATTTCGCGTTCGCGGACGGCGAAGGAAACATTGTTGACCGCGACCAGCCCGCCGAAGCGTTTGGTCACTGCCTTGATCTGGAGAAGCTCGGTCATGGTCCTAGCCCTGCTTCTTGCCGAACAGCCGCAGGCTGAGCAGGCCGTTGGGAAGGAACAGCATCAGCGCGATCAGCACCGACGAGAAGATCAGCAACTGGAACTCGCCGGTCTCGAACAGGAAATCCCAGCCGAAATAGAGCACGAAGGTGCCGATCATCGGCCCGAAGACATAGCTGAGCCCGCCGAGGAAGCAGTTCAGCATGAAATTCACCGAGTCGGTGACGGTGAAGCTGGACGGATAGATCGACTGCGAGATGGCGACGAACATCGCGCCGCCGAGACCGCCGAGGAACGAGGAGATGGCGTAGGCGATGACGCGCAGATAGGCGATGTTGACGCCGATCGAGGAGGCCAGTTCCTCGTTCTGCTGCAGCGACTGGCAGAGCTTGCCGATGCGCGAATGGACAAGGCGGTAAAGCCCGGCAAAGCACAGCACCATCAGCACCACCGAGACGAGATAGAACGCCGGGCGTGGATTGGCGAGCGTCGCGAAATCGGGAAGGATGGTCAGGCCGAAGATCGAAATGCCGCCGGGGAGCGGAATGCTCACCATGCCCTTGGCGCCGTTGGTGATCGGCAGCGCCAGCGCCAGCAGCCGCGCTACTTCGGTCAAAACCAGCGTGACCATGGCGAAATAAACGCCGCGGAGCCTGAGGATGGGCAGTCCGATCAGCACGCTTGCAGCGGCGCAGAACAGCCCGGCCAGCGGCAGTGTCAGCCAGAACGACACACCGTACTGGACGACAAGGATGGCCGAAACATAGCCGCCCATAAGCGCGAAGGCACCCTGGCCGATATTGATGCGGCCGATGTAGAAGGTCACCCACACGCCGGCGCTGGCGATGCTGAGCAACGCGACCGAGGTCAGCGTATAGTAGAGGTCGAGCCGACCGGTCGCCTCGATCAGCCAGGGCACGCCGATGAGTACGACCAGCAGGAAGACAGCGACGGCGAAGATGTTGCGTGTACGCTTCATGTCCATCACCCCCACGGCTTGCCCATGAGCCCGTTCGGGCGGATGCTGAGGAAGACCATCAGCGCGGCGAAGATGACGAGATAGGTGACGTCGCCATAGTGGCGTAGCACCGTCAGGCCGACCGATTCCATCATGCCGAGGATGAAGCCGCCGGCGATCGCTCCGCTGACGACGCCGGCCCCACCGATCATCACCATCAAGAACGCCTTGATCGAGATCGGCCCGCCGATGCCCGAATTGACGCCGGTGATGGCGACCAGCAGCCCGCCGACTATGCCGGCAAGCATGGCGCCAAGCGCAAAGCCGATCATCGAATAGCGGTCGACCTCGACGCCCATAAGCTGCGCCGCGACCCGGTCCTGCGCCAGCGCTCGCATGGCGCGTCCCGGCTTGCTATACTGCATGAAAAGCACGAAGGATGCGATGAACAGTATGGCGAGAGCCCCGACGAGCAGCCGGTCATAAGGCATTATGAGGCTGTCGGAGACGAAGACGCCGTTGACGATCTTCGGCACGCCGCGCTGCTTTTCACCGAACAGGAGGAGGATCACGGCGTCGAGGAAGAATGCGACCGCCGCCGCGAGAAGCATCGTACTTTCCTCGCGCACGCTTCGCTTGATCACCGTTCTGAAAAGGAATTTCTCGACCAGCGCTCCAATGACCAGCAGCGTGATCCCGGACGCGACGAGCGCGACGACGAAAGGCATGCCGAGCTGGCCATAGACGGTGTAGGTGATGAAGCCGCCGAGAACGTACATCTGCCCATGGGCAAAGTTAAGCACGTTCATCAGCGCGAAGATCAGGGTCAGACCGAGCGCGATCAAGGCATATTGCGCACCTAGATAGAGCCCGTTGGCGATGACTTGTTCCATCAGGATGGTTCCCCGGCCATTCAGAGGCTCAAGACGAATGCACGAGCCTCTGCGGCAATCCGCTTCAGTGCAGTTGCGTCAATCGACCTGAGCGACGAAGAGCGTCTCGAACTTGCCGTCGCGGTATTCGGTGACCACCATCGGGACCGAAAGCTGACGCTTCTGGCCGAACGACGTCATTCCGACATAGGTCAGCTTGGCATCGCCCTTCAGATAGGGATTGGGCGCCGAGAAAGTGTCGATCGTCTTCTTGAACTCCTCGACATTGTCGATGGCGGCCGGGTTCGCCTTCAGCGTCTCGATGATGTATTCGAGCGCGTAGACCTTGGTGTTGGACTCGTCATTGTATTCGCCGAACATTTTCGTATAGCGGTCGACGAATTCCTTCATCGTGTCGGACGCGATTTCGGGCGTCGATGCGCCGCCGACTGAGATGAAGCCGTTGGCCAACTCGCCCGCGCCCTCTTCCAGCACCTTGGCATCCTGCGCCGTTTCGGTGGAGATCAGACCTTCGTAGCCGAGCTCGCGCGCGGCGCGGATCAGCAGCGGCGCATTGCCGGGCGCGACACCCGAAAGCACCAGCAGGTCCGGTTTTTGCAGAACGATCGGCGTCAGTACCGGTGTGAAATCGCGGGTATCGTTTTGGTAGACATCCGTTGCAGCCACAACCTCGAGCCCGAGCGCCTTTGCCGCGGCAACACCGCCATCCCGCTGGCTCAGCGGATCGGATTCGTTGGCGGCGACAAAGGCAACTTTCTTCACGCCCCTGTTTTCCATGAGATATTTGTAGATCGCCGGAGCCGACTGGTAGTTGGCGATCATGCCGAGCACGGCGTTGGACGCCGGCGGGCTGTAGAGTTCCTTCGGGAACGCGTAGGGAAAATAGATGATGCCCTTGGATTCAGCCACGGGACGCACCGCCGCCGCGCCGTCGTCGACATTCGGACCGACGACATAGTGGATGCCCTCCTGGGCCATCTTCTCCATGCCGGCGATCGCCCGCTTGGGGTCCTTCTGGTCGTCGAAGGTGACGATTTTGATGTCGTAGGTCTCGTCACCAATCTTCACACCGCCGGTTTCGTTGATCCAGGCGGCGCGCGTCTGCATCGAGCGGACGTTGGATGTGCCCCACGCAGCGGCCGCGCCACTCGTCACGCCGACAAAGCCGATTTTGAGTTCCTTGTTGGCGGCGTGCACCGCGATTGTACTGCCGGCCATGATTGCCAGCGCGGAGATGGCGCCGCGCGCCGCGGATGTGATTATTGAACGTCTGTTGATCATTGTTCTTTCCCCTTTGGAGGCCGCGCATTGTTGCGACAGAACTCGACCGATACGCGGACTCTTGTGAGTGAAGGCTCAAATCAATCATCTGTCAACAAAACTTTTTCAGATTGTTAACAATCTTGTGAGCAGTCGTAGATGAAGGACGTGACGATTCGAATCGGCCTCGAATTCGGGTAGCGCTGGCATTTGTTGGGGCGTATTCATTCGGCTGCCATTTCCCCCTACGGCTGGAAGCACAATGAACATCCCGATGCCGGGAACGTCGGCGGGAGGATAGGGGCGGGAGCGGGCTCCAGCTCTGCGGTTGGCTGCCAATCCGCTTCCGCCCTGGACACGTTCCCGGTGTTCGTGGCCGGAGTCTTCCTTGTCCATGCGCTCGGTCGTGAGAGCGGCCTCAGCGAATGGGGAGCTAGCTAGTCTCTATTTCTCAGCCGGGCTGGTTTATCTCTCGCCCTACGCAGCGGGGGTTCCCCTGGTTCGTTTCGCTCGTCTGGAATGTCGCATTCATTCGAATTGTGCTGCTTTTGCTTGCGTCACTCTGGCCCGAGCTATAGTGCCCGCACCGGCCATCACACGGCGAGATCCCCTTCCACCTATTCTCTGAAAGATCGACCGGAAAGGATCGTCAGCGGCCCGCTTGGCGCAACGGCCATAGAAGAAGAGCATCAGGCGCGCTGTGGAGAACATCGATGGGCTGACCGACCGAAAGGGTACATGGCAAGAGACCACATTGTTGGTAGCGAAGGTAAACCGGATGCTGCGCGGATGGGCGAACTACTTCTCGGTAGGAACCACCAGCAAGGCATACCGGGTACTCGACAGTTACACTGCAGTGCGGTTGCGGCGGTGGCTGCGTTCCAAGCACAAGACCAGACGATGCAAGGGCGGGCCAATCCAGACTCGCATCTTTACGAGCACTTCGGGCTCGTACGTCTGACCCGACTTGGACGTGGCGTGTCGTGGGTGAAGGCGTGAGTACTTGTCCGAGAGCCGGATGCGGGAGATCTGCAGGTCCGGTTCGATGAGCGGGTGTGGAAACGGAGCCAAGGTTGAACCAGTAAGGCACCGCCAGACGAAAGGGGCGGCAAACAGATATGTTCAACCTACCGCCACCCCGCCACACCTCCACTCTACCGTTTTTTCGCGTTCACCAAGGGCGAAGAAACGCGGAAGGCTGGCATCTGATTGACGGTCGGAAAAGCGCGGTCGCGCCAGTTGTCGCACCTCATTAGACCGTTTCGAGCCGGCTGAACCGAACCCGGATGAGTTTGCGAGTCTTCTGTTGCCCTGCCGAATCCTTGTCGATGACCGTCAGCAACTGCACATCTTCAGGTCCCACAGGCAGAACCAGGCGTCCCCCCGGCTTGAGCTGCTCAAGCAAGGCCGGCGGCGCCCGCCCAGCCGCGACGGTGACCAGGATCTTGTCGTATGGGGCGTGCTCGGGCCAGCCGCGCGACCCGTCTCCGACACGAATGCCGACATTGGATAGACCGAGGCCCTGCAGCAGAGCCTCGGCATGGGTTGCGAATTCCTCGATGATTTCGACGCTCCAAACTTGCCCGGCGAGCTCCGCGAGAATTGCGGTTTGATAGCCCAGGCCGGTCCCGATCTCGAGCACCGCCTCGTGCGGTTGCAGCGCGAGGAGATCGGTCATGAGAGCGACGATGAAAGGCTGCGAAACGGTTTTATCGAAGCCGATCGGCAGCGGCATGTCCTGGTAGGCATAAGGTGCAACCGAGGCTGGCACAAAGAGATGCCGCGGCACTCGCCGCATCGCTGCCATCACCCGCTCATCGAGCGCCGCCTTGCCGAGTTCTTCGCTTGCAAGGTCGGTATGGATTGCAATCATCTCGACCATGTGCCTGCGTAGGACCGCGAGGTGCTCTTCGTTCATTGGCTTCATGACGGTGGGGCTTCCTCAACCAGCTTGCTGCCAGAGAGCCTTATATCCTGTTCGTCACGCTAGCGCCCGCCATCATTTCCATTACGGGTGCCCAGGGCAAGCGTGGGTGACAGTCTTGGCAGGCTATCGCCGGCGGCGACTCTTGAGATTCTGGGCGCCATATCGCCATAGCGGTGTGTCCCATATGCGGCTATCTCGCGCATCAGCTTCGCCAGCACCGGCCGGGACCGCGAGGCGCAGGAGCCGTGCTCCTGATGGACCAAGCGGCAGCCGGCCGCCTTTGAGTTCGTCGACTTGGGCGGTCGCCTGGTTCTCGGTCGAGACGCGGCCGCCAATGAGGCGGATCAGGGGGATTTATAGCGCGGCGATCTGGGAGAGACCTCATCCTGATCGCCGCGCCGCAGGGATTTGCGATTGTGCGCGCATTCGGTCGTCTTGGGAAGGTTTTTAGGGCGTTTGTACACACAAGGAATGTGCCAGAAAACGAACGTATGAAGGCGTCTGGTGAGGCCTCAACGACGTCCCGTCAGGCAACCGAGGCTTGTAGTCCGTCGCACAATGCCATGTCTTGTGCACAAGAAACGTGTTTCTGAATATGGCATTGGAGACAAGGATGACCCAAGCGTTGAAAGTTCCAGTTCAGAACGAAGCGTTGGTGCTGTCCTATATGGATCGGGCTGGGAAGATCGCTATCGCCCAGGTTGCGGACGGATTCGGTATGTCCAAAGGTCAGCTTGCCGAAACGGCGGGTCTTGCGCGGGAAACCGTCTATAGGGTTGAGCGTAGCCATGCTGCAAAGACGCAAGGTCGCCTTCGCGAAATGCTTGAGATCATCAGCAGGGTGACCGACTGGGCTGGAGGCAAGGAGCAGGCGATGGCCTGGTACCCGGCGCAGCCGATACCGGCATTCGGCGGGCGGACGGCGGAAGCTCTGGTTAAGGAAGGCAAGGCCAGCGCGGTTCGCGACTACCTGGATCATGTCGCCGTTGGTGGCTTTGCTTGAGATTTGCCGGAATTTGCTACCGCGCCCATGATCCGCGTTGGTCCTTCCAGCCGATCTCAGGCGACGGAGCGGCTATTCGGGGTGCCAGATTCAACCCGAAAGGTGTGCCTACGCTTTATCTGGCGCTCGACGTCATGACGGCCGTGAAGGAGGCCAATCAGGGTTTTGCACATCGCATTGATCCGTGCGTGCTCTGCTCATACGAGATCGATTGCGATGACATTATCAATCTGAGGACGGCGCAAGGCCAGGCCGACGCCGGGATCCGGTTCGAAGATATGGCTTGTGGCTGGATGGATTTTCTCGCCGATGGCAAACGGCCGCCGTCATGGAGCATTTATGACCGCCTCGTTGCTGAAGGCAAGTTCGGCATTCTCGTGCCCAGCTTCGCGCCAGGTGCCGACACATCCGATCAGAACCTCGTGCTGTGGAGCTGGGGCGAGGTGCTTCCGCATCAAGTCAGGGTGATCTATCCCGGACGTCGGGCTGCCTCGGAACCAACTGTGCTGGAGCTGACGCCGCAAGGGTCGGATCGATCTGCGACTTAGACGATTATCCGCGCCGCCCGCCCGAGCGTGCATTCCGCGTCATTGTAGTAGTTCGAGGCCTGCTGCACAGAGCGATGCTGCGACTGCTGCATGGCTTCGGGCAACGGAATGCCGCGGCGTGCAGTTTCGGTGAGATAGCCGGAGCGCAGGCCGTGGGCGGAGAAGGCTTGCGGATCGAACCCGGCCTCGGCGATGCGGCGCTTCAGGATCAGATTGACGGCCTGCGGCGTCAGGGCGCGCGCTTCGAGATTGCCCCAGCGGTCGATGCCGCGAAACACGGCGCCTTCAGTGACGCCGGCGCGCTCGAGCCACGCTCGCAGCACCGTCACCGGCCGGCCGACGAGCAGCACGAAAGCGTCGCCATCGGCCTGTGTCGCCTTGGTCCGGCCGAGCCGGATCTTTAAGCAGGGAATTTTTTGCCCCTCTGAATCCTTGGGATTCGCGGGCACCGGCTCTTCTTCGATGAGCTGTTCGACGCGGAGGTCAGAAACCTCGCTGCGGCGGCGACCGCCCGAGGCGAAGGCGGTGATGAGCAGCGCGCGATCGCGCATGTCGACGAGGCGGTCGCCGGCGCAGGCTTTCAGGAGGGCGGCCAAAATATCGGCGGTCACCGCCTTTTTGCTCTTGCGGCCGCGCGGGCGGGCGCTGGCGCGCACCGCCAGCTTTATCGCGCTCTGCAGGCCCGGGGCTGAAAAATTTCCGCGCAAACCGCGCCATTTGGTCAGCGTCGACCAGCTCGACAGACGCCGGCGCACGGTGGCGGCCGCGTGCGGTCCGTCGCTGCGCAAAAGCCCTTGCGCCTTCAGCGCGGCCGTCACCTCCTCGGGCATACCGTGGGCCGGGTCGGCCTCGCGCCGGGAAGAATCCCACAGGTGGTGGGCGATGAATTTGATCAAAAGCGCTTCCGGCGCCGGCCAGGGCAGCGGAGAACCAGTGGCGGCAAAAGACCATGCCTCGAGATAGCCAAGGTCGGAGGCCAGCGCGCGGAGAGAGTTTGCGCCAATGTCTTCCTTGGCCAGATGGCGCAGCGTTGCGACGTCGTCGGTCAGGAGATCGGACAGAAAATCGCGGCGGTCGAAGGGCAGCACCGAATCCAATGCGTCGAGCGCCTCGGCGCGTCGAACACCATTGCCAGGTGGCCGAGCGACGAGGTCAGTTGCCATTGGCGAGCGGTCCGAAAATGCGGACTCCCTTGCCGCGCGCGGCAACGGCGAGCTTGCGATCGAGGGTCGCCAGCGGCAACTCGGTTTCGATTACCAGCGCAAGGTAGGCGGCGTCATAGGCACTGAGACCGTGCGCGGCCGCTAGCGCCAGCACCGCGCCGTCCGACCCGCCGCCGGCGTCCTCCAGCGGCAATCGGCGCAGCCGTGCCATGGCGGTGGCCGCTTCGCCTGCGGCGATGCGGCTACGCCGCTCGGCCATCAGCACGACACTGCGCGCCTCGTGCCAGAACAGCGACGGCACCGGCGATCGCCCCGTCAGGCCGGCAACCAGGGTCTCGGCGACCGCGCTGTGCTCCTCCGGCAGCAGCCAGGCCGCGGCTATGGACGCGTCCAGGACGAGACGCATCAGTAACGGTGGCCTTCATGCTTCCAGGCCAGAATTTCCTCGGTGGTGACAGGTTTCGCGCGGGCCCGCGCGGCGCGGACCTCTTCGATCAAGGCGCCCAGATCCTGGTTTTGGGGAAGGCGGGACAGCTTGGCAATGGGATCGTTGCCGCGCGAAATGATCACCTCCTCACCGGCCTCGACCTTAGCGAGCAGTTCCGAAAGGTGGGTTTTGGCCTCGCCAATTTTCACCGTGATGGTCATTGTTTTGTCCTCGTACGAGCTTGCTGTGCTGTAGCGCGCTATGCGACTCGCGTCGCCCTGAGCCCAGCCATGCACGATAAACGCGATTCTGCGCCACGATAGCGCCGATTCCGCAGATTGGTCAAGTCTTGGTCTGATCGCTATCGATAAGCGGTCATTATCGATAGCGAGAATGCTAGAGAAAATCCCCTGCAAGTCAGCTTAAATGCCGGATAGCTTGACTATCGCTGAAGGCGCAGCGGTAGTCGGGCAAGTCAATGGTCCTCGCTTGCCAGTTCTACGACCGCCGCCTCGCTGCAGAGCCGACGATGCTCTTTGTTAGGTTCGTGCCCGACCAAGAGTAGGGCTTTCGGTCGCAGATGCTAAGGAGGCACTAGGTTTCCCTCTTCCTTGGCCGCTTCGAGAAACGCCCTGCGGACCACTTCGGGTTTCACCTCATCGATCATGGCATCCATGCAGAGCTGCACTGCGCGGTGCCACTTGGGGCCACGCTTGGTCCACTGCAACAGTTGCTCGGCGGCTCCCTCGACATTGTTGCACTGATAAGCAATGCCAGGACGGGTGGTCCTTACGGATACCGGCGGAGAGAACCAATGGAGCGACATTCGTACATAAGCGACGGCTTAACTAAGAGTTCCCTCAACCACGCCCGGTTTCGAGCAAGGATCGGGTAAACCGGCTCGGGGCCCTACTCCTCCGGCCAGCCCTGTTGCGGAACCTATTCACTGGCCGCAAGGTTTGGGTGGAAGGTCAGGAGTGTGCCATGAGTTCCAAAGCTGGGGATGGCCAGCTCTCTTTCATTGAGTTCCAGTCGCCCACGCTGGTCGAGAATGCGCCCGAGGGCGGCGAATGGCTTCACGAGATCAAATACGACGGCTACCGCACCGAGCTGATCATTGAGGGCGGTAAAGCGCGGGCCTTCACGCGTCGTGGCTACGACTGGTCGCATCGATACCGACGAATTGTTCAAGCGGCGGCGGGCTTGCCGGTGAAGGCGGCGATCATCGACGGGGAGGCTGTCGTTCTCGGCGATAGCGGCCTGCCGGATTACCAAGCCTTGGAACGGGAGTTGGGCAATCCAGACTCGGCGAGGCTCATCTTCTATGCGTTCGACCTGCTGCACCTCAACGGGCGCGATCTACGACAGCAGCCGCTGGTGAGGCGCAAGGCAGCCCTAGAGAAGCTGCTTAAGAACTCAGCGCCGACACTGACCTATGCCGAGCATCTGGAGGTGAGCGGCACGGACGTGTTTGAACATGCCTGCCGAATGGGCTTGGAGGGGATTGTGTCCAAGCGCACCGATGCCACGTACCGCTCGGGTATCCAGACGAGTTGGCTCAAAGTGAAGTGCATCAAGAGCGACACCTTCCCCATTGTCGCTTTCGTGGAAAAGCTCGGCGCTCACCCGCGCCGGATCGCATCGCTCTACATCGGCCGCCGCGAGGGCGACCGACTGCTCTATGCCGGGAAGGCTCGCAGCGGCTACACCTTGAGCGCTGCGCAACTGGTTCGAGAGCGGCTTGACCCGCTGATCATCAGCAAGTCACCCCTGTCAGAGCCCATCGTGAAGCCGAAGGCGACATGGGTCAGACCAGACGTGCTGGCCGAGGTGCAATTCAGCGGCCTAACAGATCGCGGCGTGCTGCGTGAAGCCGTGTTCAAGGGTCTGCGAGAAGACCTCGTGGCGATCCCGGCCAAGCCTCCTGCGCCGTCAAAGCGACGTGGGCCAGCCCGGGAACATGGCGTTCCCAGCGAGAACATCCTGCAACTGCTGCCCGACGCGGTCTCGCCGTCCAAAGAAGAGCTTGCGCGCTATTGGCAGAGGGTTGCCGATCAGGCACTCGTCCATCTCGGCCACCGACCGCTGAAGCTGGTCCGCCATGCTCTCGGCGCAACCTTCTACCACAAGGGCGCGCTGCCGAAGATCCCGCCAGCAGTGCATCAGTTGCGCCTTCAGAAGCGCGAGGGTGGCGAAGGTGTGCGCGTGTGGGTGGACGACCTTGCCGGCCTGCTAGGGCTGGTCGAGATGGATGCTGTAGAGCTGCATCCCTGGAACGCCACCGTTGACGACATCGAGCATGCCGACCGCATCGTTCTGGACCTCGACCCGGGTGAGGGGGTAGAGTGGGATGAGGTCATCCGGACCGCGCTAGCGCTCCGCGACATCATGGAACCAGAAGGCCTAGAGAGCTGGCCGAAGGTGACGGGCGGCAAGGGAATTCACCTGATGGCCCCACTTGAGACGAAGATCACGCACGACAATGCCCGGCTCCTTGCCCGGTCGTTCGCCAAGCGCCTCGCTGACGCTTATCCAGACCGTTATCTGCTGTCCGCCGCGCCGGCAGCCCGAAAGGGCCGCATCTTCATTGATTACCTCCGCAATGGGCGCGGCAACACGGCGGTCGGCGCCTTCTCCCCACGAGCGCGACCTGGCTTCCCAATCGCTCATCCCGTGACCTGGAGCCAGGTTGAGGCAGCCATCCGTCCAGATGCCTTCACCATCGACCGTCCGTTCAGGGCAGCCGCCAGAAAGGCAGCGTGAGCATCACCCGGCGCTGGAAAAACTGCTTCTCACCGTTCCTCTACCGCGAGCGCAACGCCATCGAGCGCATGTTCAGGCGCCTCAAGGATTTCCGCCGCATCGCCACTCGGTACGATCGGTCGGCGACGAACTTCCTTGCCGCCGTCTGCCTCGCAGCTACCGTCAGCTACTGGCTATGAGTGCGAGCCCGCCGATCATTCACAACGCCTTCCTCATCCGCAACAGTGGCACGCCCGCTCCGCCTCTGTTGTCGACGACTTCTTCAACCGCCACAAAGCCGCAGGCCCGATAGAGCGGTTCGCCGGCCCTCGTTGCCATAAGCTCGACACTTGTGAAGCCCTCGCGGCGGGCGGCGTCCTCGCACAGCATGAGGATTAGGCGCCCCACGCCTCGGCGGATGAAGCTGGGATGCGTATACATGGCGCGCACGCGCGCAGCGTCTTTCGTCGGGTCAAGCAGCGCTGCATCGCGCCCCGGAGAACGGTCGCCGCCGTAGAGGGTTGCGCGCCGACTCCATCCGCCGCAACCGCTTGAGCAGAACATGACCTCGTCGAGGCTGGCGAGGATTTCGGCATCGGCGACGGCGGTTTTGCATTGCTTCTGGATGGTGAAATCGCCAGTCACCTGGGCAAGCCGGGCGACCAGCGCCTTGAGCCGTTGCTGGGCCACGCGTCGATGTGGAGTCCTCGAGGGCAGCACGGCAGTGCAGCAGCGAATTAGAGGCGGCGGCCCTACAAGACCTCGCATCGCTCGAGAATTTATTGGAAAGATGGCGGCCATCTAGCGCCGCCATTGGCGCCAAGCGAAGTTGCGCGGAAAGGCAAAGTGATCGGCGAGCTACGCGTTGCGCTCGTCCAAACGCGACTGCTGGTCGGCGGCATCGGCCGATCCGCCCAGCGTGTCGGCGACCGTGGCACCTCGCGCACCCATCGGCTGCTGCGCACCTGTGGTGGTGTCCATCGCTGTCTGATGCTCCATCTCGGAATTCAGCTCCGCACCTACAACCAGGATAACCACGGAGATCCAGGTCCACATCATCAAGCCGATGACTACCCCAAGGGCTCCATACGTCGCGTTGTAGTTGGCGAAGTTTTCAAGATAATAGGAGAATCTATCGAGACTGCGATCCAGACCACAGCCGCGAGGAAGGCGCCCCATGACGCCCATTTCCACTTTGCCCTTTCACGGCTGGGCCCGTAGCGGTAAATCAGCGTGATCCCGACGCCGACCATGAGCAACTCGATGCGATCAAGCTCGCGGCTGATCTGCGCCATGAGCGCTGGCGGCAGTGGACGCCATCTCCGGTAATGAGCGCGTCGAGGCATTTGCGTCGATCGCCTTTCAACGGTTCGTATCCGGACACACCTTGGCTGAACAAAAGGCCCTTTATCCTGTTGACGTGCCTGATCCGCTCGTCCGTCAGCGCCTTCCGCTCCCGCACCAACCGGCGACGGTCTTCCTCCTCCGGCGTTGGCACTCGCAACATCGCGCAAACCCGAGGCTCGCCGCGGTTGTAGGCCAACAACGCTCGAACCAGTGCTTCCCCATCAATCCTGTCGGTCTTGGCCCGCCGGCGGCGACGCGATGTGGCAATGGATGCCGGGTCGACGACATAACTCTCGATGCCTTCGCGTTCGAGGACCCGATGTATCCAAAATCCCATCCAGACCAGCTTCCTGGATTGATATGACCCGGAAGCTCTGCCCTGTCCGCACTTCCGCCTTTCGTTGCAGCTCTGCGAAGTGATCGAGCAAACCCGGAATGTCGCCCCGACACGAGGTGTCTCGACATTCTCTCGCCCCCACCTGGCGAACGCGAAGTCACGAGCCATTTTGAACGAGACAGTTCTAACGAGACAAATATTGCGGCAAGATCGACGCGGATAGCGGCCGGGGCTTTGGTGGTGTTGGCTTGCATGCTGACCTCCAGGTGATGTTTGGCGACTTCACTCTGGCAGAGCGCTGGTCGCCTTCCATCCCCATAGGATCTTCACAGAAGCTGTCGTCGATGCTCAGAATCGGCTTCCTCGAAATATTTGGCCTTCAGCCATGTTTTCGATTGCCCGCTCCCGTAGCGGCTATCGGCGCGCTTCGAGATGATGCCCTCCAGCCCTATCTTCTCGATGGCGCGGAAGATCGCTAGCGCATCGCCCTCGAAATGCTCGCTGTACTGGATCTTGCCGACGCCAGGCTCAACCAGTTGCCACAGCACCTGTTTGCGCTGCAGCAGGGGCAAGGGGGCAAGATTGCGACCGTCGAGATGGAGGATGTCGAACGCGACGAATACTAGCCGGCTCGGCTCGTTCCAGATCGCGGCTTCCAGCGCAGAGAAATCGGGAGCGCCCCGCTCGTCGGTTACAATGACCTCGCCGTCGAGAATGGCAGCCCGGCATGGCAGCTCGACAGCCAGCGCGATGGGCCAGTATTTCGTGGTCCAGTTACGGCCGTTCTTGCTGTACAGACGCACGCCGCCTTTATCGATGATGATCTGCGTTCGGTAGCCGTCAAGGTTGACCTCGTGAACCCATCCCTCATCTTCGGGCGGCTCCGTGACCCGAGTCGGGATCTGCGGCGGAATGAACTCCAGCTGGCCGCCGTTCACCTTGACACGCTTACTCAATGACGCCACCTTTGGTCGCGCGGCGGCTGATCGGCACAGGCAGCCCGACTCCCCCCAACTTGGACGTCTGCCGCCTGTGCCGAGCCCCCGCCGAGCCATTGCGAGCATCTGCGCACGAGGCCGGATTGTCGTTAGCTTGGCATCCAAATACTTATCCTGGCGTACATATTCGCTGTAGGCGCCGCGCTCCTGCACCGTTCTCACTATCGGTGCGGGGCTCCCGCATCGTCCCCGGCTGACCTATACTATCTCGGGTTGCCGCAAGCCCACGCAGTCCCCTGCAAATTTCGGGACCTGGTTAGTCCATCAAAAGCACCAGAGCGGGATGCAGTTTCTTCAGATTCGGCAATGATTTCGATTGCCAGGGTATGTCGGGCGTTCCACGCACGACGAGTCGAACATCGGGATGTTTGCGCACTTCGATGGTAAATTTCGCCAGCAGGTTGATGCCAGAAGAGTTGAGAAAGTGAAGGTCCTTCAAATTGAGCGTAATGGAAGAGGGATTTGAGGCAAGAACACTGGTCGCCAAAGCCGTGATGGGCGCACTGGCCTCGGAGCTGGCAAGCCGCATTGCACCGTCGAAAAAAATCTCGCTTCCTTCAATCCACACGCGGTAGTCGTCTGTCCTGATTTCCATAGCCTGGCTTCGTTTCCTCTAATCGTGAATTTGCGAGATCGGAATGGAGGCATATGTCTCCAGGCAAATCCGATGGCTTTCGTCCGCGGAGCTGAATATCCAAGCCAGGCGTGCGCCATAGTCGCTCATCAACGTCAGCAATCCGAGTCCGGAGCCTGCCACGTCGGGGTTGGCAGCATTCGCTTCAATTCGCTGTATCAGCAGGTCTCTGGGGTCGCCAACCGTGATGTCCGCTAGGAGACTTTGGAACTCAGACGCGCTTTCACCATCGACGTCATTCGACACCTTGAGCTTGAAGCACTGCGCATCCATCGACGCCTCGATCACGATCTCACCCGGTGCGCGAAACTTGACGGCATTTTCGATGAGCTCGTTGACCAGATATCCAATGCTGTGCCGCACTTCCATGTAGTCATTGCGGGACGACTGAAAGCGCAACGCGAAAAGATCGGCGATGAAGTCCGAGGTCGTAGCACAATGACGCCAACTCAAGTCGAGAGGTCCGTCGAACAGCCGCACGCGACTGCCACTCTCCTTCATTCCGATTGCAATATCAGGGGTACCGAACAGCGCTGTCATTCCTATGTGTGCCTTATGATCACGAGGGTGATGTCGTCGTGGATCTTCTGGATTCCGATATGGCTCATCAGATCCTCGATGATCCCGGTTTTGATTTCCTCGGCGCTCCTGCCATGACGTTTTCGCGCGCTCTGGCACAGGCGCTCGAACCCGAACAGTCTTCTGTCTTGGTCTTCCGCCTCGGTCACACCGTCGGTGTGCAGCACGATCACGTCGCCACTCCCGAACAGGATGTCACGCGTGGCAATGAACTGCGAGATGTCATTCTCCAGACCAACCGGCAGACCCAGATCAAGCGTATCGATGCGTTCGACTTCCCCATCCGCACGCACGACGAGAACGTCCTCATGCTGGCCGGATAGCGTCACCCGCTCATCCTCAAAGTCAAGAAAGGCCAGCGAGAGATGCTTATCGGTGTTCGTCCGCTGTATGTTCTTGTAGATCGCTCTGTTCAGCCGATCCAGAAACTGGTGCGGATCCCTTTCGTTGGTTTCCTGCAGCGCGCGTGCAACGGATTGCACCATTAGCATCAGCACGCCGCTCTCGAGACCATGACCGGTCACGTCGCCGATGCCGATCTTGACCCGTGGCCCGTTCTGGAGGACATCGTAGTAGTCACCGCCGACCTCGTCGGCCGGCCGCATGTAGGCTGCGATCTCCAGCCCCGGAATCGCTTCGAGTTCGAATGGTTTCGGCAGGACCATCATCTGGATCTGCCTGGCAACTGCGAGCTCGGCACCGAGGCGGACGTTCTCGTCCCTCAACTTTTCGTTGAGCGCGGATATCTCCTGATTTGCGTCCCCGAGCTCTCTGGTTCGGTCGTCGACGAGTTGCTCGAGATTTTCCGTGTGAAAGCTGATCTGCTCAGCCATCCGGTTGAAAGCGATCCCTGCCGCTCCAACCTCGTCGCGCGTCGGAATGCTCACGCGGACTGAATAATCTTTGGACTGGAGCCGTTGGGCGGCGCTGGCAAGCGCCCTGAGGCCCGCAGTGATCCTCTTCGAAATTCCGAGCACGGCCGCAAAAACAATCAGAAGCGAAACGACGATCGCACCGATCTGAAAAAGCAGGATACGATTGGTTGCGCGAGAAATACTCTCCTGCGCGGCGAACAGGGACGCATAGATCTCCCGTTCGGGAACGACGATCCCGACCGACATCGTTTCGGACTTGATCGGTCCCGAACTCCACAGATTGGTCGGCTTCAATCGCTTGAGGACAACGATGTAGGGTACGCGTTCGCCCTTGTTGTCGAGCATGATATGCTGAATGACACCGTCATTGTTCTGGTCGAGAGGTAGTGACGCGATAGCCGGCTGCGTACTTCCCCGCAGGGACCTCTCCAGGCCCGTGACGCCCTGCGTGCCCGCATCGCTTGATGAAGTCAGGCCGATGATCGTCTGGCCCGACGGATTGATCGCGACCACGTTGCCAGTCGACATCGTGAGGAAGCCAAACCCGGTTTCAGCGATCTTCACACGTTCGACCACTTCCGCAAGCTGATCGAGAGTGATGTCTGCCCCCGCCGTACCGGCGATACCGCTGCGATCGCGCGTCCACAGCGGATGGAAAAAGCTGACGATCAGCTTTCCCGTGATTGCATCGGTGTAAGGCGCTGTTTGTGTAATATCGTCAGGGACCGGACGTGAGGCTGGATCCCTGGCCCATTGCTGCCATGAACCATAGATTCCCGGAAAGAAGAACTCCCAGAATTCCGCCTTGTTGTGGCCTGGATAGAGTCGGTCGAAGGTCTGTGCCTGGTCCGTATACGGTACCGTTCTGAAGATCGGCCGTTCTTTCGGACCAATATAGTACATCTGCAGTTTGGACGACCCGTTGGCCATGAGAGTCGGCGCGACGAGATCGATGACGGTACTGTTTTCTATTTCCTGCTGAACGCTCGGCAGCGGACTGTGGTCGGCACCCAACAGGTAGCCCCAGACGCTTACGACGGAAGGCGCGCCCGGCAGATTCTGCGCCCAATCGCCCTGCGCGTCGTAGACGACCTTCACCGAGCCGGGCGCCTCATGCGAAAGCGTCGCTCCGACCTGTTGCTGCCTCCCCGGATCGTCGATCTGGGCCTGCAGCACGCCGGTCAGCGCCTTGACGTCCCCATGAACCCGATCGAGCAGCAGGTCGACGCTCAACGCCGTCGACTCGGCATAGGAACGAATGTATTCCTCGTTTGCGGTCGTCAGGCCCTCACCGACTTCCGATGTGGCGTCGCGCGACAGCTTTTGAACGTTCCAAAGCGCCAGACCACCGCTCAGCAGGAGGTCGAACAGTACGGCGCCGCCAACGACCAATACGAATTTCGCTCGAAAGGAGCGCAGGCCGAAGCGCGGTGCAGGCGCATTGTCGGCTTTCATTGCGGCCGTCTCCCGGATGCGACCCAGATCGGCCAACCCGCATAACCCTTGGGGTGGAGCGCAGCGAAAATGTGGTCCAGGAAGCCCTGCCGGAACCGTGCTACGAACTCCGGACAGTCGCCGCGTTTGCTCGCCATCTCGCCCGCATAGATATCCGCCCAGGCCGCGATGACATCGGCGAAATCCTGCGGATCGCCGTCGAGGTTAGTGACCATGAAGGTCTCGACACGGATGTCTTCGAATCCGGCTTCGATCAGGTATCTCCGGCTCTTGGGCCCAAGCTCGACGTCCATCTCGAAATGCCCGAATAGCTTTGCCACCTCGTTGTAGGTCCAACGAATGCTTTCGGCGCGCGGCTCGCCGAGGCAATGCGAATTCTTCTCGTTGGTGATGTAGACCCTCCCGCCTGGCTTGCATATGCGGTAGAGCTCCTTGAGGATTAGTGCAGGTCGATTGAAGATTTGAAGGGAATGTCGGCAGGTCACCAAGTCGAACTGCGCTTCGTCGAGCAGCATTTCCGACGCATCGCCATAGGTATATTCGATGCCCCGGATATCGAACTCCCGCATCACCCGTCGAGCATAGTCCAGGCTTGATATGGAGTGGTCGAGGGCGACGATCCGCGATGGCTGGAACTCCTTCTGCACGAGCACAGCGAAATCACCGATCCCGCAACAGATGTCGGCCATGACGATCCCGGGCCTCATGCCGTGTCGCGGCAAGATTGCGCGCTCGTGGCGCCAGGTCATCTTTGTTTGTGAGCGCAGGATCGGTACGAACCCGCCTTCCTCGAGGAAGCGCTGCCCTGGATAAAATTCGCTGTCATACTCCTCGACCGTGATGTTCGGTTCGATTTGGCTCAAGCGACCGAATTTTCGCGAGGTCCATCCGACGACGCTTGACGTGATGACGACGAATTTGAGATCGGGTCGAGCGCGACAGGCGTCAATGATGATCCTCGAAAAGGTGTGAAACGCAGCGTTGTTCATCTGCGTCAGGCGTCTGACATTGACGTAGAGAACGCCGCGCACACGGTCGATCGCATCGCGAAGCAATGCTATGCTGGGCCCAAGCTCATCGATCGCCTGAGGCCGGACCACCCCCGATATGGAGAACTCCTGATTGTTCGCGTCGTATTGCGCCTTGAAGCGTGGGAGAAGGTCGTAAGGGCTCAATTTTGCAGGCCTTCAAGCGGAAGATCCACGACAAGCTTGATTGCTTCACCATCGGCTTCCTCGACCCTGAGTGTCGCGTTGTAGTCGACAGCCAGTTCCAAGAGTACGATTTCCCGGCTGGGCGCGAGATCCCCAGACACAGAATTAAGGTATCGCTCCCTGGCCTCGAACCCTGCGACTTGCGACACGGCTTCTTCGTAGAACTGGCGCTCTTCTGGCAGGCAAGGAAACGTCAACTCGATCCTGTCCGTGGCGCCGTGGCGAGACACCCTGCATGCCAGTTCGCCGTCGGCATGGCGCGTACGAAAGGCGACTTCCAGCAATTCGTTGAAGGCAGAGGAAAAGAGATTTGAATGCCGGACCGAGTCTGACCTGTTTTGACTGATCATCCGGGCCATGTATGTCGAGACATAATCGCAGTGTCTCCAAGCGGAGACGAAAGCTTTGATTTCCATGTCGATCTGGATCATGGGCTCAAAAGTCGGCCCGCCAGCCAGATCATGATGAACAGGTCCCATCGGCATCCTCCCTTGTTCTATCAGTATTGACCCCTGGTGGCGCGATGACCTCCGAGGCGGAAAATTTCACCGCGCTCCGTTATGACTCAGTCTCTCACCGACTCCAAAAATTGCGCGGTATCTGCCTCGATCGTTTCTACAAATCTCCACTTCGCCGTTAACAAAGGGTGCAAGGCGCTAGACCGCCCGATTTGATTCCTCCATCGCTCGTACCACCCTCAGCGGGGACCGCCTGATGAAATCGCTGGTTGCCTCGGCTCCGAGCGGGCGTCCCAGGAAATTCCCTTGCAGGCAATCGCAATTCTCCTTGATCAGCCACCGTGCCTGTGCCGACGTCTCGACCCCCTCGGCGGTGACGCTTATTCCCAGGCCGTGCGCCAGACTCAGGATCGATCGCACGATGGTCTGGCTTTTGAGATCGGTCTCCAGGTCCGCGATGAAGTACCGATCGATCTTCAAGGTGTCGAAGGGAAAGTTCTTAAGGTAGCTCAACGATGAATAGTATGTTCCAAAATCGTCTAGCGATATTCGTATCCCCAAGACGTTCAGAGTATTTAACGTGTCGATATTGTCGATCGTCTTCTCAAGAAGGACCGTCTCGGTTATCTCGAGTTCAAGTCGGTCGGACCGGATTCCAACTGAGTCGATGATCTGAGCAACCGTATCCGTCAGCGAACCGCTAAGGAACTGAGCCGGCGACAGGTTCACTGCGACCGTCAGCGAGGAAGGCCACGTCAATGCCTGGCGACAGGCTTCCTCGAGCACCCATCGTCCAATCTCGTCCATCAGACCGTCGGCTTCGGCGATCGGTATGAAAACGCTGGGAGGAATGATTCCGATCTCGGGGTGTCGCCACCGTAGTAGCGCTTCGAAACCGATCACCGACGAGGGAGGCCGATTGAGCGGTTGATACTCCAGATAAAGTTCGCCCCGCTCCAGCGCGGTTCGAAGGCTTCGCCTCAGATTCTCGCGTTGCTCGAGCAAGAGCAGCATCGAACGGTTGAATGTTCGAGCGCAGCCGCGTCCATCTGTCTTGGCTGCGTAAAGAGCAATGTCAGCGGCTTTCATCAGCTGCTCGCCATCCGTCCCGTGCTCCGGGCCGAAGGCAATTCCGATACTCGAGCCGACGAAGATGGGGATGCCGTTGATGACGAACGGCTCCTTGAACGCGTCGACTAGCGATCCGGCGAGGCGCTCAGCCTCTGCTGGCTGCGCCTTTCCCAATTGGATGACAGCGAACTCATCGCCGGCATACCGATACGCGGATTCTCCGTCCTGCAGCGCGTCGCGGATACGACCCGCTGCGAGCTGAAGAAGCGTATCACCTGCTCCATGGCCGAGCGTGTCGTTGACCGCTTTGAAATCGTCAAGGTCGATTTGCAACAGGGCGGCTTTAGGCTTTGGTCCGCCCAGGGCCGCCAGTGCTTGCTGCAGCCGCTCGCCAAATTGCCGCCGATTCTGCAGTCCGGTCAGCACGTCGTGCGTCGCCTGATGGAGCAGAATTACATGCTCTTGCTCCTCCGCAGCGCTCCGCCCGCCGTGCTCCCTTGATTCGATGATTCCCACACCATTTGCAGTGGCGAAGACAAAAACGGACCGGGGCGCTTCGCCTGATGATGGCGGCAAGTCGATGCGCGCCGGAGAGCCGCCCTGGAACACACGAAGAAAATCGTCGCGATACCTCGCATCGAGAAAGCTCGGATAGATCTCCCAGATGGCGGCGCCCAGCGCCACCGCGCCTCCGTACACACCCTTGAGCCTGGTTGCGTAGTGCGTCAGGCGGAAGTCGCGGTCATAGATCGACAAAAGTTCGGTCGTGTTCGCCAAAACGTCTGCGAGAACCCCATCGCCGGCACGTGGAGCATCGCTCGAGGAAGGCCCCTCACTCTCCGTGCCTGATGCCTGTGGGCGCAAGAGCCACCTCCATAGGCGGTGCAAATTCGCGCCCCCAGTTTAGAAATAGCATAACTGTCAACCTTAGCAAACTTTCAAATCGCAGTTTTAACAAGCGCCGCATGCAGCGTAGTTGCAATGTATGCTCCGCCGTGATTGGCGGCAAATTATCGGCAACGACGAACAGTCACAGTTCATTAATAAATCGCGAATTGGCGGGAATGAGCTATGTGATTGATGGCGCGGTGGACGCGACACGAAGATATTGTGCGGCGTGGCCTTCCCCGCCCCGGCAAGCCTGTTTTGAGCCCGCCCCATCAGCATCGCCGATCCTGTACTCAGCTTCAGAGCGCTTTGAGCCAACCTTCAAAGGAAGAGGCTTTCTCCTGTCCGGCAAGCGAAACAGAGTTGGCGGGGCGCGGCAACACCACAGTGCTGCGGCCTTCGCGGGGGCTGTAACCGAATTCCTTGCTGAATGCCCGGCTGAAATTAGCCGCTGAACTAAACCCAAAGGCTTCAGCAATTTCAACAATGCGGCGGCTGTCCGCCGGATCGCTTAGCGCAACATGGGCTGCCAGAAGGCGGCGACTTTGTATGTAATGGAGAACACCACCGCTTGGTTCGAACAACTGATAGAGACGAGAGCGCGAGACGCCGAGCGCCCGGCACATTGAATCCGGTGTCAAATGAGCCGCATCCAGATTGTGGTGGACGTATCGACGCGCTCGCTCCATTAGCGCGACACTCGTCAATTGTTCGGCGGCCGCAGCCTGTTCCGCCGGAGGCGCGACGCAGGCAATGATCATACTGCGTGTTGCGTGCACGATGCGGGGCAGATCGTCAGCCGTGAGGCTGCGCAGTCTTGCTTCGATGCTGTTGACATAGTCGAGCAAGAGGTTGGCAAAGTTGCCGGACAGAATTGAATTGTTCTTGGCGTCCAGGGTTGCCGCCGCATCGGCGAACAAATCGCGCGGCAAATAGAGAAAGAGACCTTCGGAGTCCGTTGTCCTCCCGCGAAACGGGTAGCCAAGCGATCTGATCTCCAATTTGCCCGGCTGGTTCTCCGCTACGCGGCGATCGACCTCCGTCCACGACCGGCCAGTACGTGGCAAGGCGATATACCAGTGATCGATCGAGCTGGACCGAAGCTTCGCGGCAGAACGCATATAACTATGTGCCGGTGCGCGCTGTTGAACGATCAGCATGCCGCCGAGGTTCCAAGCCGTGTGGTCGGCGGGAAAGCCATCGTCGAGCGATTTGTGATCCGGCAACCTGACCTCGACGAGCGGTGCCATGTGCGCCTGCCAAGCGCCGAATTGATCCTCTGGCGCCAGTTCGAGCGTTGAAAAGGGCAAAGGTTCGAGCGCCGGCGCAAGTGACGGGGCACCCTCATTGTAAGGTTGATCTTCGCGCGGCCAACGACGTCGATCACGCTCCAGCGCCTGCCTCGCAAGCGCCTCCTCTTGCCTTTTAGCATCCATCGCGTGGTGTCATATCCGATTCGGGTATGCCCATGCCCCTCTCAATCATGTGGTGTACCTCAGGCATCTGGCAAGACTGGCCGACTCGAGGCGACTGAAATGGCGCTCACGCTGGATTACAGTCAGAAATGCATGCCGAGATAAGTTTCTGGATGCGAAGCTAACGACACTCTTCAACCTGGTGCGTATAGAATCGGGCATCGGGAAAGCATAGTTGAGGGGACCGCTGAAATGAACACAAAGCTCAACAGCGAAGGTCGTCGCAAGATAATTCTTGATGGGTACGGTAACAACGAACCGTTGAAAGACATTGCGGCAAAAATCGGATGCTCACTGGGGAGTTTGAAGGTCGCGGCCAGTAAACTCGGTTGCACTCGAACTCCAAAAGAGGCGGCGGAATTTCGGCGCGGATTTCACGTCCCGGAACACAAGTGGCAAGACTACCGCCAACTTATGATTTCTGGGCAGTATAAAGCCCGCGAGTGCGCGTTGATTTTGGGACTCTTAACAGAGCAATCATCAGGCCGCAGGTAAACTGATTACAATCCACTGTGGACGATATTATGACTTAAGCATTCCATCGCGTCAGCGGTTCATCAGTAAAAAGCCCGCCGCAAAGCACGGACGGCGGGCCCTGAAAGGTTCGCCCAGATGCTGCGTCGGCGTTTCAATCGCACCTGCCTGAGCCCTCACGATCTGGCTATTTGCGGACGCGTGTTCGATCAGGTCTGCGCGGATGAGAATCTCGACCCTTTGGACCCCGATGCCGAAACCTTGGCGGTGATGGTTGTGGCCATTTTTCGAAATGTTCACACCAGCGAGCGCGAACTGCTGGAGGCGGTCAGGTCTCGTCGGCAAAAGGCTGCGGGAAGCGGGCATTGGTACATGTCGCCCAAAAGTGCGCAGCGATTTTAGTGCAACGAGATGGATAAAAGCAATAAACTAAGGCGCGTCGCATGAATCCCACGAGTGTTCACGGCGGTTCCAATCCCACTCCCTCCACTGGTTGAGATTTGCTTCGGGTGCAGGAGCGACGAGCTTGGAATGCAGGCAAGAAGGTTGGCGCGAAACGAGCGCTGAGGCCTCGGCAGATATGGGCCATCCGGTTCTTCCTTGATCGAGGATGGAGCGTTGTTCGATCTCGCGATCGACAGCAACTTGCGCGGCTGCGACCTCGTTAAGATTAAGATCGGCAGCCTGGTTGTTGGGCCGGAAATTCGAACGCGTGCGATCGTGATCCAGCAAAAGACCGGACGACCTGTTCAATCGAACGTAAGCGTCACGAGCACCGCACGACTGTCCTTGCTTGACAGAGGCAGGATTCAGATGCGGGCCGCTTTGACCCGCTTGGGCATGAAGTACGAGCGGATGGCG
>NZ_JAMYUP010000031.1:0-64296 GCF_040323155.1 Mesorhizobium sp. M0060
GGGGCACAGTAAGCCGTCCCGCTCTCGGTATCCCAGGCATCTATCGTGCTTGCCGATCCGAATGCCGCGACGTCGCGCAAGGCTTCGCTCGCGGTGATGCCGTTTGTCGAACAGGCCGGAATCGGCGGCGTTCCCACCGGTCCTCTGGGCGGCCCGCGCGGAGGAATCGCCGATGGCCTGACCCACGACATCATCACCCGCCTGGCCAAGCTCAGGGATTTCTTCGTCATCGCGCGCGGCTCGGTGTTTGCGCTAGCGGAGAAAAACATCGCGCCGGAGGATGCCGGCCGGCGGCTCAAGGTCGACTATGTCGCCACCGGCACGGTGCGCAGCCAGGCGGGCCGCGTCACCGTCGCGGTCGAGCTGATCGAAGTACGCACGGCCAGGATCGTCTGGGCCGAGACGTTCGAGCGCAAGCCGGACGACATCTTTGCCGTGCTTGATGATATCGGCAACAGCATCGTCTCGTCGATCTCGGCCGAGATCGAAACGGTCGAGCGCAACCGCGCCATGCTGAAGGCGCCGAATTCGCTGAATGCCTGGGAAGCCTACCATCGCGGCCTGTGGCACATGTATCGCTTCACCCGCGCGGAAAACGAGCAGGCCCGGCATTTCTTCGACATGGCCCTGAAGCTCGACCCAACCTTCGCCCGCGCCTATGCCGGCCTCTCCTTCACCCATTGGCAGAACGCCTTCCAGCGCTGGGGGGACCGCGATCAGGAAAGCGCCATGGCCTTCGAGGCCGCCGGCCAGAGCCTACTCGTCGACGATCACAATCCGGCCGCGCACTGGGCCATGGGGCGGGCGCTGTGGCTGCGCGGCGAGCAGGACGGCTCCCTCATCGAGCTGGAACGCGCCGTCGACCTCAGCCCGAATTTTGCGCTTGGCCACTATGCGCTGTCTTTCGTCCACTCGCAGTCGGGCGACCCGAAGGCCGCCATCGGCTCGTCCGACCATTCCAGGCATCTGAGCCCCTTCGATCCGCTGCTGTTCGGTATGCTGGGCGCCAGGGCGATGGCGCATGTCCGGCTCGGCCAGTTCGACGAGGCCGCCGAATGGGCGCTGAAAGCAGCCGCCCGTCCCAACGCCCATGCCATCATCCTGGCGATTGCCGCGCATTGCCTTGCGCTGGCGGGGCGGCTGGACGAGGCGCGAAGTTTCGCCTCCGCGCTGCGCAAGACGCTGCCGAACTACTGCGCCGATGATTTCATCGGCACCTTCCGCTTCGAGCCGGACGCCGAGGCCCTGTTCCGGCAAGGCGCCAGGCGGATCGGGCTGGGGTGAGGCAAGGCGCGGTTAGTCGGGCGTTCTAAACCGTTCATCGCGGCTGGCCGCCACCCAACATCGTCACGTCCGAAGCCGACGCCGGTTCGCGGCAATGGTCAGATCGGTCGCAAAAGTCGTCGACCAGAGCGGATCAGACGGGCTCAACCGATTTGACGTTGCCGTTGTCATCCACGAGGCAGCTTGTCTTCTTGCCGCTGGCATCGAGTTCGACCTGATAGGTTTTGGAATCGAGCTTGGTCGATGAAACCGGAAGTATCTTCGTGCTGTCGACGCCGCTCGCCTTGGCGACCGCATTGGCGCAAAGAAGCTGAAGGTCCGCCGGGGCCGTTTCGACCTTGGTCCTGGACATCTGGTCCTGAGGAGGCGGCGGCGGCGCGCTGACGCACGCGCTCAGGGCTTCAGCCAGGAATCCAATTGCTGTCACCAGGATCGAAGTTCTCACTGCACGTTTTGCCGACATTGCTTGGCCCTCTCCGAACGCCGCTTCACACACCCTTGTAGAGGGCTGCCCCTTGCATGAGAACGATGACCTTGGCCCCGACCTTGACGCGGGATGCGAGATCGGTGATGTCGTCGTTCCTCATACGGATGCACCCCGATGACACGTCGAGCCCGATCGTCCAGGGCTCCGGGGTGCCGTGTATCCGGTAGATCGTGTCCTGGTCGCGCTCATAGAGGTAGAGCGCCCTCGCGCCGAGCGGGTTGTCGGGCCCTCCCTTCATGCCTCCGGCGTATTTCACCGCCTTCGGATCACGAGCGACCATTTCGGCCGGAGGCGTCCATGTCGGCCATTCCGCCATGCAGCCGACGCGCACGATGCCGGCCCATCCAAATCCTTCCCGGCCCACGCCGATGCCGTAGCGCATCGCCCGCTGATCCGGCTGCACAAGATAGAGAAAGTGCTGGTTGCCATCGATGATGATCGTGCCTGGCACTTCCGCGGTGCGGAACTTGACCATCTGCGGGCGGAACGCCTCGGGCACTTCATTATGCGCGGCATAGTATTTGCGCGCCTTGGTGCGGTCGTAGTCCACCCATTTGTGGGTTTTCGGATCGAAAACCTGTGTTCCCGCAGCCAGCGCCGCCACCGCGACAAGACCGAACGCTACCGCGACAATTGTTGTAAGGGAGCTCCGCTGGAAAGTGGCGCGTCCCGCGATCATCAGCTTTCGGTTCATGGATTTGCCCACCCGTGCACCCGGACGCCTTGTGCGGCAACCCATTGTTTGGCGTATTCGTAAGGATCCTGACGCTCTACCTGGATCGCATAACTCATTTTGGTGATTTCCTCGGGCTTCAGGTCGACCCGTTCCAGGACCGCCACCTTCGGATATTTTTTGCGCAGCGAGGTGGCGTAGGCGATATGGAAACGCGCCGTATCCCACGATACCGGCGCGCTGGACTTTGAAACCCAGAGCGGGTCTTCGGACGGCAGCACGATCTTCCACTTTGCCGGGTCGAAGGGCGGCTCCGTAAGGCGGACAATGTCGTGCAGCTCAAAGACGTAGTGCGGCGCGTAGCAGGCAAACACCATCGGGTGATCCGTGGCAACCGCGGCATCGACAGCCGCCATTCCGACATCCTCGGGCGTCTCCAGCAATGTCATTGTCTTGGCATAACCATAGCTGTTGGCGCGGATGCGCTCGATAGCGGTTGAGGACCAACCCTCAGCGCCTATCCAGAGTTCGCCACGTCCGTCGCCATCAGTATCCAGCGCGGCGGTTTTCTTCGTGTCGCTGAGATCCGAAACATCATGAATTCCAAATTTGTCGGCTGCTTCACGCGTGGCGCACAGACCTTGCCAGGCCGGCACACCGATGGGGCTGATGGCCACCGTGCCGGCACCGTCCACATACTTCTTCACCAGATTGTCCAGGTTGGGCAGCCAGATTTCGGGATGAATATCCACCTCACCCGAATTGAGACCGGCAAAGGCAATAAGCGTCCCCATCTCGCGCACATCGGCATCGAGCCCGAAATTTTCCTTCAGGCTGACCTTGAGGATGTTTGCCGTTGCCTGGCCCGACGGCCAGTTCGGCATTGCAATGACGAGATCAGCCGCGTGGACCGGGATGTTTACCGCCAGCATCATCAATGCCGCCAGCGACATTTTCCGCAGGCACCGCCGAAATCGGTTGTGCATTTTCTTCCCCCTCGCTTCGGTGCTGAAATGAACCGGGACGGAAACAATCTGTCACGGCGAGCACCGGGTTGTGACACCAGTCCCATCTTCTGACGGGCAACTGCTGAAGGTGCCGCAGTGCATTCGCCAAAGAGAGCGCCGTCACGTGCCGCCCTGCACGCTACTCGATGACAATCCGACTGGGAAGATGCTCACGACGCGGTCGCCGCGCCCCCAACTGCACCTCTTTGCGGCACGCCGCAGTGTTGAACAACTCGAATGAGTGAGCGGCATTTCTTTCGGCCTGCGCAACGGGTTGGTTGGGTTCGAAAAAATAAGACACTAGATCAAGATTCATGCCATCATATAAGAAGCAGTTTTCGTCGCGTCTTTTTGGTAGCCGGCGTAAATTCATAACAATTTGACATGTTACTTGCAACAACGCGTGACCAGAGAATAAAACTGAGGTTGCATGCTAGGATCTTGCTGTCGATTCAATTTCAGTATCTGCTAAAATAACCGGCACTGGTTCCGAATTATTAAGCATTTGCAAAATTCAATCCAGCGATATTGTACTTTTTCCTTGCCATAGGCTGACGTCGGATGCCACTTTTTAGCAACACAGCCGCGTCAGCGGATCGTGGGCATGCTTGGGCGGACGGGGCGCTAGGCATGGAGAGGAAAATTGACATTCGCCAATGCGGCCCCTGCGGGGAACGTTTCCCTCGACGTAGTTCCCCTCGACGCAAGAGATTTACGACAGCCGGCGGCTAAGTCGTCGAATGCATGGGCCACAGCCTGGCTCATTCGATGGCCAGCGAAGCTCTGTCTTGCTCGGATTGGCGCCAACCCGCAATCAGATCAGGAAAGAGCCACGAGAAAATCAATCTTGGCAATCGTGCTCGCAGGCACTTTCGCGCTTACGGCGTGCCAGTCGTCATCCAACCCGGAAGTCCAGGCGCGCAACAGCGAGTTCGGCTGCATCGCCAGTACGGTCGGTGGTGCGATCGTGGGCGGTCTTGTCGGCAGCGCGATCGGCGGTGGCCGCGGCCGCGTCCTGGCCGAAGCTGTCGGTATCGGCGGTGGTGGCTACCTTGGCAATCGTCTTGCCTGCCGCTGAGGCGAGAAGAAAGGGACAAGACAATGAAATCCATAATCGCGACGACAGCTTCCTTGCTCCTGCTTTGCACCGGCGCGGCCATGGCACAGCAGTCCATGTACCAGGGGCAGCAAGACCAGATCGATACCAATAACAACGGCGCGGTGAACCGGCAGGAGTATCAGGCCTTCATGACCAAGGCCTTCGAAAAGCTGGACGCCGACAATGAAGGCTCTCTCAGCCAGGCCGAGACTGCCGACGTCCTGAACGCCGATCAGTTTGCGGCGGCCGATGCGAACGGGGACGGCCGTATCAGCCGGGAGGAATTCATGAACCGGGTCATGAAGGACTTCGCGGCTGCCGACAAGAGCGGAGACGGGCGTCTGCAATAGCCTTCGGATGGAGGGACAGACATGCCGGATTTGGCAACTGCCGTTGGTGTTTTGATCGGCGTAATCGTCGTCGTGGCGATCCTGTCCGCCCTTCTTCTGTGGCTCTGGAACACCACCATGCCGGATGTTTTTGGCCTGAAGACCATAAGCTTCTGGCAGGCCCTCAAGCTGCTCTTGATCGCCGGGATCCTGTTCGGGTCGTCAGCGGCTATCGACTACACGTCTGACGGACGATCCCCGGCCGCCAGCCAATCAGAGGAATGAATCATGAAATTCGTAATCTATGCGACGCTGGTCACTGCTTTGATGGCGATCGCCGGTTGTACCACCGACGACTACGGCGGTTGTCGCGGAAAGGGCTGCCTGGCTGATCGGCCCCATAAAGGCGGCCGAAAGATTGATTATCGGCCGCAGTTCGACAGGAACGGAAATCCCAATTTCGATACGCGGGGCCGCTACATCGGCTGTCATGGGCTCGGATGTAAAGTCGACGATCCTGATGACGGGGATCAAAGCATCGACGACAGACCGCAGTACGACAGAGAAGGCAATCCGAACTTCGATACGCAAGGCAACTACCAAGGCTGCCGCGGCATCGGCTGCGAGGTCGATACACCGGTCGACGACAGTTCGTCGGGCGATGACAGTTCATCGGACGATGACGATTCCGATTAATGGATTCCGGGGCGAAAAAGGAGGAAGCCAATCATGTCTGAATTCAGCAGCCTGGTCCGGCGACATGCCAAAATCGTTGCGGTCGGCCTCACGGGGCTGGGAATGACGCTGACATCCGCTTTCGCTGCGGGTAACGCCTGCGACGGTATAAAGGTCGAAGCGACGAAGGCGCGCAGGCAGGAATATGCATCTCTCGTCGCCTCGGCGTTGGACAACAAGGTCAAGCCCGCTCGGGTGAAGTTCATCACGATCATGGAGAACGGCAACTGGAGCGCCGCTTACGTCTCCACGCCCGTGAGCGACGACGGCGTGATGTTCTTCCAGACAGTCGACGGAAAGAAGCAGTTTCGCGACGTGTGGGGCGGCTATGCCGAGCCATCGGAAAAACCTGAACTGGTATCCTGGGCGAAGAAGCTCGGAGCGCCGCAAGACCTGGCAAAGTGTTTTGCCGAGCAAGTTACGGAATGATGGTGATCGCTGGAGATTGCCGTCGACGCAGTTGGCGCAGGAGGAGAACAACTAGCGGGGGAGCGCTCCGGGCGCCGGGCATCTGACATAGGTTCATCAGCTGCAGGATGTGGAAAATGCAAAGTCTTCGAAAATCCAGACTGATCGTGCATTTCACCCGTGCATTGGCAACGTCAGTGAAAATGACGGCTGTTGTGAGCGTTGCCGTCCCGCAAACGATCAATTTTGCGTATGCCAGCAAGTATGATCTGCCGAAGCCCTATGTTTCCCGGGCTCTTGATGCGGTTCTGATACCGATCAACCACGCCTCTCGGCATCGCTACCAGATCCCGCCCAAGCTTCGCGGCGTATATGTCCTGGCCGTTGCACCGCATGGCGTTGCCGCGCGGCAAGGTATCCGACCGGGTGACGTGCTTGCCACAGTGCGGCATCAACCGATTTCGACGCCGGGCGATGTCGACAGACTCGTTTGGGCCGCCCTTGCCGTGAGTGCCACCAGTTTCCTGTTTGGCGTGAACCGCGGGACAGAAGTCGCGGATGTCGTCGAGGTCAACACCAACATCACCGTCAACAACTTCAATACCAACATCTCGGTCAACAATATCTCGCAATGGACGAGCGTCGACAATCGAGAGGAGTGGACGCAGATCGTCGATGAGTATGACGACGAGATGGAGACGGGCCTCAATGACACAAGCTATCGCGAGGACGACTCGCAGCCTGGCGACGCCAACACAAATGCGCTTTCTCCCGATGCCGATGACAATAGTTCCGATGATCAGGACGATTCCAGCGATCAGAACGACGATGAAAACTCAACGGACGGTGATGGTGACAAGAACAGCACCGACACTGACGACGACGGCGCGGATGACGATGCGTCGGATGACAGCACTGACAACAATGATTCCGATGATCAGGACGATTCCAGCGATCAGAATGACGATGACGACCCGTCGGCAGATGGTGAAGACGAAAACAGCACCGACGGTAATGACGATGCGTCGGATGACAGTACCGACGACGCTGACGGATCGGACGATGACGATGCCAACTAGCGGCGGACCCTGCCGGCAGTTCTAGACAGAGGACAGTCGATGAAAACCGCGATACGGACCACTGCCATGGTTCTGGCCATGCCGGCTTTCGCCTTTGGCCAGGACAAGTGCTACGACGACGCCAAGGATCAGGCCGCCCCGAACGAGTGCGCCGATGCCGCGTCCAAGAAATCCGACAAGAAGCTCAACGAACTTTACAAGCAGATCGAAACCCGCCTGGACGACGACGCGGATACCAGGACGCTTCTCGGTCAAGCACAGCGCGATTGGGTCAAATTTCGCGACGCGGAGTGCAGTTTCCAGACCGCAGGAGCGGCCGAAGGAAGCATGATGCCAACGCTCGTCGCGCAGTGCCTGGACAGCCTGACGCAATCCCGTGTCAAAGACTTCGAAGGTTACCTGAAATGCCGGGAAGGCGATCTGAGCTGCCCCGTTCCGGCAGCGAACACATCACCTGCCGTACCTGCCGCGGGCGATGAGCACGGCCGGGCTGTCCTTGCCCAGACTGCTGACTCGATACCCATTCCATTGCAACATGTTAGTGGGCAGTTCGGAACCGGCAGTGATGAAGTCATCTACCACAAACTCGGGATCATGATGGGCATCAATGGTGCCAAGCCTCGTCTGTTCGAATTCGACACCGGGTCGGATGTGCTCAACGCCGAGATCGATTCGAGTGTCCCTGGCGTAAAGCCGGTGCGCGGCAGCAAGCCCGAAATGTACCCCTATGGAAACGGCACCTATGGAGGTTGGGTACAACAGGTCCGGTTCGACAGCCTGTCCTATTACGATCCGGATAATCCCTCGGAGCCTGTCGTAACCCTCGACGGCGGCTTTGCCGCCGGTCGGGTGGTGGATTACGTCTTCACCAAGGATTTCGGCGACCTCGAGGATGCGAATGTGACGCAAAAGCCCGTGGGCCACCATGGCGATACGCCGGTTTATGCGGATCTTGATGCGCGCAAGAGCATGCAGAACGGCGAACCCGGTAACGAGGCGCCGTTTTACGGCGTCTTGGGAGCCGGCGATTTTATCAACGAGGGGGACCAGACCGCCGCTCCTGGCAGTCAGACGCAAAGCGGCTATGTGGTCTCTGCCAATGCCAATCTTGGAGAGAAGACGACACCGGGCTGCGCTCCCTGCCTGACGCTGAATTTGTCCCCCAGTCTGAGATCCCAGTTTACGGCCCTGATGCCGTGGGGCGAACTGGATTACGAATTCGTCCAGAGACGATTCCCGCGATCAGGCGCGAACGCATCCAATCAGTACGAAGGCTCTTACCGTTATACAATTTCTTTTGACCATAAAGGAAAGAAGCAATCGGTTGATTTCAGGGGGCCTGTTTTATTGGATACAGGAACGACAAGCTTTATTTATATTACCACAGAATCTACTTTAGATAAGCTTCGGACGAGAGGATTTCATATTGATAAATTTGGTGATGAGCTGATCGACTTCAAGTTTTTTGGATTCGATGATAGTATAAATAACCGGGAATATGATGATGTCGACATTCTCCGCCAAAGCGATGAGGTAATAGTCGGCGGTCTCATTCTCGGCTTGCCATTCTTCGAGTCAAATTCCGTAATGTATGATCTGGAAAACAGGACGACCGCATATTCACCCTATTTTGTCAGCGCTGCTAACTTTACGACAGACGCGGCTGCCGAGGATGAAGTGCAGCTGAATCGCGCGACCAGCGATGCTGGAAGCGATGGCTGGCTCGGACTGGCCGGCATCATCTCCGGCGCCGGCGATTTCACGATCGAGAAGGACGCGGACGTGCGCATGACCGGGGCCAATGCCACACCGGCACAACCCATATCGCGGCCGATGGGTATCTTACTCTGGCCGGGCCGGGCAGCATCGAGCATTCCTCGCGCGTCGTGGTCGACGGTGTGCTCAACCTCGATCAGAAAGGAAACTATCTGGAGCCCTGGGGGGCGGCGCGCTCCATGAACGATACGGCCATTCGCAACCTTGGCGGTAAAGGCGAGGTCTATCTGGGTGCGGGCAGACTGATCCTGACAGAAGCCGACGGGCAATTTGATGGAACCATCGCGAACTATGATGACGCCGGCGACAGCGGCGGTCTCGTTATCGCCGGTGGCAAGCTGACGCTGAGCGGAAAGAACAAATATTCGGGCATGACCGAAGTGGCGGCGGGAGCGGAGTTGCACGTGATCGGCTCTTTGACCGGTGACGTTTCCGTCTCGGGACTGCTTGTCGTTGACGGGGAGGTCTCCGGCAAAGTCACGGTCAAAGAAGGCGGCAGGCTGACCGGCTCAGGAAAGGTCGGCAGCATCACGGTCGCCGAAGGTGGCAAAGCTGATCCAATGACAACCAGATGATCAGGCCATGGGCACGGCCGACCATGGCGACGACGGACAGCTGAAGAGAACATAGGGCGGGGCTGAGCAACTTAAGAGCTTGACTGCAACCGGAAAGGGAAATCGATGAAAACAGCAATACTGATCGCTGCCGTGGTTCTGGCCCTGCCGACTTTCGCCTTTGCCAAGGACAAGTGCGCCGATGCCAAGGATCAGGCCGCCATGAACCGATGCTTCGGTGCCGAGTTTCAGAAATCCGACAAGAAGCTCAATGAGCTTTACAAGCAGATCGAAGCCCGCCTGAAGGACGATGCGGATACCAAGAAGCTTCTTGTTCAGGCACAGCGGGATTGGGGCAAGTTTCGCGACGCGGAATGCAGTTTCCAGACCGCAGGAGCGGCCGGAGGAAGCATGATGCCAATGCTCATCGCGCAGTGCATGGACGGCCTTACGCAATCCCGTGCCAAAGGTTTCGAAGGCTATCTGAAATGCCAGGAAGGCGACATGAGCTGCCCTGTTCCGGCCGCGAACTGACACATGCCACAGCTGATCGGATCATGATGAAGCCGGCGGCGAGCGTGACGTCGCCGCCAGACATGAAAGGATGCGAGGGGCATCATCATTGCGTGAGGGACTTGAAGGAGGTGGATTGTGAAACGCTATGGATCGTCGCTCGCAATGACGATTGCGGCATCTGTGCTGTTGGCATGTGCGGTGCCGGCAACAGCCCAGGGTGACATGAGCTTCGACGTCAATGTCACGCTTTCCAAGAAGGCAGCCGCCAAGCTCGCGGCTGAAAAGGAAGGGATCGTTGTCTTCGCTTCCTACTACGGCGATCCAAAGCGGAGCGCCGAGAAGCACGCCAACGAAGTCGGCCAGATCGATCTCACGCCGCAGGACGAGCAGGTAGGGATTCCGGGCACAGCTGGCCACGCCCACATCAGCGGCGCAAGGGTCGATACGAAGCGTCTCGACTGGCTTGCCGGCCCTCCCGAGGTCAACGTCAACGTTGCGTCGGCGCGCAAGAGCAGTGCGGACAATTTGCTCAACTGCGATTTCATCGACGGTCCACTAAGCGATGTCCAAAGGGAACCTGTGACGCTTCATTGCGGATTGATCGAAGAAAACGTGGACACGAAGTTGGAGCCATAAGGCTACAAAAACTCATGCCGCCTCGTTACCGGCTTCAACGCAGAAATTGTCGACGGCATGACCTGCTCACTTACTCCAGGGAAGGAAAGATTTTCATGCGCCTGCTGTTCGCTATCTGTTTCTGCCTGGCCGTCATGTCCTTACCTGCGGCCGCCGATGCCGAGCGCCGTTGTGGCTGGTACTCCAGCTCGACACCCGGCAACCTCATGCTCACCGACAGGGACGGGGAATGGTGGATCCAGATGCAGGGCCGCCCGGATCCCAAAGGCATCGACAATGTGCCGGCCTTCGACGAGCGACAATTCGTCGAGACCAATGTGCCTGGTTCGGGCCATGGCTACGGATGTGCGTGCATGACCGTCGTAACCAACGCCAAGCAGCAAAAGATCACCAGGGTGATCTCGGGCGAAATCCTTCCGCTAGCGCGCTGTCGCAACGACAGATCGCTGCCTAACCCGGACGGATAAGCATGACCAGGAACCAGTGACAGTCAGGAAATGGCGCCTCTTTCCAGGCAGCAATGCCTGGGATAATTGTGCTCCAATCTCTTCTGGATCGAAGGGACGGACCAGCGGTTCGGAGGTGTCATGCGCGTAGTGGTGCTGGGTGGCGGCGTCGTCGGTGTCACGACGGCCTATCAACTGCAACGCGACGGTCACGAGGTCGCGCTCATCGAGCGCAACGCGCAGGTCGCTGCCGAGACGAGCTGGGGCAATGCCGGCATGATCGCGCCCGGCCATTCCTTCGTCTGGTCGTCCCCCAAGGCGCCGATGACCTTGCTGAAATCGCTGCTGCTCAAGGACCAGGCGCTGCGCTTCAAATTCTCGGCCGACCCGCGGCTCTATAGCTGGTCCTGGCTGTTTCTGATGGAATGCACGGCTCCGAAGGCGCGCCGCAACACGCTGCTCAAGCATCGCCTTGCCGCCTACTCGCAGGCTGTCTTGCGCGAGGTCGTCGCGGACGAGGACATCGACTACGACCGCAACGATCGCGGCATCGTCTATTTCCACCGCAGCCAGCAGGCGCTCGACAAGGGCGTCGAGCACATGAAGCTGCTCCAGTCGGACGGGCAAGAAATCGAGGTGCTCGACCGCGACGGCATCGTCGCGCTCGATCCGGCGCTGGCCTCCGCTAAGAACAGCATTGCCGGAGGCATTTACTGTCCGACCGACGAGACGGGAGACCCGGCAAAGTTCACCAGGGCTCTCGCCGCCAAGATCATTGCCAGAGGCGGTGCCATCCACACCGGCACGACGATCATCGGGGTCGAGACCTCAGGCGACGGCATCACCCAGGTGCTCACCGACAAAGGCGCCTTCAAAGGCGACGCCTATGTGCTTGCGCTCGGATCGCACAGCCCAACGCTTGCAGGCAAGATCGGCATTCGGCTGCCGATCTATCCGATCAAGGGCTATTCGCTGACGATCCCGATCGGCAACCGCCCGCTGCCGCCGACCATCGCCTCGGTCGACGAGCACAATCTGGTCGCCATTTCGCGCTTCGGCGACCGCATCCGCGTCACCGCGACGGCGGAGTTCGCCGGCTACGACACCAGTCACAAGCCTGCCGATTTTGCCTTCATGAAGGGCGTGACGGAAGAGCTCTACCCAGAAGGCGCCGATTACGACCGCGCCGAAATGTGGGCTGGTCTCCGGCCAATGACGCCGAACAATCTTCCCGCCTTCGGCCGGCAACGCTTTCGCAACCTCTTCCTCAACACCGGGCACGGCCATATCGGCTGGACCATGTCGCATGGCTCGGCCCGTATCACCGCCGATCTGATCGCAGGCCGGACTCCGGCGATTGCCATGGATGGTCTGCTGAACTGAAAGGGAACGCCATGTCTCTCAACGTTGCCGCCGTTCCGTCTTCCGGATCGACCAATCGCAAACCGGTGGACCTCGGCGTGCTGCCGTCCGAACTCGACGGCGGTCTGGCCTCACGGGCGGCGATCGGCCTCGTGGTGCTGGCCACCGACCAGACACTGGAGCATGAATTCCGTGCGCTGGTGCGCATGCCCGGCGTCGCCTTCTACGAAGCTCGCGTCTTCAGCGACAACGACATCACGCCGGACACGCTGCGCGCCATCGGCCCAAGGATCGCGCCCACCGTCGACCTCATCCTGCCGAGCATCCCGCTCGACGTCGTCGGCTTCGGCTGCACCTCGGCAACGATGGTGCTCGGCGAAGAGGCGGTTTTCGCCGAGATCAGGAGAGCGCGGCCTGGCGTCGCCTGCACCACGCCGGTCACTGCCGCGCTTGCGGCATTCAAGGCTCTCGGCGCCAAGGGCATCGGCCTGCTGACGCCTTACGCGCCTCAGATCAACGAAAACCTCGTCGCCTATTTCAATGGGCGTGGCCTCGACATATCAGCCGTCGCCACGTTCGACCGGCGCGACGACCGCGACGCCGCCCGCATCTCGGTCGCGTCGATCGAGGCCGCAGCCGAGCGCATGGCTGCCACGCCGGGGGTGGATGCGATCTTCATATCCTGCACAAGCCTGCGCGTCGCCGAAGCCGCGGCAAGGCTCGAGCAGCGCATCGGCATCCCGGTCACTTCGAGCAACCACGCCATGGCCTGGCATTGCCTACGGCTCGCCGGGGTGGATGATGTCGTGCCGGCTGGGAGACTGTTTGGGTTGTCGGGCAACTGACGATTATGTTTGGCGAGACCGGCTCGCGGCGCCTCGGTTCTGCAGGCACCGAACCTTCGTCGCAAGCCAGTGTTTCATCCCAGAAACAAAAACCGCCGCTCCTTTCGGTGCGGCGGGACGATCACGGCGTTGCACCAAGCGCGCTGGGCGGGGGGCGGTTAGGCTGCGCCTGGTGAGCGCGGACCGTGAGTATTCATAGGCGCGCCAGCTGCCTTGCGTCTACCAACCGCCAGTTGGAACGATCCCACAATATTTGCGCTGCGTGCTGCAGCCAAACAGCCAGCCGTCTCAAGTTACGACGATAGGTGGCAGACCCCTCGGATATCCCGCCCTGGCATGAACTTAAGATTGCTCTCGCCAAATCTGCAACGAGGATTCGACAGTGTCATTGGCCGAGGCTAGGCTAACCTTCGGGGTACTCTTGGGCCATGTCTCGCATCTCTTCCGTTCGCGTCCTGTTGTTTATTGCATCGGTGCTGCTGGGAGCTACCGCGGCCCATGCTGGTTTGCAGTTCCAAGCCGGGCAGACCGATTCCGGATTCCGCTATATCCTGATATCGGGCGATTTCGCTTCTCAGGACGACCTGTCGGTTTTCGAGGCACTGGCACGGTCCAATGCATCAGTCGCTGTCACGTTCCAGTCGCCAGGCGGCAACATCCAGAAAGCAATGGAGCTCGGCCGCCTCATCCGCAGGCTCGGCCTCAACACGGCTCAGTTCAGGGCCGCCGAGTGCGCCTCGGCGTGCTCCCTGGCCTTCCTCGGTGGCGTCATGCGCTATGCCGATCCGGGTTCCATCGGCGTCCATAAGTCTTCTTTCGGCGGTGACATCCCGATAGGCACCCGGGATGCGGTTTCCGCTGTCCGTTACCGCCGACATCATCACCTACATGATCGAGATGGGCGTCGACCCGACTCTGCTTCAACTTTCGCTTCAATATGACAGTAACGACGTTCGCTATCTGTCCATGAGCGAGATGGCGAAATACAGGGTCACCACCTTGGACACTGGAGCAAGCCAGCCGCCAGTCGCCAGCCAGGCACCATCCTTGCCGCCATCGCCTAAGCAAGTGCCGTCTGAGCCTCCTGTCGCCTCGTTGCCGCCGGCTTCCGCGAATCCGTCACTCATGATTCCCCAGGCCCGCTCGGGCCGCATTCTCCGCTCCCAGGGTGCGGCGCCGTTGAAGGCGCTTCCAGAGGTAAAATCCGCCACGCTCACCAATGTGCGAAACCGCAGCGCGGTGGCGATCCTCGGCAATGTCGGGCGATGGTACCGTGTCCAGGCGGACGGTCAGGTCGGCTACATGCATGATACCTGGGTCTACGTCGACCAATATGAGAGCGGCCCCTTCGGACAGCGCCATATCCAGGTCAAGAGTTTCGACAATCTGGCCGAGACTGAGGCCTATGTGCGATCCGCATCGATCCCGCTTGTCGCCTACCTTGCCACCAACGGCTGGTTCGCCATTACGCTACGCGGAACCTACGCGCAGGACGTTGCCAAGAACCTAGCCAGGGTGATGAAGGAAAACGGCGCGATCCCTGACGACGCCTACGTCACTTATGGCAACACCTATGTCCGCAATGTCTGCTGCTGCTAGCCGGCACGTTAGCTACCGTATCGCCATTCCTGATTTGACCTCATCGAGGCGTTGATGAAAAACGAGCAGTTGGTGCTGCCCAAGAGCATGAGAAGCGTGGGACGGACCAGCCGATTATTGTACACCTCTGCAATACACAGTGCGAGTGCAACGAATGAACAAGCTATCTTATTGATCCCGTTGGCAGTCGGGATCGAATGGTGCCCAGAAGAGGACTCGAACCTCCACTCCTTGCGGAACACGGACCTGAACCGTGCGCGTCTACCAATTCCGCCATCTGGGCTGGTGCGCGCTCATTAAGCGGGCGAGGGATGAGTGTCAACGCGCTTTTTTAAAGCATGATCCCGAACCGAAGGTCCGCGTCAGCGAAAAATGGGGAACAGGTTTCGGAAAAGATCATGCTCAATCAAGAAACCCGCTCGCCGGCTCAGTCCTCCAGCACTTCCTTCGACGCCACCGTCGAATCGGCGTTGAGCGTGTAGATGATCGGCACGCCGGTGCCGACCTCGAGCTTGACGATCTCCTCGCCCGATTTGCCGTCCAGCGCCATGATCAGCGCGCGCAGCGAATTGCCGTGCGCCGCCACCAGCACGGTGCCGCCGCGCAGCACATGTGGCTGCAGATCGTGCAAATAATAGGGCCAGACGCGCGCGCCGGTGTCCTTCAGGCTTTCGCCGCCGGGCGGCGGCACGTCGTAGGAGCGGCGCCAGACATGCACCTGCTCCTCGCCCCATTTCTTGCGCGCATCGTCTTTGTTGAGGCCGGAGAGATCGCCATAGTCGCGCTCGTTCAGCGCCGGGTCGCGAATGGTTTCGAGATCGCTCTGGCCGACGGCGTCGAGAATGTGCTGGCAGGTCTTTTGCGCCCGGATCAGCGACGAAGTGAAGGCAATGTCGAATTTCATGCCACGCGCCTTCAGTTTGGCGCCCGCTTGCTTGGCCTCGGCATGGCCCAGTTCGGTCAGATCGACGTCGCGCCAGCCGGTAAATAGGTTCTTCAGGTTCCATTCGCTCTGGCCATGACGCACGAGCACGAGAGTTCTCGACATATTTGCTCCTTCAAATTTTGTGGATCAGCTGGTCAGGCCGAGCACGTCCCGCATCGAATAGAGGCCCGGCTTGCGGCCGCGCGCCCACAGGGCTGCCTTGACCGCGCCGCGGGCAAAGATCGCCCGGTCTTCGGCGTGGTGGGCGAGCGTGATGCGCTCGCCGGTACCGGCCAGCACCACACTGTGGTCGCCGACCACCGAGCCGCCGCGCAAGCTGGCGAAACCGATCGAGCCTGCCTTGCGCACGCCCGTATGGCCGTCGCGCACGCGCACATCGTTGCCGGCAAGCGATACGCCGCGCCCGATGGCGGCGGCTTCGCCGAGCAGCAGCGCCGTGCCCGACGGCGCATCGACCTTGTGCCGATGGTGCATTTCCAGGATCTCGATGTCGAAATCGTCGGCGTCGAGCGCGCGCGCCGCCTGCTCCACCAGCACCGCCAGCAGATTGACGCCGAGGCTCATATTGCCGGATTTGACGATAGTCGCGTGGCGCGCCGCCGCCGCGATCCTGGCATTGTCTTCGGCCGAGCAGCCGGTGGTGCCGATGACATGGGCGATGCGCGCCTGCGCCGCATAGCCGGCGAATTCGACGGTCGCTGCCGGCGTGGTGAAATCGAGCACGCCGTCGGCCTTGGCGAAGGCCGGCAGCGGATCGTCGCCGATCGCCACGTCGAGCCTGCCGACGCCGGCCAGTTCGCCGGCATCCTTGCCGATATGGGGCGAACCGGCCCGCTCGATCGCGCCGGCGACACGGGCGCCCGGTATCGTGTGGATGGCGCGGATCAGCGCCTGGCCCATGCGGCCGGCCGCGCCCACGACCACGAGGCCCATTTCACTAACGGTCGGCGTGTCACTCATGAATGTCTCCCGGCCGCCTTTTTCGCGCGAACATTTTGCGCCGCAGTCTGGATTGGCTTGCCGTCATCGACAAGCCCCAGCCCTTTCCTGCCTTGCACCCGGTGGAACCGCGTATAGACGCTGTGCGGGTCGGCCATCAGCGAGGCATGCGTGCCCTGTTCGACCAGCCGGCCCTGCTCCAACACGATGATATGGTCGGCATTGACCACCGTCGACAGCCGGTGCGCGATGACAATGGTTGTGCGCCCTTCCATGACATGGGTCAGCGCCTGCTGGACGCGGGCCTCGGCCTCGTTGTCGAGCGCCGAGGTGGCTTCATCGAGCAGCAGGATCGGCGCCTGCCGAACGATGGCGCGGGCAATCGATACGCGCTGGCGCTGACCGCCCGACAGCGTCACGCCGTTCTCGCCGACGGGCGTGTCGTAGCCTTGCGGCTGCTGGCGGATGAAATCGTCGGCCGCGGCCTGGTGGGCGGCGCGTTCAATCTCGGCGTCGGTGGCGCTCAGTCGTCCGTAGCGGATGTTGTCGCGGATGGTGCCTTCAAACAGATAGGGCTGCTGCGAGACATAGGCGATCGATCCGCGCAGCGAATGCTTGGTGACCTTTGAAATGTCCTGGCCGTCGATTTCGATGCTGCCCGACTCGACATCGTAGAAGCGCTGCAGCAGCGCAACCAGCGTCGTCTTGCCGGCGCCCGAGGCTCCGACGATGGCGGTCACCTTGCCGGCGGCGGCGACAAAGCTCAGATCCTGCAGGACCGGCGCCTCTTCGACATAGCGGAAAGACACGGTGTTGAAGCGCACTTCGCCAGAGGTGAATTTCGCCTCGGCGGCTGCCGGCACGTCACCCTGCTGCGGCTCGAGGTCGAGAAGCTCGTAGATCATGCGCGCGTTGACCAGCGACTTTTCCATGCCGACCTGCATACGCGCCAGCCGCCTGGCCGGATCATAGGCAAGCAGCAGGGCGGTGATGAAGGCAACGACGGCGCCAGGCGGCTGGCCGCCGACGGTTGCCCGGTAGCCGGAATAGGCGATGACGCCGGCGACGGCGAAGCCGGCCAGCATGTCGGAGATCGGCGTCAACCGTTCGGAGACGCGGGCGATCTTGTTCGACCGCTGCTCGGCGCCGGCGACGAGGCCGCCAATGCGGCGCGACAGCTCGTCCTCCAGGGTGAAAGCCTTGACGATGGCGATGCCTTGCGTCGCCTCCTGCATGGCGCCGATCAGCCGCGAGTTGATCTGCACCGATTCGCGGGTGATGCGCCGCACCCGGCGCATCAGATAGGTGACGGTGTAGATCAAAGGCGGCCCGATCAGCAGCGACATCGCCGAGAGCACCGGGTCCTGCCAGATCATGACGCCGAGCAGCGCGACAAGCGACACGGCATCGCGCGCCAGCGACGTCAGCGTCATCGACAAAAGATCACGAATGCCGTTGACGTTCTCGTTGATCTGCGCGGCGAGCCGGCCCGACCGGGTGTCGTTGAAAAAGCCGACGCCGAGCTTCATCAGATGGTCGAAGATGCGGCGCTGATAGCGCGCCACCAGATTGTTGCCGATCTTGGCCAGCGTCACTGCCTGGCCGTAGCTGGCCAGCCCGCGCAGCATGAAGGCGGCCAGGATCGACACGCTGATCAGCGCGATAAGATCGCCGCGCTGCTTGTAGAAAATCTGGTCGACGACGTCCTTCATGATCCATGCGGTGAAGGCGGTCGTCGCCGCGATCGTCACCAGGCACAGCACGGCAAGAACATAGTACCAGCGGTATTCGCGGCTGTTCTCGGCGATGATGCGGCGGATCACCGCCACGATTTCGCCGGGCCGGACTTTCCCTTTGGTTGGTGCTAGAAGTGTCAATTTGGAGCGCTTTGTGGTTTTGGCTTCGGCCGGCTGCAATTCGGCAACCTCTTAACGCTCCAATGGCGGCTTGCCTATGGCCGAGGACGGCGAAACTTCGTCGCGGCGCAGGTTGCAGCCTAGACCTGCCAGCGCCGCCCCGCCGTCTGCACGCCGAACAGCGACGGATTTCTGGCATAGGCGGCCAGCCCTAAAAGCGCCGCCAGCGGATGGGTGATGACATAGACCGGCATGCTGCGCATCAGGGCGCTGTGCGGCGCCTTGTCCTCGAAGGCGGCGCGGAAATTGCCGGTCCGCAGCGCCGGCAGGATTTTTTGCGCGATGCCGCCGGTGAGGAAAACGCCGCCGCGGCTCATGAACACCAGAGCGAGGTCGCCGGCGGTGCGCCCCAGGCAGGTGACGAAGATCGACAGCGCCTCTTCGGCTACCGGATCGGTCTTTGCCAGCGCCGCGGCGGTGATCTCGGCCGGCGTGGTGAACGGCGACGGCTTGCCGTCCGCCTTGGCCACCGCCCGGTAGGCATTGACCAGGCCGCGTCCGGACAGGATCTGTTCGCCGGAGATGCGGCCCTCGAGCTTCTCGATATGCGGAAAGACCTGGAAATCGCGCGGCGAGCGCGGTCCGATATCCATATGGCCACCCTCGCCGGGCACCGGTATCCAGTGATGCAGCGCATAGACCAGCCCGGCGACACCGAGCCCGGTTCCCGGACCGAGCACCACCCGCCCGGAATTCGGTTCCGGCGCGTCACCGCCGATCTTTTCCATATGCTCTTCGCCGAGCGCGACGACAGCCAGCGCCTGTGCCTCGAAATCGTTGAGCACCACGACATCGCTGAGGCCGAGACTGGCGAACATTTGTCTCGGTTTGACGATCCATGGGCAATTGGTGAGCGGGATCTCGTCGCTGTCGACAGGCCCGGCTACCGCCAGCACAGCCGAATTCGGCCGGACCGACGAGCGGTCGAGCACGGCCGCCTGGATCGCCTCATCGATCGTGTTGAAATTGGCGGTCTGGACGATGGTCGGCTCGCCGGCCTCGGAATTCGCGTCGAGCACGATCGAGAAGCGCGCATTGGTGCCGCCTATGTCGCCGATCAGGATCGGAAACCGCAACAGAGTGTCGTCGTCGCTTACGCCTGGCATGCTCTCGTCCGTTCCCACTCCTGTTGACTAGCGCATGACCTTGGAAAGGGAAATGGGTTTTCGAATTGGACGATGCACGGATGCAAACGGCGAACACGCAATCCGCGTCAGTGTCCCGGTCGTGGCCGCGGCAGCGGAATGCCGATCTCGGGGGTCGCCACAAAGGCATTCGCCGAGGCCGGAAGCGCTGCCGCGCCGGCTGCGACCGTCGGCTGCGGCGGAGGTTCTGCCGCGACAGCGGGTGCGGCCGCGATCGGCACGCCGTCGCCATAGTAGGTGACTGCTTCCACCGAGGCCGGAGCCGGCGCGTCGAGCACGAACTGGCATTGTCTGGGCAGGTTCGCCATCGTCATCACGTCGCGTGCCTTCGGCTTGTCCGGGTTCTTGTTGGGGCGCCACGGCTCCTCGGTGAACCACCAGGCCAGCGCCTGGTCGCACCCATCGCCCGGCGCCGTCGCTTCCTGCGCCCTGCAGTCGGGTGATCCAGCCTGGCAGCCGATGCGAATGTGGAAGTGGTAGTCGTGGCCCCAGAACGGCCTGACCTTGCGCAACCAGCTGCGGTCGCGCTTGACCGTGTCGCAGAGCTTCTTCTTGATCCCTGGATTGACCAGGATGCGCTCGACTTCGGGATAGCTCGCGGCGCGCTTCAACAGCCGCGTATGCATCGGCGTCCACACGCCGTCCTTCACCAGGTGGGTTTTTTCATCGACCATTAAGGTAGCGCTGATGTTTTCGCGCTCTTCTGTCGAGAGCTTGCGGTCGGGCATCGGCGTCAGCCAGATGTCGGCGTCGAGGCCGATCTGGTGCGAGGCATGACCGGTCAGCATCGGACCGCCGCGCGGTTGCGAAATGTCGCCGATCAACAGACCCGGCCAGCCGTCGGCGGCGGCGTCGCGTGACAATTTCTCGATCAGCGCGATCATTGCCGGATGGCCCCAGCGGCGGTTGCGCGAAGGCCGCATCACCTCCCAGTGCCGGCCATCCATGGGAAGCGCGACGCCGCCGGAAAAACAGCCCTTGGAATAGAAGCCGATCGATTGCGGCGCAGCGAGCGCCGGTAGCTCTTTGGCGCCGAACAGGGCTTTTGCCCGTTGCTCCGCGCCCGCCGGCTGCTCTGCCAGTGCCGTCAAGCTGGCGACGGCCAGTGCTGCCGAAAGCAGGCGCGCTCCTCCGGACAAGGATCGCTTCAACATCTTCACCAAGCGGGACCCCTCCCTGATTTGAATCACATCATACCACGGCTCGCGCAACGCATCGATCACGACCGCTTCATCGGGCTGCGCGCCTCGCCGTCGCGCCAGTCGCCGCTGGCCCACATGGCATCGAGGGCCGAGCGATAGTCGGGAAAGCGAAAGCGATAACCGGCCGCTTTGATCGCCGCGTTGGCGACACGCTTGTTCTCGCCATAGAAGGACCGCGCCATGGGCGAAAGTTGGGCGGTCTCGAACGGGATTTCCGGCGGCGGCTCGATGCCCATCAGAGAGGCGGCATAGGCGACGACGTTCTGGGGCGGCGCCGGTAGATCGTCGGTGACGTTGAAGATGCCGCCGCGATTGCCTTCGGCGAGATGCCAAAGCGCACCGGCAATATCGTCGCAATGGATGCGGTTGAACACCTGGCCCGGCTTGACCAGCCGCCGGGCGGTGCCGTTTTCCAGATTGACCAGGGCGTTGCGGCCCGGTCCGTAAATGCCGGAAAGCCGCAGAATCGCCACTGGCACGAAAATCGTCTTACTGCCAAATTTCAGCCATTGCCGTTCGGCCTTTACCCGCATGATGGAGCGCTTCGATACAGGCCGGCAGTGGGATGTTTCGTCCACCCAATCGCCGCCATGATCGCCATAGACACCGACAGTGGAGAGATAGCCGACCCATTCGAGCGCCGGCATCCATTGTTCGATCGGCTCGCTGAATGTTCCAAGAATGGGATCACCAGCCTCGTCCGGCGGAACGGAAATGATGAGGTGCGTCACCGCACTGATCTCGTCCAGGATACCGACCGTATTTTCGAACAGAATAGGCGTGATGCCGGCCTCCCTCAGCGCTTCGAACTTCTCCTGAGAGCGCGTGGTGCCGACGATCGTTGTACCTGGATCCTTGTTCGCCCGTGCGAACGCCATGCCTGAATAGCCAGCGCCAAATATCAGCACCTTCTTAATTGTCATACGCGCATCTCAGCCTGCATTTGGGGGTCTCGTGACGCAAAATGCCACTCGTTTCTCACAGCCTCGTCGGTCTCTGTTTTCACGGCAGAAATGGCACGTTCAGCGAATTCGGTCCCCGGCACAAGCCGCGACAGTGCCCATACAGCCGCCCCGCGAACCAGGGGCGAGGCATCGCCGAGCAGCGTGCGAACGGCGTCGGCAAGCGACAAATCGCCGGAATTGCCGGCGGCGGTCAGCACGTTGCGGATAAAACGGTCGCGGCCGATGCGCTTGACCGGCGAACCCGAAAAAAACGCGCGGAAGGCGGCGTCGTCCAGACGCAGCAGCTCGGCGAGCCGCGGTTCGCGCAGATCGTCGCGGGCGGCAAGCTTCGCCTCCGAGGCGGCTTGGGCGAACTTGTTCCATGGACAGGCAGCCAGGCAGTCGTCGCAGCCATAGATGCGATTGCCGATCCTTTCGCGGAACTCATGCGGGATCGGCCCCTTGTTCTCGATGGTGAGGTAGGAAATGCAGCGCCGCGCATCGAGCCGGTAGGGCGCGGGAAAGGCGTCGGTCGGGCAGACGTCGAGACAGGCGCGGCAGGAGCCGCAATGGTCGTCCTCGGGCCCGTCCGGCACGAGCTCGGCCGTCGTGAAGATGGTGCCGAGGAACAGCCAGGAGCCGTGCGCGCGGCTGACCAGATTGGTGTGCTTGCCTTGCCAGCCGAGGCCGGCGGCTTCGGCCAGCGGCTTTTCCATCACCGGCGCGGTGTCGACGAACACTTTCACGTCGCCACCGGTGCGCGCCACGATCTTGCCGGCGATCGCCTTCAGCCGGCCTTTCATGACGTCATGGTAGTCGCGGTTCTGCGCATAGGCCGAGATCGCGCCGCGGTCGCGCTTTGCCAGGATTTCGCGCGGGTCGTGGTCGGGGCCGTAATTCATCGCCAGCACGATGATCGAGCGGACCTCCGGCCAAAGTGCCGTCGGTTTGCCTCGCCGCTCGAGCGTTTCGGCAATCCAGCCCATCGAGCCGTGAAAGCCGTCGGCAACGAATTCGGCCAGCCGCGCCGGCGCCTGCGGGATCGCATCGGGCGTGGTGACGGCAACGGCGTCGAAGCCGGCGTTCCGCGCCTCGCGGTCGATCAGCGCGCGCAGCTTTGCCGCGTCAGAAATCGAGGTCCGCATAATGTGACACCGGCGACAGGCCGCGCACCCGGTCGGACAGGAGCGGCCGGAACGAAGGCCGTGATTTCACCCTGGTATACCATTCGCGCGCAGCGGTGTGTTCGCGCCAGTCGATCTCGCCGAGATAGTCGAGCACCGACAGCGTCGCCGCCGCCGCGAGATCGGCATAGGTGACCTTGTTGCCGGCCAGCCAATGACGGGTGCCGGCCAGCCAGTTGGTGTATTTCATATGCTGGCGGATGTTGGCGCGGGCGGCGCGGATCGCCGCCGAATCGGGCGAGCCGCCGCCCGCCGTTTCCGGCATGACCGGCTTCAGCACGCGCTCGCGAACCAGATGCCGGGTGACCTCGCTTTCCGCCTTGTTGAGATACCAGTCGGTCAGCCGGCGGATTTCGGCGCGCTCCATCGGGTCTTCGGCGAATAGCCGCTTGTCGCGCTTCAGCACGCCGCGCGTCTCATCGAGATATTCGGCGATGACCCCTGCGCCGACGATCGGCACGTCGCCCTCGGCGAGCAGGATCGGCAGCGTGCCGGCCGGGTTCAGCGCCAGGAACTCCTTGCGCCGCGTCCACGGCTTCTCTTCGATCAGCGCCAGTTCCTCGCCATACTCGCCAAAGGCGAGGCGGACGAAGCGGCAGCTGGCGAACATCGGATGGTGGAAAAGCGTCAGCATGGTCCCGCGATAATAGAGCGCACTGGCAAATTGCCGGCTGCGCCGGTAAGTCTTGATCGCCCGATTCACCGGGCTGTCAGGGTGCTGCGACCTATAGGGGGAGTTCCGCGCTGTGACAAGCAAGCCCTTTTCTCAAGCCCTCACCCCAACGCCGAGGTTGCCATGGAAAGCCAGACCGTCGTCGAAGCGCTGCTGCTCGGGCTGCTCGAGGGGTTGACCGAGTTCATTCCGGTGTCTTCGACCGGCCATATCCTGCTCGCCGGCCATTTCCTCGGCTTCCATTCGACCGGCAAGGCCTTTGAGATCCTGATCCAGCTCGGCGCCATATTGGCGATCCTCAGCGTCTATTTCCGCCGTCTCTGGAAGATGCTGCTCGAACTGCCCTACGATCGCCTGACGCGGCATTTCGTCCTTGGCATCCTCATCGCATTCCTGCCGGCGGCCGTCATCGGCGCGCTGGCGCATGATTTCATCAAGACGGTGCTGTTCGAATCGCCGCGGCTGATCTGCATCATGCTGATCATCGGCGGCGTCATCCTGCTGCTGGTCGATCGCATGAAGCCGAAGCCGTACTACCACGATGTCGAGCGGTTTCCGACCAGGCTCTATCTGCAGATCGGGCTGTTCCAGTGCCTGTCGCTGATCCCCGGCACGTCGCGCTCGGGTTCGACCATCGTCGGCGCGCTGCTGCTCGGCGTCGACAAGCGGGCGGCGGCGGAATTCTCCTTCTTCCTTGCCATCCCGACGATGGTCGGCGCCTTCGCCTTCGACCTGTTCAAGAACCGCAACGTGCTGAGCAGCGCCGACCTGCCCATCATCGCCGTCGGCTTCGTCGCCGCCTTCGTCACCGCATTGATCGTCGTGCGCTTCCTGCTCGACTACGTCTCGCGCCACGGCTACGCGCTGTTCGGCTGGTGGCGGCTGGTCGTCGGCATCGTCGGCCTGACAGCACTGGCCATCTGGGGGTGAGCCGGCGCAACCATTCGGAACGGTCGCCCTGGGGAGGCCAAGAGGTGCATCAAGGCGCGCGATCGGTCAGCGCGCTTGCACCTTCCTCCGCGGCGCAATGTGCGCAGCAGTAGATGATGTCATCCTGTTCGACGCCATGTCCGATGATCCGGCATCCGCAATGCGGACACGTCGGAGCAAGTTTCTGGATCGCGCATTCGAAGCTGTCGAAAGTGTAGGTCACCTCGGCCATCGTCACTTTGAAAGCCTTGTCGTAGTCATTCCCGCATTGATCGCATCTGGCCATAGTTCTTTTCCTTCTTTCATTGGCCTCAAGCTCGACCAACCTGTCGCGCGGCGATAGGTTCCCGTCAGGATCATAGGGCCTTCCTAAGCGGGAGACGAGCGCGAGCCTGCGTCGCGGCGCTGTTCGATCAAGCGGATCACCTCGTCGATGTCCCGCGGCTCGATGTCGAGTTCCTTCAGGCCCGGCGCGTCGATTGCTGCCACATTGTCGTGACGCATAAGATCGATCTGGTTGCGCGTTATGGGGGTGGCCGGAAGGAGTTCCGCGACGCCAGCCAAGGCGTTCCACACCGCAAAGGGCACCGGCATCAGCTTGACGTGCATATCGAGCTGTCGGGCGATCTCCCGAAGCAGTTCCTTATAGGTGTAGATGCGCGGGCCACCGAATTCGAATATGGATGAACCCTTGCGGTTTGGCCCGTCGATCAGCCGGCTCACTGCTTCTGCGACGTCTGCCACATAGACCGGCTGAAGCCGCGTGCTACCGTCGCCGAACAGCGGATAGACCGGCAGGAGGCGTATCAGCCTCACAATGGTCGTGAGGAAAGCGTCGTCAGGTCCTGTCATGACGGCGGGACGCACAATGAAAGCGCCGGGAAATGCGCTCTCCACGGCAACTTCTCCGCGCCCACGTGCCCTAATATAATTCGAATCCGATTGAGGATCGGAGCCGATCCCCGAAATCTGCACGAACTTGTCGACCTCGCCATCGCGCGACGCGGCGGCGAGATCAGCCGCGGCTTTCACATGCACGCGTTCAAACGTCTGGACGCCCCGCTCGACATAAAGACTGACAGCATTCACGATCGCCTGTGATCCGGTAATGGCCGACCCGATCGAGGACGCATCCAATATATCCGCCTCGACTGCTTCGGGCATCCTTGTAGTCGAGGAAAAGACCAGGCCCACGCGAGCCGGGTGACGGGATGCGGCACGGACCGTGAAACCCCTTTCCAGGAGCCGCTTCACGATCCTGCGCCCGAGAAAGCCTGTTCCGCCGAACACAGTGACGATCCGTTCCATGTTGAGATCGTCAGGATCCATTTGCCTCGCCATCCCGTGTCTTCGCATGCCTGCCGCGAAGACTGCTCTGGCCGGCATTTGAACCAGCCCGTCGAACATCAGGACGGTTGGAGAACAACGCAGGAACGCTTTTGTTCCAGAGGTCGACAAATGTTCCAGAGGTCGACAAACCGATCGATTGAGCGAAACAGGTGAGTCGCCGGCACATGACGATCCAGGCTGCCGACGAAAAACCCGAATGTCTCCTGCCGGACTGTCCGCTTTTGCGCGGCGCATCGAAGGTCAGCAAATGGCGCTGCTTGTTTGTTCCCATCGACGAGACGATGGGCAATATCCACCCATCTCGGCCATTTGCGGCAGCTGATTGAGTTTTGACCCTAGGGTTCTATTTCCTGTTCACCCTGATCTGAACCGGAGGTCAGCGCAGCAAAACGAGCCCCACTTCGGGAATGGCCTAGTTCCGTCCGTAAAACACGTTCTCGACATGCACCGGCCAGCGCCATGGCAGCACCGCCACCATGTCGAAGCGCACCGACAATTTTCCGTAGTCGGATTGGCGCGAAAGCCAGAAATCGGCGGCACCCTCGATGCGGCGCTCCGATTCGCGGCCGACGGCTTCCATTGCCTCCATCAGCGTGCGGCGCGCCTTGACCTCGACGATCAGCACCAAATCGCCGCGCCGCGCGATCAGGTCGATCTCGCCGAACCTGGTGCGGTGGCGGCGGGCTAGAATCCGGTAGCCCTTCACCATCAGCGCCGCTGCCGCCAGCCATTCGCCGTGATGGCCGCGCCGGTAGGCCTTTTGCCGGCTGGCGCTCGGCCGTTCAACCATCGCCGTCTCCGCTGGCCCTGAGGTCGAGCAGCCGACGATAGAGCGCCTGCTTCTGGCCACCCGTCATCTTGGCGGCTTCCGCCGCTGCCTTGGAGGCCGGCATTTCGGCGGCGAGCGAAAGCAGAAGCCGGTCGATGTCCGCCGGTTCATCAGCGACCGCATCGGCCGGACCGACGCAGATGACGATTTCGCCTTTCGGCGTATCGGCTGCCGCGTAGTGGCTGGCAAGCGACTGCAAGGTGCCGGTCCGCATTTCCTCGAAGGTCTTGGTCAGCTCGCGGCCGATCGCCGCCTTGCGGGCGCCGCCCAGCGCCTCGACCATAGCACTGAGCGTCTCGGCCAGTCGGCGCGGCGATTCGAAGAAGATCAGCGTTGCCGGCACGGCCTTCAGCACTTCCAGCCGCGTCAGCCGCTGCCCGGTCTTCACCGGCAGGAAGCCGGCAAACAGAAAGGCGTCCGAAGGCAGGCCGGATGCCGTCAAAGCGGCAACTGGCGCCGACGGTCCGGGGATCGGCACGACACGAATGCCGCGTTCCAGCGCCTCGCCGACCAGCCGGTAGCCGGGATCGGAGATGAGCGGCGTGCCGGCATCCGAGATTAGCGCCACGCTTTGCCCGGCCAGCAACGCCGCGATCAGCTTCGGCCCGGCCTCGCCGGCATTGTGCTCGTGATAGGCGGTGGTGCGGCGGCGGATGCCGTACCGGTCGAGCAGGACGCGCGAAACACGCGTGTCCTCGCAGGCGACGATATCGGCGGCGGCGAGCGTTTCCAGCGCGCGCAGCGTGATGTCGGCGAGATTGCCGATCGGCGTCGCTACCAGATAGAGCGCCGGCTCAAGCGGCCGGGCGGCGATCTCGGTCTGCCCGATCACATAACTGCGTTTGGCCAATTCGCCGGTCACCTGCACAACTCCATTCGACCCTGTTTGGCACGGCTCACGCCTGGTTGCAAAAGCTTGGGTTGCAAAGGCCCGGGTTACAAAAGCCCGGACTTCCAAAAGGATGCCGACGTGAACCGGCGGCCATGCCTTCGCCACAGTAGGGAACGAAACCGTTGCCGGCGAATTTTACACCTGATCTCGGGAGGAGCAGGATGGACAGCCTGACAATACAGGACGTTTTCGAACCCTATTATGCCGGCCGCAAGCGCTTCGCCCCGCCGAGCGACAAGAGCCTGCCTGCCGAAGCCGCAGATGGCAGAGCCAAGAAGCCGCTCGCATGCCAGCCATTGGCAGAGCGCAAGCCCGCAACCGAAACCGACAACACGACGGAGCACTGACCGGACGATGCCCAATCGCTTCGACATTTTCATCACCCGTCTCGAAACAAAAAGCGCCCGTGATGGCGCAGCATCACATCCCACAGGCGACCAGCACCGTGCCCCGCGCGACAAAAGCGAGATCAAGCAGGCCCGCTCCGGAGAGGTTGCCAGCGAAAAAGATCGCGGCAAACACCGCCACAAGCACGAGGCTTGACCACCGGAAACCTTCGCGATTGGCCGAGACAGTTCTCGAAAGCGCGGTTGCGAATGCTCGGCGATGTATCATTCAACCCAGATACTTTGAGACGCGCGCTTGCAGCAGACCCACCAGAGCCGGGTCCATGAATTCATAATCGTCGGGAATATCGAGGCAGATCACGCGAGCCTTCCTCAGGCTGGTGTTGAATTTCCGTTGCAGTTTGGCTCGATGTGCCTTTTCCATCACGAAGATGATATCGGCCCAGGCGACGAGTTCGTGCGTCAACGGAGTGTCGGCATCGTGATTGGTGCCCGCTGATGCGACCTCGATGTCCCGGCGCTTGGAAAACACCTGCTCCGCAGTCGGGCTGCGCAAGCGATTCTGGCTGCAGATGAAGAGAACGTTCTTCAACGATGCTACCGCGCCAGATCCGCCACCACCGCATCGAGCACGATCATGCCGGCCGGCGTGGCGCGCAGGCGGGCGTTGCCGATCGGTGCCACGAGGCCTTCGTCCTGCAGCACCGAAAGCCGTGCCGTCGACAGGCCGCGCCCGGAGAACGCTTCGTAACGCGAAAGGTCGATGCCTTCCGCCAGCCTCAGCCCCATCAGCAGGAACTCGTCGGCCTCTTCCGATCGCGTCAAGATCTCGCCGCCGGTGACGCCATGGCCCTTGGCCTCGACCAGATTGGCCCAGGTCTCCGGCATTTTCTCGGCGATCGTCACCACGCGGCGGCCGCTCTCGACGAAGCGGCCATGCGCGCCGGGACCGACGCCGACATATTCGCCATAGCGCCAATAGGTGAGATTGTGCCGGCTTTCGGCGCCCGGCCTGGCGTGGTTGGAAATCTCATAGGCCGGCAGCCCGTGCGCGGCGGTGATCTCCTGCGTCAACGCGTAGAGGTCGGCGGCATGGTCATTGTCTGGAATGATGAATTTCCTTGCCGCATGCAATGCGTGGAACGGCGTGCCTTCCTCGATGGTCAGCTGATAGAGCGACAGATGGTCGGCGGCGTGGCCGATCGCCTGCTCGAGCTCCGCCTGCCACGCTTCAGGCGTCTGGCCGGGCCGCGCGTAGATCAGGTCGAACGACAGCCGGGGAAAGATCTCGCGCGCCAGACCGATCGCGTGCAGGGCCTCATCGACATTGTGCAAACGGCCGAGAAAGCGCAGATCCTTGTCGTTCAGCGCCTGCACGCCGAGCGACACCCGGTTGACGCCCGCCGCGCGGTAGCCGCGAAAGCGCTCGGCCTCGACGGAGGAAGGATTGGCTTCCAGCGTCACCTCGATGCCATCAGGCACCGTCCAGTTCTTCGCCACGGCGTCCAGCACCGCGGCCACGGTCTGCGGCTTCATCAGCGACGGCGTGCCGCCGCCAAGAAAGATGCTCGTCACCTCGCGCGGCCCGGTGCGTGCGCGCATGGTCGCCAGTTCGGTTTCGAAGGCGCGCGCAAAACGCTCCTGGTCGACCGGCTGGTGGCGGACATGGCTGTTGAAGTCGCAATAGGGGCACTTGGCCGCACAGAACGGCCAGTGGATGTAGACGCCGAAACCCGGGCGGCGATCGAGCAGCATGGTCATGCGGCGCCCGATCGCGCCAAATCCAGTCTGGCTTGGGCGAATTTCTGGAAAGCGCGGGCGCGGTGCGACAATGCGGTTGGCTGGCCGGGCTTCCAGCCATGCTTTTCCTCCGCGCTCATCTCGCCGAAGGTCTTTTCGAAGCCGTCGGGCAAGAACACCGGGTCGTAGCCGAAGCCGAGCTCGCCGCGCGGCGGCCACACCAGCGTGCCTTCGACCTCGCCGCGAAAATATTCAGCCTCGCCGTCGGGAAAGGCCAGGCAGATGACCGCGACAAAGCGGCCCCTGCGCTGAGCAGGCGCGACCGCGCCGACTTCCTGCAAGGCCACTTCCGTGCGCTGCATGGCCATGCCGAAATCGCGGGAGCCGTCCGGCGCCTCGGCCCAGTTGGCGGTGTAGACGCCAGGCGCGCCGTCGAGCGCATCGACACACAGGCCGGAATCGTCCGAGAGCGCCGGCAATCCGGTGGCTTTGGCGGCGGCCAGGGCTTTTATGAGCGCGTTCTCCTCGAAGGTGGTGCCGGTCTCGTCCGGTTCCGGCAGGCCGTATTCCTTGGCCGACGTCGCCTCGAAGCCGAACGGCGCCATCAGCTCGGCAAATTCGCGCAGCTTGCCGGCATTATGACTGGCGACGACGATCTTCTTCCCGTCAAGCGAATGAACAGTTGGCGAATGAACAGTTGGCGAATGAACAGTTGGCGAATGCATCAGATGCCCCAGATTCTTGGTTCGGCGAATTCGATCGAATTGCCCGAGGGGTCGCGAATATAGATCGAGCGGCCGCCCTGCGGCCACTCCAACTCGCTTTCGATGGCGATGCTCTTTGCTTCCAGATGCGCTTTCCAGCGCACGATCTCGTCGGCGCTTGCGGCAAAGCAGAGATGGCCCTCGCCGACCGCGCCATGTGGCGGCACTGGCAGCCTGGCATCGGGCGCCGGCGGCACTTTGGTCGCTTCGGCGTTGAAGATGAGCAGCACGCCGTCGCCGCAGCGGAAGAAGAGATGCCTGCCGCCGACCTTGCCGAGCAGATCGAGCCCGAGCACGCCGGAATAGAACTCTTCCGCGGCAGCAAGATCCGTCACGTAGAGTGCTGATTCCAGGATTGCGGAAGGAGTCACAGGATCGTCAACCTCATCGTCATAAACTGAAGATCAGTCCACGGCCATCTGCTGCAGGCTGACCAGACGCTGAATGCCTTTCTTGGCCAGCCTCATCAGCGCCGCGAACTGCTCTTCCGAAAACGGCTCGCCCTCGGCCGTGCCCTGGATTTCGACAATGCCGCCCTTGCCGGTCATGACGAAATTGGCGTCGGTGCCGGCCGAGGAATCCTCGATATAGTCGAGATCGATGACCGGCTGGCCATCATGGATGCCGCAAGAGATTGCCGCAACGTGATCCTTCAGCACCTTGCCCAGGCTCGCCATCTGGCGGGCTTCCATCCAGCGCAGGCAGTCGTAGAGCGCCACCCAACCGCCGGTAATCGAAGCGGTGCGCGTGCCGCCGTCGGCCTGGATCACGTCGCAGTCGACGGTGATCTGCTGCTCGCCGAGCGCCTGCAGATCGACCACCGCCCGCAAGGAACGGCCGATCAACCGCTGGATCTCCAGTGTGCGGCCGCCTTGCTTGCCGGCCGACGCCTCGCGGCGCATGCGCTCGCCGGTCGAGCGCGGCAGCATGCCGTATTCCGCCGTCACCCAGCCCTTGCCGGAATTGCGCATCCAGCCCGGCACCTTTTCCTCCAGGCTGGCCGTGCACAGCACATGTGTGTCGCCGAACTTCACCAGGCACGAGCCCTCCGCGTGCTTGGAGACGCCGCGCTCGAAGGAGATGGGGCGCATTTCGTCGAATTGGCGTTTGGAAGGGCGCATTCAGGCTTCTTTCTTTCTTCGGAATCTTGGCCGGCTTGTAGCCGCACGGGGCGTGAGGCGCAAAGGAAAATGGACCGGTTGCGCCGACGCCGCAGAAGTCTATATCTTCGGGCCGGAGGTTTTTGGCTCGAATGACCAAGGCAGTCGATCCCGGTTCGCAATCACACGTGCTCCCGTCGCACGCGCTTCAATCGCCCGCATTTCAATCGCTCGACATACGTTCGCGCGACATCTTCCGGCGCATCGTTGATTCTTATTTGAGGGATGGCGAGCCGGTCGGTTCGCGCAGCCTGTCGCGCATCCTGCCCTCGTCGCTGTCGCCGGCCACCATCCGCAACGTGATGAGCGACCTCGAGCATCTCGGCCTGATCTACGCGCCGCATATTTCGGCCGGCCGGCTGCCGACCCAGGCCGGCCTGCGCTTCTTCGTCGACGCCTTCATGGAGCTCGGCGACCTCTCAGACGAGGAGCGCCGCACCATCGAGGCGCAGGTGCGCGCCTCCGGCTCGGGCGCGACGCTGGAGCATATGCTGACCGAGGCCAGCCAGATGCTATCCGGCATGTCGCGCGGCGCCGGCCTCGTGCTCGCCGCCAAAAACGAGGTGGCGCTGAAGCACATCGAATTCATCCAGCTCGAGCCGACCAAGGCGCTTGCCGTGCTGGTCTCGCAGAACGGCGACGTCGAAAACCGCGTCATCGACCTGCCCGCCGGCATCACCGTCTCGCAATTGCACGAAGCCTCGAACTTCCTCAACGCCCATATTCGCGGCCGCACGCTGGCCGAGGCGCGGGTCGAGATCGCCCGCATCAAGGAAGAGACGAGGGCAGCCCTCGACACGCTTTCGCAGGATCTGGTCGAGAAGGGCCTGGCGGTCTGGGCAGGTGCCGAAAGCGGGGTGCCTGGGCGGCTTATCGTGCGCGGCCGCGCCAATCTCCTGGAAAACGTCACCGCCCAGGCCGACATCGAGCTGCTGCGGCATTTGTTCGAGGATCTCGAAACCCAGGATGGGCTGATCCAGCTCCTCGACCTCGCCGAGGAAGGCCCGGGCGTGCGCATCTTCATCGGTTCGGAAAACAAGCTGTTTTCGCTGTCGGGCTCATCACTGGTGGTGGCACCCTATCGCGACAAGGACGCGCGCGTCGTCGGTGCGCTCGGCGTGATCGGGCCGACGCGGCTGAATTATGCGCGCATAGTACCGATGGTCGACTATACCGCGCAGCTGATTTCGCGCATGCTGCGCTAGGAGCCGCCGCGGCCTGCCGCAAGGAGAAAAAGAATGGCGCTGGAATCGTTCAAGGCCCAGATCAGCCTGCTGCTCGAGGAAATGGTCAACCAGCCCCAGGATCAGCACGAGGTACAGGAGCAATTGCGCGAAAAGCTGGGGGAGATGCGGGCCATGGGCTTGCCGCTGCCGGCCGATCTGGTCGCGCTGGAAAAGCGCCTCGACGACGATTTCTACGCCGCTGGCAAGTAACCGGGGTTCGGCTTCAAATCCTCGTGTGCTGGACGCCCGCTTGGAACGACCGATGCCTCATCCCGTTTGTCCTCTTCGAGGCGAATCCCGAAGGACGATGATGATCCGATCTGGCGGCTTTGCGGCCATTGCCGCTGCTCTCCTTGTTGCGACACCGGCATCCGCCCAGCAGGCGGATCAGAAGGTGCTCAAAGGCGAAGCCGCTTTTGGCGATTGGCACGCCGACAGGCCTGGCATCCGCCGCCTGATCGGGCCGCAAGACATGCCGACAGCCGATCCCGCCCAATCCGCTTCGAACGGCGCCGGCGTGGCGGAACGGCCCGAAAGCGCCAAGCCAGAATTGCCGCCGGGCTTCTCGGCCGAAATGATCGCATCCGGCATCGTCAATCCGCGCGTCGTGCGCGTCGCTCCGAATGGCGACCTGTTCGTTGCCAACAGCCATGCCGACCAGATACGCGTCTATCGTCTCGCCGAGGGCAGCGCCAAGCCCATCGAGAAAGCGATCTTCGCCAAGGGGCTCAGTTATCCATATGGCATCGCCTTCTATCCGCCAGGGGACAAGCCGCAATGGGTCTATGTCGCAAACAGCGACAGCATCGTCCGCTTCCCCTATCGCGACGGCGACCTAAAGGCGTCCGGCAAACCAGAAACCATTGTCGCCAAAATCCCGTCGGGCGGTCACTCGACCCGCGACATCGCCTTCTCGCCGGATGGCAAGACGCTTTATCTGTCGGTTGGCTCCGCCTCGAACGTCGCCGAGGACATAGGCAAGGAGCCGGATGGCGGCCTCGATGCCTGGGCGAAATCAAAGCCGCTCGGTGCGGCCTGGGGCTCCGAGGACGGCCGTGCCGATGTGCTAGCCTTCGACCCGGATGGCAAAAATCCCCGAACTGTCGCCACCGGCCTGCGCAACTGTACGGGCATGACCGTGCAGTCAGCCACCGGCGCGTTGTGGTGCGTCGTCAACGAGCGCGACGAACTCGGCGACAATGTGCCGTTCGAATTTGCAACTGAAGTCAAGGACGGCGCTTTCTATGGTTGGCCTTGGTACTACATCGGCAATCACGACGATCCGCGCCATCAGGGCGAGCGGCCCGACCTCGCCGGCAAGGCCACTGTCCCCGACGTGCTGATGCAAGCGCATTCGGCGCCGATGAACATAGCCTTCTACCACGGCGAGAACTTTCCGGCGGATTATCACGGTGACGCTTTCGTCACCATGCATGGTTCGTGGAACCGCGGCGCCAGGACCGGCTACAAGGTGGTGAGGCTCAAATTCAGGGACGGCAAGCCGACCGGTGCGTATGAGGACTTCATGACCGGCTTCGTGATCTCGAACGACGCCGTCTGGGGCCGCCCGGTCGGTGTCGCCATGGCCAAGGACGGCTCGCTGATCGTCACCGAGGACGGTAACGGCACCATCTGGCGCATCACCTATGGAGACGGTCGCTCTTAACGGGGCCGAATCGTCTCCTGCGCTGGAGTAATCGAATCCGGCCCGAGGGAATTCACCCAACTTCAACATTGTGCGACAAGCTCGAATCATGACGCTCACTGGGTTCCTCGCCTATAGTGCCGCCCTCGGCATTGCCGCAGCCATCCCCGGCCCCGGCGTCACCGCGCTCGTTGCGCGTGCGCTGGGTTCGGGCTTCCGCTCGTCGCTGGCCATGTCGTTCGGGCTGATGCTCGGCGATCTGACCTATCTTACTGCCGTGGTGCTCGGCCTCGCTTTCGTCGCACAAACCTTCGGCATGGTTTTTCTGGCCATCAAATGGCTGGGCGTCGCCTACCTCGCTTTTCTTGGCTGGCGCTTCTGGACGAGCGGCATCACGCCCGAAACGGTGGAGGCGAAGAAAGGCAAGGGCGGCTTGGCATCCAGCTTTGTAGCCGGCCTCGCCGTCACTCTCGGCAATCCGAAGACGATGATCTTCTATCTCGCCATCACCCCGACCATCGTCGATCTGAAGACGATCACGCTGGCCGATTACGGCATCCTTGTCGCGCTCACCATCGTCGTCCTGCTCGTGGTGCTGGTGCCCTATCTGGCGCTGGCTGCCAAGGCACGCTGGTTCCTGAAGTCGCCGCGTGCGCTGAGGGCACTCAACCGCACCGCCGCCGGTTTCATGATCGGGGCGGCAGCAGCAATCGCCGCCCGCCAATAGCGTCTTTCGCCAAGCCGCCCAAGGATTGTCACGCCTTTCCAAAGCGGTGGTATTTCGGCACGAACTTCACTCGGATATTTTCGATCGACAGCCTATCTTGCGCTGCGGATGGCTCTATCTTATGCCCGCCCGACTCTTGCCGCTTGACCTCTGGGAGGAAAACCAATGAACAAGCCCGCCACCCCCACACACGTGCCCGGCCGCGGCCGCATCTACAATTCGATCACCGAGACGATCGGCGACACGCCGCTGGTGCGGCTCGACAAATTCGCCAGGGAGAAGGGTGTCGTCGCCAATCTGCTCGCCAAGCTCGAATTCTTCAACCCGATCGGCTCGGTCAAGGACCGCATCGGCGTGTCGATGATCGAGGCGCTGGAGGCTTCGGGCAGGATTACGCCCGGCAAGACCACACTGATCGAGCCGACCTCGGGCAATACCGGCATCGCGCTCGCCTTTGCCGCCGCTGCCAAGGGCTACAAGCTGATCCTGACCATGCCGGAAACCATGTCGGTCGAGCGCCGCAAGATGCTGGCGCTGCTCGGTGCCGAACTGGTGCTGACCGAAGGGCCGAAAGGCATGAAAGGCGCCATCGCAAAGGCCGACGAGCTGGCGGCAACGCTGCCCCACGCCGTCATCCCGCAACAATTCGAGAACCCGGCCAATCCGGAAATCCATCGCCGCACCACGGCCGAGGAAATCTGGAACGACACCCATGGCGAAGTCGATATCTTCGTTGCCGGCATCGGTACTGGCGGTACCATCACCGGCGTCGGCCAGGTGCTGAAGAAGCGCAAGCCGTCGGTGCATGTCGTCGCCGTCGAGCCGGAAGCCTCGCCGGTGTTATCCGGCGGCCAGCCAGGCCCGCACAAGATCCAGGGCATTGGCGCCGGCTTCGCACCAAAAATCCTCGACACGACGATCTATGACGAGATCGTCAAGGTCTCGAACGAGGATTCGGTCGCCAATGCACGGCTCGTCGCCCGCCTCGAAGGTGTGCCGGTCGGCATCTCGTCGGGTGCCGCCCTGCAAGCGGCGATCGTCGTCGGCTCGCGGCCGGAGAACAAGGGCAAGAATCTCGTCGTCGTCATCCCCTCCTTCGCCGAGCGCTACCTCTCGACGATCCTGTTCGAGGGATTGGGTGCTTAGGTTTTCGACACAGGATCGATTCGTAGCGATCCTTCGCGCCCCCCTCTGCCCTGCCGGGCATCTCCCCCACTTGGGGGGAGATTGGCAGCTTCAGCGCGCCGCTCACTCCTGCAACGTTGGCGATTGGCGAAAGCCGAAATGACGTCCAATCTCCCCACTCGTGGGGGAGAGGTCCAGCAGGACAGAGGGGGCGTTGTCCCGCCGGCATCAACAGGTTTCTGTGGCCGACTCAAGGACGTGTCTCAATCATCCGCCGCCCGTTCGCAAAGCCCTGCCCGTCGGTCCTGCAGGAACCGGCGCACGGCCGGGTCGCGTTCGAGGCCGATAGCCCGGTCATAGGCCTCGCTCGCTTGCGGAACTTTGCCGAGCCTGGCCAGCAGGCCCGCGCGCGCCGCCCAATAGGGCTGGTAGTCGGCAAGCCGCTTGTCGTCGCCAAGCTCATCAAGTGCACTCAATCCTGCCGCCGCGCCGCCGACCTCGGCAATGGCCACCGCGCGGTTGATCGAAACCACCGGCGAGCCGGCAATCACCGACAGCGCGTCATAGAGCTCCTTGATCGCGACCCAGTCGGTACAACCGGTCAGCCGTCGTGTCGTATGGGCGGACTGCACGGCGGCCTCGAGCTGGTAGCGGCCGACAACGCTCTTGGCCGCGGCGCGCCTGAGCAGCGTCTCCGCTTCATCGATCATTGTATCGTCCCACAGTGCAAGATCCTGCTCGGCCAGCGGTACATAATCGCCCGCCGCGTTGCGCCGCGCTGCACGCCGCGCCTCGGCGAACAGCATCAGCGCCAGCAGGCCGAGCGCTTCCGGTTCGTCCGGCATTAACGTGGCCAGCAGACGGCCGAGCCAGATGCCTTCGGTCGCGAGATTACGGCGCAGCGTTTCGGTGCCGGCCGGGTCGGACCAGCCTTCGGCAAACGCCGCGTAGATCGCTTCCAGAACGGTGCCCAGCCGCTCGCCGAGTTCGGCCCTCTCCGGGACGCGGAACGGAATGCCGGTCTCGCGGATGCGGGTCTTGGCGCGCACCAGGCGCTGGCTCATCGTGGCTGGCGAGACAAGAAAAGCCGAGGCGATGGTCGCTGCGTCGAAGCCAAGGACGGTCTGCAGGATCAGCGGCGCTCGCACGCCGGCCTCGATAGCCGGATGGGCGCAGGCAAACATCAGCCTGAGCCGCTCGTCCGGCAGGTCTTCGTCGGCCACGCGTGCCTCCATCTCCTCGGCGATCAGCCTGAGGTGGTCGCGGCCCGCCTCGCTGGTCAGCCGCCGCCGGATTGCGTCGACGCGGCGCCTGCGCGCCACCGCCAGCAGCCAGGCTTCCGGCTTGTCGGGCACGCCCGCCTGTGGCCAACGCTCGAGCGCCGCTGCAAAGGCATCGGCCAAGGCGTCCTCGGCACCGGCCACGTCGCGCGTGCGCGCGGCGAGATAGGCGACCAGCTTGCCGTAGCTTTGCCGGGCGGCCGCTTCCGCCGCCGCCCGCGCCATCTCCGGGCGACCGTCCATCACATGGTCATTTCTCAGATAAGTACTCCGTCATTTCCCAGATCGGCCGCACCTCGACCGTGCCGGTGCTGGCGCCCGGGCAGCGTGCCGCCCAGGCAATGGCCGCGTCGACGTCCTCCGCTTCGATCATATAGAAGCCGGCAAGCTGCTCCTTGGTGTCGGCATAGGGGCCGTCGAGCACGTTGGTCTTACCGTTGGCCATCCGCACCGAGGTGGCGGATTGCGTCGACTTCAACCGGTCGCCGGCAAGCCAGGCGCCCGATTTCTTCAGCGCTTCGGTGTAGGCGACATAGGCGCTCGACATCTGTGTCACCGCGTCTGCCGGCGCGGCTGCCATCCCGGCTTCGTTTCCGTAGATCAAAAGCATGTATCGCATGGTCTTCTCCCGTTTCTCGAAGGCCGCATCGTTGCGAGCCGGACGTATGTCGCGCGGCCCTGCCCGATTTCGACAGGCGCTGGAAAAATCTTTCGGCCGCGATGCGACATCGCGCAAGCGCCTGTGTGTTGCGGCATTGCTTAGCCGTTCGTCTAATCACTGCTATTGCGGGTTGGCATTTCCCGCCCGCCGTCTAAACTTGCCTCGCTTCGCGCCGCAGAGGACGGCACGGCGGCGAATTTTCAGGGAGGAAATCGGATGCTCTATTTCAGGACGAAATTTGTTGCAGCCGGCGTGCTGGCGCTGTCGCTTGGGTTTGGCGCGGCATCGGTCAAGGCGCAGGAATTCATCAACGTGCTGACCGGCGGCACGTCCGGCGTCTACTATCCGCTCGGCGTCGCCCTGTCGGAAATCTACGGCAAGGGCATCGAAGGCGCGCGCACCCAGGTGCAGGCGACGAAAGCGTCGGTCGAAAACCTCAATCTTCTGCAGCAGGGTAAGGGCGAGATTGCCTTTGCGCTGGGCGATTCCGTCAAACTGGCCGCCGAAGGCAATACCGAAGCCGGCTTCCCAGGCAAGCTCGACAAGCTGCGCGGCATTGCCGCCATCTACCCCAACTACATCCAGATCGTCGCCAGCAAGGAGTCCGGCATCAGGACGCTCGCCGACCTCAAGGGCAAGAGCCTGTCGGTCGGCGCGCCGGCTTCGGGCACCGAGCTCAACGCCCGCACGATATTCGCCGCTGCCGGGCTGAAATACGAAGACCTCGGGCGGATCGAATATCTGCCCTTCGCCGAATCGGTGGAGCTGATCAAGAACCGCCAGCTCGACGCCACGCTGCAATCGGCGGGCCTGGGCGTTGCATCGATCCGTGACCTCGCCACCTCGCTGCCGGTCAACATCGTTGCGGTGCCGGCGGAGGACGTCGCCAAGATCGGCTCGCCCTATCTTTCGGTGGTCATCCCGAAAGGCACCTATGAGGGCCAGACCGAGGATGTCGCGACCGCCGCTGTCGGCAATTTCCTGATCACAAGCGCCGATGTCGCCGACGAGACCGCCTACCAGATGACCAAGCTGTTGTTCGAGCATCTCGACCAGCTCACCGCCGCCCATGCCGCCGCCAAAGCGATCGACCCGGCAAAGGCGCTCGACGGCATGCCGGTGCCGCTGCATCCAGGCGCCGAGAGATACTACAAGGAAAAGGGACTGCTGAAGTAGGGCGCTCCCTCCTCCTTGAGGGGAGGGAGCCGACCGCCAGGAACCCCGCTAATGACCGAAACCCCGACCGTTCTTTCCCCCACAGCCCAAGCCCCTGTCGAAGGATTGCCGCCGGGCTTCGGCGAAGGCATCGCCGGCAAGGCGGCTTTTTTCATCGCCATCGCCTTCTCCATCTTCCAGATCTACATCGCCGCCTATGGCAGCCTCCCGAGCCAGGTCGTGCGCGCCATGCATGTGGGCTTCCTGCTGCTGCTCGGCTTTGCCCTGATCGCCAATCTGCGCGCCAAAAGCGTCCCGGCGAAAGCAGTGTTCTGGACGCTCGGTGTGCTCGGCTTCGCCACCGGCCTGTACAATTGGGTATTCTACGCCGACCTCATCCGCCGCTCCGGCTTTCTCACCACGCCGGACCTGATCGTCGGCGCGGTGCTGGTGGTGCTGGTCTTCGAGGCGGCGCGGCGGCTGATGGGGCTGCCGCTTGCCGTCATCGCCTTCATCTTTCTCGCCTACGCATTTGCCGGCAATCATCTGCCGCCGCCTTTCATCCATCGCGGCTATGATTTCGCCCAGCTCGTCGACACCTTCGCCTATGGCACGGAAGGCATCTACGGCACGCCGATCTATGTCTCGGCCGCCTACATCTTCATCTTCGTCGTCTTCGCCGCCTTTCTCGAACGCGCCGGCATGATCGCGCTGTTCAACGATTTTGCGCTTGGCCTGGTCGGCTCATGGCGCGGCGGCCCGGCGCAGGTCTGCGTGCTGTCCTCGGCGCTGATGGGCACCATTTCCGGTTCCGGCGTCGCCAATGTGGTGGCAAGCGGCCAGTTCACCATCCCGCTGATGAAGCGCTTCGGCTTCCGCTCGGCCTTCGCCGGAGCCGTCGAGGCGACCTCGTCGATGGGCGGCCAGATCATGCCGCCGGTGATGGGAGCGGTTGCCTTCATCATGGCCGAGACGTTGAACATCCCCTATGCCGCGGTGGTCAAGGCGGCGATCATCCCGGCGCTGCTCTATTTCGGCGCCTGTTTCTGGCAGGTGCACCTGGAGGCCGGCAAGGCCGGCCTGCACGGCATGGCCAAGGCCGACCTGCCCAATCCGTGGGATGCAGTGAGACGACACTGGCCGCTGGTGCTGCCGCTGGCAGCGCTGATCTACCTGCTGTTTGCCGGCTATACACCGGTCTTCGCCGGCACCATGGGCCTGGCCTTGACCATTGTGCTCATCCTCGGCACGCCGCTGGCGGCATTGATCGGGCCGCTTGCCTTCCGCGTCGTCTTCTGGCTGGCGCTCGGGCTTGCCGCCGCTTCCTTCATGAGGTTCGGCGTCAACATCCTCAGCCTGGTTATCGCCGTGCTGGTTATCGCCTGCCTCACCTCCAAGGGCGGGCGCGAGACGCTGCGCATATGCATCGATTCCCTTGCTGAGGGAGCAAAGAACGCGCTGCCGGTCGGCATTGCCTGCGCCATTGTCGGCATCGTCATCGGCACGCTGACGCTCACCGGCATTGCCTCGACCTTCATCGGCTGGATCATCTCGATCGGCGAGAACAATCTGTTCCTGTCGCTGCTTTTGACCATGCTCACCTGCCTGGTGCTCGGCATGGGCATCCCGACCATTCCCAATTACATCATCACCTCCTCGCTAGCCGGGCCGGCATTGTTGTCGCTCGGCGTGCCGCTGGTGGTCAGCCATATGTTCGTCTTCTATTTCGGCATCATGGCCGATCTCACTCCGCCGGTGGCGCTGGCCGCCTTCGCCGCCGCACCCATGGCCAAGGAAAGCGGCCTCAAGATCGGCATCCAGGCCACCAAGCTTGCCATCGCCGGCTTCGTGGTGCCGTTCATGGCGGTCTATACCCCGGCGCTGATGCTGCAGGACCCCGGTCCGATCGCCGCCCAGTTCGGCTATCCCGTCGAGGTCGCCTATATCGTCATCAAAGCCTGCATGGGCATCGTCCTGTGGGGCGCCGCCGCCGTCGGCTTTCTGGCCCGGCGCATGACCTGGTGGGAACGCCTCGTCGCCTTCGCCGCAGGCGTGCTGCTGGTTGCGGCGCTGCCGCTCACCGACGAGGCGGGCTGGGCGCTGTCTCTTGCCTGGATCGGCTGGCACTGCTGGCGTGCGCGGCAGGCGTCGCTGGCCAGTTCGGCATGAGCCTCTGCATCGTCGCAGCCGGCAAGACGGCGACGCTCACTGTGGCCGCCTTCACGCTCGCCTGGACGCATTCGGTGGAGAAGACCCGGTGGCAGGAAGACTGGAAGGTGCTGCCGTCCGGCCTGCAGCTCGTCGAGGCCCGCATCAAGGGCTCTGGGGCCGGTATGGAGCCGCCGCAAGGCTCGGTGCTGCGCGAAGGTTGGTGGATCTATGCGCCCCAGGTCGGGCCACAGCGGCGCCTGGTGCTCGCCGCCTCGGGCGCCACGGGTGAAGGCTGGACGCTGTGCACGGCTCAGGATTGCCGCGAACTTGGCAAGGCGGCAGGCGAGACGATCTCGCTGGAGCCATGCGGGCCGGAGGGCTCCAGCCAGCCGCGGTAGCGGGCGATCATACCGGCAAGCGGATGCGAGATCTCGACATGGAAGCGGAAGCGGCCGTCCTCCACCGTTTCGTAAGAAGTCGAGCGTGGACCGAGCCACATCGGCAGCGGCAGGCCGAAAAGGCTCCAGCGATGCAAGACCAGCGCCAGCCGGCTGTCCTCGGCAACCAGCGCCATCGCGAAGGTCAGCGGGCCGAAGCGTTCGCACAGCAGGCGCTGCGATCGACCCCGGCCTGCGAACTGTACGCTCGAAAAGCTGTGCCTGCCGAATGTCCGTGTCCAGGTCTCGTCGTCCTTGTCGGTGTCGAAGCGGACATGAACCGGGATGTCCCCGCTTGCCCCGGGGAAGCCCACCATCCAGGCCATTAGCCGGCCAAGAACATTGCGCCCGCGCTCCACGCTCGCACGTCCCTCCGCCGTAATCGTACGGTCATGCATTTCACGAATTGCGTCGGGCAGGCCTTGCCAGGCATCGCCGAGCAGCGCGGCATAAAGCGGCTTGTGCTCGTCCGCGGCCCCGCTCCTGAACCCGGTGTAGATCGTCCGCCCGGCGAACAGAGCCTCATAATCCCGGAGTTCCAGATCGCGCACGGCAGCCCGTGCGCCCGGCGCGGGCCTATGTCCGTCCAATGCCTTGCGGACCAACGCTTCGACCGCCATCGACGGGATCAGCGGCCCGTCATTGCCCTCCGCCAGGAGATGCCACGAGCGCTTGGCGGTGGCGCCCGCCCGATCCGATCCCTCCACCTCGACGAACATGCCGCCGCGATGCTCGCCCCGGCGCAGCCGGTTCGTTGCCTGCTGCATCAGCGGCGCCAGCGGCGAAAGCGAACCGATCAATCCGGCGCGCACCAGCCAGGCGAGGCCGATCAGGGCGCGGTGCAGCGTCTCGGGCGCCGGGCCGGCTCCCATCCAGATCGTCCTCGCCTCGGGCCAAAGTTCGGCCAAGGCGCGCAGGTCCGGAACGTCGACCAGCGAGAACAGCGTGTTTCGAAGCGGCCGCCGGCCCGGCGGCGCGATTGTGTAGCGCAGCTGCTCGGTAAACGGATGGCCTTGTTCGGGACGGCCATTACGAACAAGCCGCACCGGCTGACCGGCGTAACCGGCAATGGCGCGAATGACGTTCTCGCCGACTCCGGCAAAGGGCTACGGCGCGATGCCGCCGCGAATGCTGTCTACCGGCGCCAGATCTGACGACAGGTGACGCACCACTGCCGCCGTCAGCACCGGAAAGCTCGACACTCCGGACAGCACAAAGATCCCGGCGTTTCGCGCCGCCTCGTCGAACGTAGAGACACCGGCGACGAAATCCGAGCCGTCGGCAAGATCGAGATAGTTGACGCGCTGAGCGATGCAGGCCTCGATCAGACGATAGCGTCCTTCACCATAGGCCTGGAACGGACCGCTCGCGTCGACCACAATGTTGGGCCGCAGCGCAGCGAACTGCGCGGCGAGATCGCCATCGCGGTCGAACAACGCCGGCACCAGCCGGGCTTCTGTAGGGGCGCGCTTCTTGCAATAGGCATCGGCCCTGGCAAGCGAACGCCCGGCGACGATCAGGATCAGACGCGGCTCGTCCTCAAGCAGCTCGACGATACGGCCACCAAAGGTGCCATAGCCGCCGACTATAAGAACCTTCATTCGCAGTTCCCCCAAAGTGCCGGCGCGCCACCCGCTCGCTACGTCCGGCGAGGGCAACGAACCCTAGCCGATCAACCTTGCCCTGACCTCGGCGGAAGGGATTTCACAGCTGTCCTTTTTGCCAAACAGGGCGTAGCGGTTCTTTGCGATGCGGTCGTAGAGCCAGTCGCGAAGCTGGCGCGGCAACAGCAGCAGGACCCGCGCCGCCCGCCACGGCCAGCCGAGTTCGGCCATGACGGCAACGAAACTGTCCAGGCGGGTGAAAGCGGCGCCATCGACGATGACGAGATTGGTCTCGTAGCTATCCGTCCGCAGCCCGTATTTCTTGAACAGCATCTCGCCGAGCGGCGACTGCGCCGTTACGAAATGGAAGTGGCCCTTGCGGTCGAGCTTCACCACCATGCGCACAAAGCCCGAGCACAACACGCAGACGCCGTCGAACACGATCAACGGGCGACTTGCATCGAATTCCGGCGGTTCAGGAGAATGGTTCGGCTTGACGGTCACGTGGCGCCTGACAGCTGGTGTCAGATGAAACTAGGCCTGCCGGCGGCTGGATCAAAGCCCGGAATGTTAGAACCTTGGCGTTGTCGCACGCCGTCTGTCGGTCAGCGCAGGGCGCTCGGCGCGATAGGTCGTTGACCGGTTGTCGGCGTCAGGCCGGCAGATCCGGCTGTCGTGACGGCTTTCCGTGGTCATCATCAGTGCACGCTGATCCCAAGCGTGTTGCCGCGGCGCGCGCAGGCGGGGCCTGGGCCGCGCATGTAATAGCGCTCGGGCCGATAGGTCGGCGCGACGAATTCGCGGATGGCGGCAGCATAGCCGGCGATTTGATTCCAGAAGCTCATTTTACTCGGTCCCTGTCCCGTTTCGGATGTCCCTTCCGAATTGCGGGGATCATAGCGTCCAGGCGTGAATAGTCGGTGAACGCGATGTTAATCTCTGGTCGAAAATGCCTTTGTTCATGGCTGGAATGCGGCTGATTCGCGGTGTTTCCGTGCAGTCCGTCGGCATTTCGCCTAGTGTGACTTTTGCATCACATATGTTTCGCCTGATGTCGCCGAGGCGCGGGTTTGTTTCACTTTTGCTGCCACCGCGAAATTTCCGTGCACGCGGCCGGAAAACCAGGAACCGGCCCGTCAGCCCGCACGTTGATTTCCCAGTGCGGGACGACCGGTTCCGCAGGCTGCGGTGCTCAGGTTGAGCCGCAGCCCAAAATCCGAAACAGCAAGAGCAATGGAAAGGCAAAAGCCATGGGCTTCTTTTCGAAAGATATCAAAACACTCGACGATCTCTTCGTGCACACGCTGCGCGACATCTACTACGCCGAAAAACAGATCGAGAAATCGCTGCCGAAGATGATCGACAAGGCGACCAATCCGCAGTTGAAAGCCGGCCTGGAGAAGCACCTCGGCCAGACCAAGGGCCATATCGAGCGTGTCGAGCAGGTGTTCGAACTGCATGGCGTGAAGGCCAAGACGGTCAACTGTCCGGCCATCGACGGCATTCTCGAGGAGGCCGATGAAGTCAGCGGCGACATCGACGACAAGGACGTTCTCGATGCCGCCCTGATCGCCTCCGCGCAAGCGGTCGAGCATTATGAGATAACCCGTTACGGCACGCTGATAGCCTGGGCCAAGCAGCTTGGCCGCAGCGACTGCGCCAATGTCCTGGCCAACAATATCAAGGAAGAGCAGGCGACTGACCGCAAGCTCACCGAGATGGCGGAAAGCAAGATCAACCTGCAGGCCGCCGAGTAAGGCCGCGATCGAGTTCAAGGCAAGCCCGGGCCCGAAAGCTTGGGCTTGCCTTTTGCACCGCCGGAACCTGAACGGACTTTGCTCGTTCTCGGTTGAATGTTGTCGCGCAGGGAGTTTGTCATGGCGCCGCGCCCCGCCTGGAGAGGGTATCTCAAGCTTTCGCTGGTCACCTGCGCCGTCGAACTGACCAATGTCGTCACACACGCCGAGAAAGTCTCGTTCCGCGTGCTCAACCGCAAGACCGGCAACACCGTCAAGCGCGTCTATGTCGATTCGGCAGGCGGCAAGCCGCTCGATGAAGGCGACGAGATCAAGGGCTACGAGATCGGCGACGGCGATTTCGTCCAAATCGAGGAGGAGGAGATCGAAGCCGTGCAGATCGAATCCTCGCATACGATGAGCCTCGATGGTTTCGTCGAAAAATCCTCGATCCAGCAGATCTATCTCGATACGCCCTATTATGTGACGCCGGCGGACGACGTTTCGGAAGAGGCCTTCGCCGTCATCCGCGACGCCATGGCCGCCAAGAAGACGGCGGGCCTTGCCCGCATCGTGCTCTACCGCCGCGAACGTCCGGTGGTCATCGAGCCGCTGGGCAAGGGCCTGCTGCTGACGACGCTGCGCTATGGCGACACGGTGCGCAGGCCGGAGATGGTGTTCGGCGACATCAAGCCGGTGAAGACCGACACCGAGATGATCAGGCTAGCCGAGCACATCATCGATGAGAAACAGGCGAAATTCGACCCTTCCGAATTCGAAGACAAATACGAGAACGCGCTGATCGAGCTGGTCCGCGCCAAGAAGGCCGGCAAGAAGGCACCGAAGACCAAGGCAGAGCCGCGGCCCTCCAACGTCGTCAATCTCTTCGATGCACTGAAGAAGAGCCTCTCCTCGGAGGCCGGCGCGCCGCCAAAGGCCGGGCAGCCGGCAAAAGGTGCCAAACCGAAAGCCGCCCGGCGCAAATCGGCTTAGGATCAGCCCATGGTCGGCCTCGAACAATATCACGCCAAGCGCGATTTCAAGAAAACCGCCGAACCGGCCGGCAAGGTTTCGCGCGGCAAGAAAGCCGAGCCGGGTTGCATCTTCGTCATCCACAAGCATGCCGCCACCAGGCTTCATTACGACCTTCGCCTTGAGTATGGCGGCGTGCTGTGGAGCTGGGCGGTGACGCGAGGCCCGAGCCTCGACCCGCACGAGAAGCGGCTCGCCGTGCATGTCGAGGACCACCCAATCGACTATGCGCCGTTCGAAGGCACTATCCCAAAGGGCCAATATGGCGGCGGCTCGGTCATTGTCTGGGACGAGGGCACATGGGTCCCCGAAGGCGACCCGGCAAAGGCGATGAAGAAAGGCCATATCAACTTCGAACTGCACGGCCATAAGCTGCACGGCGCCTGGCATCTGGTGCGGCTGAAGCCGCGCCCCGGCGAAAAGCGCGACAACTGGTTGCTGATCAAGTCCGACGATGCCGCCGCACGTCCCGGCGAGGATATTCTGCAGGAGGCGCCACAATCGGTGAAATCCGGCCTGACCATCGAGGAGGTCGGCGAAGGCAAGACGGCTGATGGCAAGAAGCCGAGGGTCTGGCAATCCAACAGGCCGGCCACCGGCAAGGCGAAGGCCGTGACGGCAAGGCGGCTCGAATTCATCGAACCGGCGCTTGCCACGCTGGAGCGGGACGCCCCGCCCGGCAAGGACTGGCTTCATGAGGTGAAGTTCGACGGCTATCGCATGCAGGCGCAGCTTGCCGGTACAGAGGTGCGGCTTTTGACACGCACCGGCCTCGACTGGACCGACAAATTCGGTGGCGCGATCGTCGCCGCACTCGGGGGCCTGAAATGCACCGACGCCATCATCGACGGCGAAATCGTCGTGCTGGCGGATAACGGCGTCTCGTCTTTCTCGCTGCTGCAGCAAGATCTGTCGGCAGGCCGGACCGATCGTTTCATCTACTACGTCTTCGACCTGTTGCGTCTCGATGGTGAGGACATCCGTTCCGAGCCGCTGGTCGAGCGCAAGGAAAGGCTGCGCAGCCTGCTCGCCGAAGAGGCCGAGGATTCGGCGCTGCGCTTCAGCGAGCACTTTGCCGAGCCCGGCAAGATCATGCTGGAGCATGCTTGCCGCCTGGGGCTCGAAGGCGTCGTCTCCAAGCGCGCCGATGCGCCCTACCGCAGCGGCCGCGTTCCCTCCTGGGTGAAATCGAAATGCACGGCGCGCCAGGAATTCGTCATCGGCGGCTATATGCCGTCGGACAAGACCGGGCGCGGCCTACGCTCGCTGCTGGTCGGCTATCACGAGGGCGGCAAGCTGCGCTATGCCGGCCGCGTCGGCACCGGCTTCACGGCCAAAAGCACCAACGAGCTGAAGAAGAGGCTCGATGCGCTGAAGACGACGACCTCGCCCTTCGACAGGGCGGTGCCAAGGGGCAAGGGGCTGGTCTGGGTCAAGCCCGAACTTGTCGGCGAGGTGGAGTTTCGCAGCTGGACGTCGGACCGTATAATACGCCACGCGTCGTTCCAGGGACTGCGCGAGGACAAGCCGGCGGAGGAAGTCGTGCAGGAGAAACCGAAAGCACGCTCAGCTCCGGCAGAGCAGTCCAAGGCAAAGCCCGCCAAACCCGCCGGGACGGCGAAAACCTCGGTCACGCTGTCTCGCCCGGACAAACTTCTGTGGCCTGAGGAGGAGGTGTCGAAGCAGGATCTGGTCGACCATTACGCGCTGGTCTGGCCGCGCATGAAGCAATTCGTCATCAACCGGCCGCTCAGCCTCGTGCGGGCGCCGGACGGCGTTGGCGGCCAGCGCTTCTTCCAGAAACATGCCTCGGCCGGCATGCACGACAAGATCGCCGTGATGAAGGATCCAACCGACGGCGAGGAGATATTGTTCATTCGCGATTTCGACGGTGTCGTGGCCCTGGTGCAGCTCGGCGTGGTCGAAATCCACATCTGGGGGTGCACCACAGACGAATTGGAGAAGCCCGACCAGATTATCTTCGATCTCGATCCGGACGAGGGCGTCGACGTGAAGGCGGTGCGTGCCGCGGCGCTCGATATCCGCGGCCGGCTCGACGAGCTGTCCCTGCCGAATTTCGTCAAGACGTCAGGCGGCAAGGGCTATCATGTCGTCGTGCCGCTGAAGCCGTCGGCAGGTTGGGACGAGGTAAAGGGCTTCGCCCATGAGTTCGCCCGCGCCCTCGAACAGGCCGCACCCGACCGCTACACGGCGACACTGTCGAAGAAGGCGCGCACCGGCAGGATATTCGTCGACTATCTGCGCAATGGCCGCGGCGCGACCACGGTCGCTCCTTATTCGTCACGCGCCAAGAAGGGCGCCACAGTATCCATGCCGGTGACCTGGGCGGAGATCGAGGCCGGATTGCCGCCGAACGCCTTTCCGATCGGCGACAAGACGACGCTGAAGCGACTCGGACAAGCCGATCCCTGGACGGACTTTTTCAAGCAGGCCAAGCTGCTCAAGCGCGGCTAGCGCATCGAAGCGAGCCGTCAGGCGAGAAATGTCTTCTGGAAGGCCTGCTTGCCTACGGGTGAAAAGATCACGGCACGGCTGTCCTTCTCGCGCCGCGCCCATTTCTCAGCGAGAATCTTATCGAGAATGGCGGCGCCCAGCGTGCCGGCGAGGTGCGAACGCCGCACGCTCCAGTCGAGGCAGGCCCGGCACACCGGTCGCCGCGCCTTGCTCTCGACATCGATGCCGATCGCGGCGAAATGTGAGGCGGCTGACGGCCCAAGTCGGATCTCCTTGTCGTCGCGCAGGAGCACTTGTCGAGCGACAAGACGGTCCAGCATCGCCACCGCCTGCTCACCGGCGAGGTGGTCGTAGCAGACCCGTGCCACGCGCATGGCCGCGTCGCGTGGGCCGGGCCGCACCCGCTGCGGCCCGACAGCAGCAGCGACGCCAGTGATCGCCTCGATCATCTCAGCCACCTGCGGCCCGGCGAGGCCGTAATAGCGGTGCCGTCCCTGGCTCGCCACCGTCAGCAGCCCGCCTTCCATCAATTTCGACAGATGCGAGCTGGCGGTTGGCAGCGACACGCTGGCCTCGAGTGCCAGTTCGCTCGCCGTCAGTGCGGTGCCACCCATCAACGCGGTGAGCATGTTTGCACGCGCCGGATCGCCGACCAGGCTGGCGATGCGGGCTATGTCGGGTCCTTCACGCATTGTTCGTTCCTCATCGAAGCATTCTCGTCAGGTAACCATTATTCTCGGCCCGGATCAAGGAGACGACGATGACAAGAACCATTCTCGACGCCGCGCCCGCCGGCCGCTTCGATCGCCGGCCGTTCATCACCTTGCGCCGCTTGCGGCTGCGGCTCCTGGCGCGGTGGTACGACCGCCATTTGCAGCGACCTCGCCGAGATCGACGATCATCTGCTGCGTGACCTTGGCCTCACTGCCGAAGACGTCCGTCGCGAATGCGCGAAATCCTTCTGGCAAGCCTGACTGCGAGGGAAATTGCCTAGCACATCGATCTTCGGAACGTTTCGACCCAACTCGAACTGTGGTCGCAAGAAACTATCCACACGCCAAGGGGGCGAAAATGACCATTACCTGCTTCATCCGCTATGAGATCGATCCGTTCGGCAAAGCGGCGTTCGAGAAATATGCCCGCAATTGGGGGCAGGCGATCCCGCGCTGCGGCGCCGATCTTATCGGCTATTTCGCGCCGCATGAAGGCTCGGCGACCACGGCCTATGCCGCGTATAATATCGACAGTCTGGCGGCCTACGAAGCCTATCGGGCTCGGCTCGCCGCCGATCCCGCCGGCAAGGCGAATTATGAGTTCGCCCGACGGGAAAGATTCATCCTGAAGGAGGATCGCATCTTCCTCAAGCTGGCCTCCGGGCCCCATGCTCCTTTGGTGAAGCCATGATCGCGGTCATTTTCGAGGTCGAGCCGGCGGCGGGCAAACGCGACGCCTATCTCGGCATCGCCGCCGAGCTGCGGCCGCTGCTCGACGGCATAGACGGTTTTCTGTCGATCGAGCGCTTCCAGAGCCTTGCCGATCCGAACCGCATCCTGTCGCTGTCGTTCTGGCGGGACGAGGAGGCGGTGAAGGCCTGGCGCAACATGGAGGAACATCGGCAGGCGCAGAAGGCCGGGCGCAGCGGCATCTTTGCCGGCTACCGTTTGCGCATCGCCCACGTCATACGCGACTACGGCCTGACTGAACGCGCCGAGGCGCCAGCAGATAGCCGGGCGGTGAATGGGTAGGGACTGCTAGGCATTCCCGATCAGCACCCCTGCCGCAAACACCAGCGCGCCACCCAGCACCACCTGAAAGGCGGCGCGCCAGAATGGCGTCTGCATGTAGCGATTCTGCACGAAGGCGATCGTCCAAAGCTCGAAGAACACCACGACCGCGGCGACAATCGTCGCCGTCCAGAAAAGCGGGATGAGATAGGGCAGCGCGTGGCCGAGCCCGCCCAGCGTCGTCATGACGCCGACGGTCAGCCCGCGTTTTGCCGGCGAGCCGCGGCCGGATAGCTTGCCGTCGTCAGAGGCCACTTCGGTGAAGCCCATCGAGATGCCGGCGCCGATCGAGGCGGCAAGCCCGACCAGAAAGGTCTGGAACGTGTCATGCGTGGCAAAGGCCGCGGCAAAGATCGGTGCGAGCGTCGACACCGAGCCATCCATCAGCCCTGCCAGCCCGGGCTGCACGTAGGTCAGGATGAACTGGCGCTGCTCGGCCGCCGCCTCTTCGTCCTTGACCGCGCCCGGTACATGCTTTTGCTCCAGCCGCTGCGCCAGCGTCTCGTGGCCTTGTTCGGCGACCGCCAGATCGTCGAGCAGCTTTCTCGTCGAGGCATCGCCTGTGCGTTTGGCTGCCTCGACATAGAACAGGTAGGCCTGCCGCTCCATGGCCTCGGCTTGGCTGCGCACATGATCGATGCCGAGCGGCCTCACCAGCCAGTCCGGCTTGCGCTCGTAATAGCCCTTCACATGCTCGCGCCGGATCAGCGGTATGCGCTCGCCGAAACGCTTGCGGTAAAGCTCGATCAGCGAGTCGCGATGGCCGTCCTCTTCCTCCGCCATCTCCTCGAACACCTTGGCCGATTGCGGAAAGCCCTCTGCCAGCCCGTCGGCATAGGCGCGATAAATGCGCCCGTCATCCTCCTCGGAGGAGATGGCGAGCGCCAGGATCTCCTGTTCCGAGAGCGATTCGAAGGGACGGCGGCCAAAGCCGAAAACGCGGGAAAGCATGAGAAATTCACCCTAGTTTAGAAGAGTTCTAAACTAGGGCCTCGCACATCCCCGGTCAATCGTGCGCGCTTCACTCATCTGCTCAAACGTACCGACTTCGAAACCGAACAGGCCGTCGTTGCTATCGGCAAACGTTCACCTATATAACCGAATCTGAACCAAGAGAAAGGAACCCGCAGATGCCGGCAAAACAGCACCCGTTTGATCCCAAGCCCGTTCTCGATCTCATCGCCAACATCGAGGCGGACCTGCAGCGCCTGAAAGGCTTGGTCGAGCTGCAGGTCGAAAAATTCGATCCCGCCAATCCGCATAACAAGGCTCCCGACGGCAAGCTGACAGAGGAGGGCGTCGAATGCTGCTATCGTCTGTTCGACGAGGGCAAGTCGCGCTATTCGGTCGCCCAGCAGATGAAGATCTCCTTCGCCGCCGCCACCCATCGCTTTAACACCTGGCGCAAGATGGGCGGCGCCAAACGGCGAAAAACGCTGTTGGGGTGAGCGGTCGGCGAAGCCGATCATTCGACAACGATTTATCGATTGAAGCGACGAATGCCCGGAGCCATAGCGGAGGGCCGGGGAGGCGGTAGGTGACAGGTGCGCGCCCTTTCCTGCCCAAAGACGAATTGTAACGGTCACATTTTTTCATTGGTGCGCGGCCTCCCTTTCCGTGCACCATAGATGGTCTCATTTCTTGCAGGACCTCGCCATGATCTCTCCAGGCATTGCCGATATCCGCAGCGCAGCAGTCCGATTGTCTGGACTGATTGTCGAAACGCCGCTGATCGAATCACCGGAGCTGAACAAGCGCTTTGGCGCCAGAATTCTGTTCAAGCCCGAGACATTGCAGCGCACCGGCTCGTTTAAGTTCCGCGGCGCCTACAACAAGCTCTCCTCGCTCTCAGCGGAAGAACGCAGTCGTGGCGTCGTCGCCTTCTCGTCGGGCAATCACGCGCAAGGCGTCGCTGCCTCGGCGGCGATGTTCGGCGTCAGAGCCGTTATCGCCATGCCCACCGATGCACCGGCGATGAAGGTCGGCAATGTCAGGAAGATGGGCGCGGAAGTGATCACCTTCGACCGGGTCCGCGACGATCGTACTGCCGTCGTCCGTTCTTACGTGGAAAAGGGCATGGTCCTGGTGCCGCCCTACGACGATCCGGCCATCATCGCGGGCCAAGGCACGATCGGCCTCGAATTGATGGCGCAAGCGAAAGCGCTTGGCGTCAGCCTCGATGCGGTGGTGATTCCCTGTGGCGGTGGCGGCTTGAGCAGCGGCATCTCGATCGCGGTCAAGGACGCCTCGCCGGGCACCGCCGTCTGGGCCGTGGAACCCGAGCATTTCGACGACACAGGCCGCTCGCTGATCAAAGGCGCCAGGGTGTCGAACGAGCCCGGCCATGTCTCGATCTGCGATGCCCTTCTCGTCGCCGAGCCGGGCGCGATCACTTTCGAGATCAACCGCAAGAACCTCGCCGGCGCCATCGCTGTTTCCGACAGGGCGGTGGCCCAGGCGATGCGCGACGCGATGGCTTATCTCAAGCTGGTGGTCGAACCCGGCGGCTGCGTCGGCTTGGCCGCGCTGTCGTCAGGCGAGATCGACCTTGCCGGGAAATACATTGCCGTGGTGCTCTCCGGCGGCAATGTCGATTTCAGCACCTATGCCGAGATCATTGCTGCCGGCTAAGATGGCACCAGTTCCAGGTCATGTGCCGTTTCAAAGTGCTCGAGCGTCCATTGCGCATCCAGTCGAACCGGTACCATTCAAAGACTGAGATCAATGAAACTGTTCTTCAGCCGCAATCCCAATCCTCGCCTGGCGGTCGCGGTGGCACGTTATCTCAACGCGAAGGTCGAGTTTGAATTCGCCTCCCCCTTCGCGCCGGGGCAGGCCGAGCGATTTCGTGCGCTCAATCCGAATCTCTCCTTGCCCATACTTGTTGGCCTGGGGAAGAGCCTCTGGGAGGCCGACGCCATAGCCTGCCGGCTTTCGCGCGACGCGCATTCGGATCTCTGGCGCACCGGCAACGACGAGCCCGAAATGATCCGATGGCTTAGTTGGGGCAAAGAGAACTTCGCAAGAGCCTGCGATGTCGTGCATTTCGAACGCGGGACCAAACAGCGCTATGGGCTCGGCCCGATCGATCAGGCGCGGGTTGAGGAGGGCATGAGGGACTTCAGCACCGCCGCTGCAATACTTGAGGCCGAGCTTTCCGAGCGAGAATGGCTGGTCGGAAATTCGGTTTCCTATGCCGACTTTCGAATGGCGACGTTTCTGCCCTTCAACGATGTCGCCCGATTGCCGCTCGATGATTACCCTTCGGTCAGCCGCTGGTATCGCCAGCTTGAAGAAATCGACGCTTGGCGCGACCCCTTCAAAGGACTCAATGCGCCTGAATTGGCGGCGGTCCCGGGTCAGGCCAAGCCTGCATGAATCTCGATCCGAACGATCGTGCATATCGGCACAACCCGATGCGCTTTCAAAGCGCTGCTTCACGACCCGCCAAGGCGAGACCCCGCCCTTTTCTGTTGATCAAAACGGGAAAAAACGCTAACTGGCTGCCGCGAGGGGCCATGCTGACAGTTGATGAAGTGGGAGCGATCCCGTTGTTTTCGGGTTTGCCGGCGGCCGAGCTGGAGCGGCTGGCGCGGACGGCGGCCGACCTTCATCTCAGCGCCGGAGAGTTCGCGGTTCACGAGGGCGGAGAGGCTGCGCTGTTTGCGGTTCTCGCCGGCAAGATCGAAGTCGTGAAGACTTTCGACGGGATCGAGCGGACGCTCGGCTGGCGTCTGCCGGGAACGATCTTCGGCGAGGTGCCGATTGCGCTGGGCTCGGGTTTTCCAGGCGGCTATCGCGCCGCCGAACCGTCCCGCGTCATGCGCATCGAGGTTCAGCATTATTATTCCATCGCAGCGGTTTCGAAGGACGTCGCCCAGAAGGTCAGCGCGCTTGCCCGTGAGCGGATGGGCGGGCTGCAGAGCATCACCGCCGAGCCGCAGAAGCCGCGCGTGACTTTGGTCGGCCATCGCTGGGACACGGCGTGTGGCGACCTGCGCCGGTTTCTGGCCCGCAACCAGATCTCGTTCACCTGGCTGTTGCCCGACACAGCGGATGCCGAGGCTTTCTGGTCCGCCGCGGGCCGGCCGGCGCACGACGGTCCCGTCGCCCGGCTGGCGGACGGAGAGATCATGGAAAGTCCGGCCGTGCGCGATCTTGCCATTCGCCTCGGGCTGCAGACGCGCCCGCGCGGCACCGAATACGATGTCGCGATCATCGGCGGCGGGCCGGCCGGCCTTGCGGCGGCGGTCTATGGCGCATCCGAGGGGCTGCGTACCATCGTCGTCGAGCGCGAGGCGCCTGGCGGCCAGGCCGGGACATCGTCGCGGATCGAGAACTATCTCGGTTTTCCCAGCGGAATTTCCGGCGACGAACTGGCCAGCCGCGCGCTGCAGCAGGCGCGGCGGCTGGGCGCCGAAATCTTGGTCACCCGCTCGGTCGCCGGCATCGATCCGGCCACGCACGACCTGTTTCTCGACGGCACCGATGTCGTGCGGGCGCGCAGCCTTATCCTTGCGACAGGCGTGACATGGCGCCGGCTCGGCATAGCCGGGTTCGACCGGCTCATCGGCAAGGGTGTCTATTATGGGGCCGCGCGCAGCGAGGCCAACACCACCCATGGGCTGGACGTGTTCCTGATCGGCGCCGGCAACTCGGCCGGCCAGGCGGCGCTGCATTTTTCCGGCCATGCGCGCTCAGTGACGCTGCTCGTGCGCGGCCCCTCCCTTGCAGACAGCATGTCTCACTATTTGATCGAGCAGCTCAGGGCGAAATCAAACGTAAAAGTCCAGCTTCGCTCCGAAGTCCAGGCCGTGCACGGCGAGACTCACCTGACGGCGATCGACATTCTCGATAAGGCCAGCAACGAGGTGAGCCGGCACGATTGCGGCGGGCTGTTCGTTTTCATCGGCGCCAATGCGGAGACCGAGTGGCTGCCGGCCGATGTCGTGCGCGATGCACGCGGCTACGTGCTGACCGGGGACGATGTGAAGAAGGCCGGGGGCTGGTCGCTCGACCGCGACCCCTATCTGCTCGAGACCAGCGCGCCCGGCGTCTTTGCCTGCGGCGACGTGCGCCTGAGCCCGGTCAAGCGGGTTGCGTCAGCGGTCGGCGAGGGCAGCATGGCGATCGCGTTCGTTCACCAATATCTGGCGAATGAAGAGAAGGCGCGCCGCGGCCAAAGCTAGACAGGACCGGCAACGTCCCAAACCGCTGCGCACTTTTGGGCGACATGCATTAATCCAGCGTCCGGCGGAACCGCACCAGTGCTACGCCGGCGAACAGCGCCACGAACACGACCAGCCAGCCGATCTCCGTTGCGACCGCCGGCAGCTCGGCGCCCTTCAGCATCACCGCGCGGATAATGCGCAGGAAATGCGTCAGCGGCAGCACCTCGCCGAAGACCTGCGCCCAGTCCGGCATGCCGCGATAGGGAAACATGAAGCCGGATAGCATGATCGACGGCAGGAAGAAGAAGAAGGTGAGCTGCAGCGCCTGCATCTGCGTGCGGGCGATCGTCGAGATCGTGTAGCCAAGCAGCACCAGCGCCAGGACGAAGATCAGGACCGCCGTCAACAGCAGCGACATCGACCCGGTGAAGGGAATGGCAAACAGCAGCTTCGAGGCCGCCAGCACCACCAGCACCTGCACGGCGCCGACCGCCAGATAGGGCAGTACCTTGCCCAGCATGATCTCGAGCGGGCTGGACGGCATCGCCAGAAGGTTCTCCATCGTGCCGCGCTCGGTCTCGCGCGTCAGCGCGATCGAGGTCATCATCACCATCGTCATCTGCAGGATGACGCCGAGCAGGCCGGGCACGATGTTATATTGCGAGATGCCCTCCGGATTGTAGCGCCGGTGCACCACGACCTGGAGCTGGCCCTTGGCATTTTCGGCCGCCGTCTCCTGCATGCCGCGGGCCCTTAGCAGCGCCTGGTTGGCGACGGTGCCGAGGGTAGAGATGGCGCCGCTGGCGACGGCCGGGTCGGTGGCATCGGCCTCGATCAGGATCTGCGGGCTGTCGCCACGCTCGACCCGCCGGGCAAAATCGGCGGGGATGGTGACGACGAAGGCGACGTCGCCCCGCGCCATCAGGAATTCCGCTTCGGCTGCACTTTGCGCGACACGGTCGAAGCGGTAATAGCCGGTGGTCTGCAACGCCGAAACCATGGCCCGCGTGTAAGGATCGCTGCTCATCGCCACCAAAGCCGCCGGCAGGCTCTTCGGATCGTTGTTGATGGCATAGCCGAACAGCACCAGCTGCATCAGCGGCACCCCCAGCATCATGGCGAAGGTGATGCGGTCGCGCCGCATCTGGATGAACTCCTTGATCAGCAGCGCGCCGAGCCTGGCAAAGGAAAACACGCCGTTTATCCCATTTTTCATCTCATATTGTCCTTCGAGCCGGACATGAACTGGATGAACACGTCCTCCAGGCTGGTCTCGCCGGGGGTCACCGTCACGCCCTTGTGCTCCTTCTCGACATCGGCAAGTGCTGCTTCCAGCCTGTTCTTGTCGGAGCCGACGACATGCAGCGTCGCGCCAAACGGTGCCACCTGGTCGACGCCTGGGCGGCCATGAAGTGCGGCCGCGACCTGGTCGAGCTGCGGCCCCTGCAGGACGAACGTGGTCAGCCCGGCATTCCTCACCACGTCCTCGACCGTGCCGGTGGCCAGCATCTTGCCGTAGGAGATGTAGCTGATGCGGTGGCAGCGCTCGGCCTCGTCCATGTAATGGGTGGAGACCAGCACGGTCAGCCCGCCGCTCGCCAGCCGGTGGATCTCGTCCCAGAATTCGCGCCTGGCTTTCGGGTCGACGCCCGCCGTCGGCTCGTCGAGCAGCAGCAGTTTCGGCTTGTGCATGATGCAGGCGGCCAGCGCCAGCCGCTGTTTCCAGCCGCCGGACAAGGTGCCGGCCAGCTGGTTCCTGCGTGATGTCAGGCCGAGTTCCTCAAGCGTCCTGCCGACATGCTCGTCGAGTGGCTTCAGCCGGTAGAGCCGCGCCACGAATTCGAGGTTCTCGCCGATGGTCAGGTCCTCGTAGAATGAGAATCTCTGCGTCATATAGCCGACTTCGCGCTTGATCCTCAGGCTGTCGGTGCGGATGTTGAAGCCCAGAACCGTGCCTTCGCCTTCATCCGGCGTCAGCAACCCGCACATGATGCGGATGGTCGTCGTCTTGCCCGAGCCGTTCGGGCCGAGAAAACCGACGATCTCGCCTTCGGCCACCGCCATCGTCACATGGTCGACGACGGTGTTGTCGCCGAAGCGCTTGACCAGGCCGTGCACGTCGATGACGTTCATTTTCCGATGTCCGCCAGATCGACGTCGACGATCTGCCCGGGCTGTAATGCGCTGGCGTCGCCCTCCGGCCGGGCCTCGACCAGATAGACCAGCTTTTGCCGGGTTTCGAGCGAGTAGATCACCGGCGGCGTGAATTCCGGATCCGGCGACACATAGCTGACGCGTGCCTTCACGCCCGACCCGCAGCCGTCGCAATGGACGTTGAGCAGCGTGCCGACCTTGACCGACGAGAACGCGCTTTCCGGCACATAGACGCTGAGCTTCACCGCGCCGTCCGGCAGCATCGAAATGACCGGTGCCGTCGGCCCGGCCGTGTCGCCCGGATTGCGGATGACGTCGTTGACACGGCCAGGCGAGGGCGCTGTGAGCACGCGCTTCGACAGCCGCCATTGCGCTTGCTCCAGCGCCGATTGCGCCTGCCTGACCTGATTGTCGGCGGCCTTGATCGTCTCCGGCCGTGCCGGCAGCCCGCCGACCGCGAGATTGGCCTCCGCCTGGCCGACCTGCGCGTTGGCCGTCTCCAGAGCCGCGGAAGCCGTGTCGTAGTCGGCCTGCGTGCCGGTGCCGCGTTTGAACAAATCGCTGGCGCGGGTGTATCTGCGTTTGGAGTCGGCGGCTTGCGCCTTGGCCATGTCGACCTGCGCCTTGAGCACCGCGATCTCTTCCGGCCGTTTGCCGACCTGCAGATCGGCGAGTTGCGCCTGAGCTTGCGCAAGGGCCGCCTCGGCTTGCGCGATGGCGATCTTGGCGTCGGCGTTTTCCAGCGTCACCACCGGCGTGCCGGGCGCGACGCGGTCGCCTCGCTTGACCGCAATCGTCTCGACCTGCGCCACCTCGATCGGCGCGAGCAGCACATAATCGCCCTCGACGTAGCCAACGGCGAGCGGTGCTGCCGGCGCGCAGGCGCTGAAAAGCTGGGCGGCAAGCGGCAAAGAACAGAGCAGGGTCATGATCCACGATCCTTCCGGGCAGCCAAATCGCGCCGAGCCAAAATCGCACCGAGATTATCCGTCACCACCGCCGCGATCTTGCCGGCCTCGTCATTGCCGATCTCGCGCCAGCCCATGCGGCGCATAACCGCCTCGCGGCCGATGCGGAAATAGACGACCTGGCCGATCAGCGTGAACACGGTGAGTTTTGTGCGCTCGCTCTCGGCCGGCTCGCCCGTCGCCTGTTCCCAGATCAGGCAGAGCCGGTTATGCGCCGGTTCGAACACGCCGTCATAGATACGGTCGAGCGCGGCGGTTGGATGCGACAGCTCACGCAGGACGAACTGTACAATCTCGCCGGCCTCCGGCCTTGCCGCGATGAAGGCGACCATCCGCTCCAGTGCGACGGATAAATGTGCCCGCGCAGCCTCGGGATCCGCCAATGCCGCGGCCGGCGCTTGCAGATTGCCGATCGCCTGGCCGGCAATGGTCTGGATGGTGTCGACGATGTAGTCGGCCGCTGCGTTGCGGAGTCCTTCCTTGCCGCCGAAATGATAGGCGATCGAGCCGATATTGGCCTTGGCCTCAGCCGCGATCTGGCGCGTCGACGTGCCGTCGAAACCCTGGCGTCCGAACAGCTTCAGCGCCGCGCGCACGAGTGCCGTCCGCGTCATATCTGCGGCGGTCTTGGGTGCCTCATGAGGAAGGCCACTGGCGCTGGGCGATTTGGTCATGGCCAGCAGTTTAATCAATCGAATGATTAAAGTCAACGGCCGGCGGTCAAGCGGCTTGCCAACTTTGGCCGTGCGCGCTTTAGTGCCCGGCCATGGGCAAGGAAATCGAGCGTAAATTCCTGGTCTCAGGTGCGGAATGGCGGGGAATGGTCGAGGCGGACATCCATATCCGTCAATTCTATCTTGTCGCCGAGCCTACCCGCACGGTGCGTGTGCGCATCAGCAATGACGCCTCCGCCAAGCTGACGCTCAAGTTCGGCAGCCAGGCGCGCGAGCGCGACGAATTCGAATATCCGGTGCCTTTGGCGGAGGCGCAGGAGATGCAGGCCTTTGCCATCGGACGTGTCATCGAGAAGACACGCCACCATGTTAGATACCGCGGCTATCTCTACGAAGTCGATGTCTTCGGCGGGGCGCTTGCGGGGCTGGTGATCGCCGAACTCGAGACGCCGGAGGATGTACCGGACGAAATGCTGCCAGATTGGCTCGGCCGCGAAGTCACCGGCGAGCCGAGATTTTATAACGCGTCGCTCGCCCTTGGGGGGATTCCGGAGATCGTCGCATGAGCTTTCGTATCGATCCGCGCATGTCGCTGACCGGCGAGGTCAGGCGCATCCTCACCGAGGAGGTCGGCAAGGCGCTCGTCCATCTGGACGCGGCGCGTGACCGGCCCGAACAGGCGCTGCACAAGTGCCGCAAGCGGCTGAAGAACGCGCGCGCCCTGCTGCGCCTCGTTCGTTCCGGGGGCGAAACATTCTGCTGGGATGAAAACCAATGCTATCGGGATGTCGCTGCCCAGCTTGCCGGTCCCCGCGAGGCGACCGCGCTGATAGAGACCGTCGACCGGCTCGCAGCAGCCTTCCCGGAACAGAGCGCCGAAGGCCGCCTCGATGCGGTGCGCGACAGGCTGGTCGCCCGCCAGCAGATGCTGCATGCCGGTGCCGATCTCGGTGCTGCGATAGATGCTGCGATCGCCGCTTGCCTGGAGAGCATCAGCCGCATCGACAGGCTCGCGCTGCCCGACCAGCCGGAGCAGGCCGCCGACGTGCTTGCTGAAGGCGCACGCACCACTTTGCGCCGCGCCAGGAAAGCGCTGGACAAGGCCGCTTCGCGCGGCGAAGCCGATGATTTCCACGATCTGCGCAAGGCGGCCAAGACGCATGGCATGCATCTGTCGCTGCTCGGCAGGCTTTGGCCGACGCCGATCAAGACCCGGCGCAAGGCCGTCGACGAATTGGGCGAGCGGCTCGGCGAACTGCACGATGTGCTCGTCATGCGCGCGCTTCTCGCTGCCGACGATCACCCGCTCGGTCCCACTGAAGAGACGCGGGTTCTCGGCAAGCTTCTGAAGCGCTCGGAAAAAAGCCTGAAAAAGACCTGTCTCGCCGAGGCGGCCGAGCTTTTCGGCGACAGCCCGAAGCGCTCGACGAGGAAGCTCGCCCGCAAGGTGCGCGAAGATCTCACAGCTGCGCCGCATGAAGACACCGGAGCGCCCGCCGCCGGCTGATCATAGTCTAAGCTGCCGGCCTGTGCTAATCGCCGTCTGGCATGACCGAGCCCGGCGACACGCTTCTGGACCGACTTGGCCACTGGCTTGCCGGTCGGCTGCAGGAGGAATCGTCCGGCTACGAGCCTTACACGCCGTCCGATGCCGAAACGCTGCGCCGCACGCTCGAACCCGGCGACATCCTGCTCATCGAGGGCAACCAAAAGGTCTCGGCGGCGATCAAATACCTCACCCAGTCGACCTGGTCGCATGCCGCCTTCTATGTCGGCGACGCGTTGCTGGAGCCGGAGGACGGGTCGGAGCGGCGCCGGCTGATCGAGGTCACGCTCGGCGAGGGCTGCATCGCCGTGCCGCTGTCGCGTTATCGCACCTATAATACGCGCATCTGCCGGGCCAGCGGCCTGGCTCCCGAGGATCGCGACATTGTGGTCGCCTTCATGATCGGCAGGCTTGGCTTGAGAATACGATCTCAAGAACATATTCGATATGCTGCGCTACTTCCTGCCGACGCCGCCGGTCCCGGTGCGCTGGCGCCGCCGCATGCTGGCTTTCGGTTCCGGCGACCCGACACGCGCCATCTGCTCTTCGCTGATCGCCGAGCCCATGGCCAGATCCGCTACCCGATCCTGCCCGAGATTACCCGCGCGCCCGGTCGCGCGTCGGCCCAATCGAGCTATTCGCGCAAGGAAATCCTGCACATCCGCCACCACTCGCTCTACACGCCGCGCGATTTCGACCTGTCGCCCTATTTCCGCATCGTCAAGCCGACGCTGGAATACGGCTTCGACTATCGGCAGATGGTCTGGGACGAGAAGCCGAAGATTGCCGATATCGAGACAAAAGCCGCAGAGTAGCGGCTAGCCGACAGAGGCCGCGCCTTTGCGGCAGTGAGTCGGTTGGTGCCCCGTGAGCGGCGTCGCGTGGATGCGGGCTGACCGGCACAGGAAACGGCGCCCCCGTTCATGCAGGCGTCGAAGCCGGATGGCGCCTCACGAGGTCGTTCGAGACTGTTTCGATGATCTCGCCGGAAAGCGTCGGATCGGGCACGACGCGGGAGAGGATGATCGATCCGACCATTTCAGCGAGAATGGCGATCGCGGCACTGCGCTTGGCCTTTCGGTCACTTGCGGGCACTAGTGTGGTGAGCAGCTCGATATAGTTGCCGACGATGCTTCCGAAGAAGGATCGAAGCGCTGGATCGTCGCGCCGGGCCGCATCGGCCGCGAGTGCCGTGAGGCTGCACCCGTGCCCCGGATCATCACGATGATAGTCCGAGACGTAGTACCGCACGAGCGTCTCTAGCGGCGTGTCGGGAGTGGCGTCCATGCGCTGACGGAGATCATCGTTTATGCTGGCATAGGCGCGTTTCACGGCCTGAACGACGAGGTCGTTCTTCGACTTGAACTGTCGGTAGAAACCTCCATGGGTAAGCCCTGCAGCGTGCATCAGGTCGGCGATGCCGATGCCGTCGATCCCTCGTTCGCGCAAGAGCATCGCGGCGGTGTCGATTACCCGCTCGCGATTCTGCTCGACCGTCTCCTTGCGTACCTTCACGACGGCACCCCTCGCTATTGATGATGAGCGACATATAAGACGCGACGCGACGTTTGTCATCCGGCCTCGATGCAAGACACGCGATGGTCGCTTGACAATGATGATGGTTGTCAAATCGCGCGCAACCGATGAAAAGGTTGCGCTCATAACCGGCGCCTGGGGCGGCATCGGGCATGCGGTCGGGCTTGCGCTCATCCGCGCGGGCTATCGGGTATTCGGCACCAGCCGTCGGGCTCCGCCCAATGAGGTACGTCAGGGCATCCAGATGATCCGCTGCGACGTGACTGACGACGCGTCAGTCAAGCATGCGGTCAAGGAGGTCGTCGCTCGTGCAGGTCGGATCGACGTGCTCGTCAACAATGCCGGCCGGAGCTTGATCGGCGGCGCCGAGGAATCATCGGTGGGTCGGGCCCAGAAGCTGTTTGATGTAAATGTCTTCGGCATCCTTCGCATGACCAATGAAGTCCTGTCCATCATGCGCAGCCAGGGCAAGGGCCGGATCATCAACATCAGTTCGGTGGCCGGTTTCCTGCCCGGACCGTTCACGGCTCTCTACAACGCCACCAAACATGCCGTCGAACGCTATTCCGAGTCGCTTGATCACGAACTTCGTACATTGGGGATCCGCGTTTCCGTGGTAGAGCCCGCATTCACTCGCACCGGGCTGGAAGAGAACGCGGAACAACCTGACCGGATTTCGAGCGTCTATGAAAAGGGGCGCACAGCGATGAATTCGACCTGGCGCAAGGGCATCGCAGGCGGCGACCCGGTGGAAGCCGTGGCCGACAAAGTGGTGCAGGCAGCCACCGAAAAGACGCCGCGAATTCGGTACACGCCTGGAAAGACGGCAGGCCGTCTCCGCTTCATGCGACGCTTTGTTCCCGAAAAGTCCTTTGAGAAGAGCTTTCGCAAGCAGATGAACCTGCCTGCTTGATATCTGAATCGCTGCGTCGCCAGGCAACCAAATAAGCGAGAGCCAACGATGAAGTACTATCTAGCCAAGTTTATTCCGCCTCGCTCCGACTTCCTGGCGACGATGAGTGCCGATGAAGGCGAATTGATGAAGCAGCATGGTGCCTTTCTGGATCGGCTCCTCGGCAAGGGGACAATCGTCGCCCATGGCCCGGTGCTCGATCCAGCCGGTGGCTATGGTCTGTCGCTCTACCAGGTCGACGATGACCAGGACATGAGGCGATGACTTCGGAGGATCCCATCATACAGGGCGGCACCGGGCACTATGAGGTTCATCCAATGCTTCATCTAAGGACACGCGGCTAACGCCGTTCGACTGTGCCCTCGTGCATTGTCTAGATGTTTGATCTCAGGTTTTAATGGCGCACCATTGTCGTCCGAATCAAAGGACGCGCTATGGGACAGATTCTACACGGCCGCGCCACGACGACAGAGGCGGTCCGTCGAGCAATACAGCATAGT
>NZ_JAMYUP010000032.1:0-61572 GCF_040323155.1 Mesorhizobium sp. M0060
GAAGAGGGGAGTTGGACGAAGCGAGACGTCATACTAGATTAGTCCATCACCGATCCCGAACTCGCGGAGTAACGACCCATGGCCGAAATCGTCGCCATCAAGCCGGCCCTTGCCGAAGGGCCGGTCGTCTCCGGGCTGGACAACGGCGTGCTGCGCCTGACGCTCGCCAATCCGCCGGCCAACGCTCTTTCGCTTGCAATGATGGCGGCGCTGACGGCGGAACTCGACCGCGCCGAGGCCGACAAATCCCTCCGCGTCATAGTGCTTGGGGCGGCCGGCAAAGTGTTCTGCGCCGGGCACGACCTCAAGGAGTTGAGCACGCACCGCGCCGATCCTGATCGCGGCAGGGCTTTCTTCGAAGAGACGTTTTCCGCCTGCGCCGCGCTGATGCAGGCGATCGTTCGCCACCCAAGACCGGTGATCGCCGAAGTCGATGGTCTGGCGACGGCGGCCGGGTTGCAGCTGGTCGCCAGCTGCGATCTCGCCATCGCCTCGCACGAGGCGACCTTCTGCACGCCTGGCGTCAATATCGGCCTGTTCTGCTCGACGCCGATGGTGGCGCTGTCGCGCAACGTCTCGCGCAAGCACGCCATGGAGATGCTTTTGACCGGCGAGACGATCGATGCGGCAACCGCCAAGGAATTCGGCTTGGTCAACCGCGTCGTGCCGCGCGAATATCTGAATCAGATTGTCACCAAATACGCGCAAACCATTGCGTCCAAATCGTCCTTGGTCGTCAAGATCGGCAAGGAAGCCTTTTATGAGCAGGCCGAGATGGGGCTGGCCGACGCCTATGATTACACTGGGCGCGTCATGGTCGAGAACATGCTGGCGCGCGATGCGGAAGAGGGCATCGGCGCCTTCGTCGGCAAGCGCAAGCCGGAATGGCCGGAGGAATAGGAGGCGGATATGGAACCGCGCATCTCCATCATCACCATCGCCACGGACGATCTCGACCGCGCCGTGCGCTTCTACGAGGCGATGGGCCTGAAGCGCCATGCCGGGATCACCGAGGGCGTTGCCTTCTTCCAGATGGGCGGCGCCATTCTCGGCCTGTTCCCGCGGCAAAGCGCCGAAGAGGATTCAGGCGTGACCTTCAGCAAGGCACCTTCGGCCGTCTACCTCGCCTACAACACCCGCTCCGACGCCGAGGTCGACGAAGTGCTGGCGATGGCCGAGAAGGCCGGCGGCCGTATCGTCAAGCCGGCTGGCCGCGCATTCTGGGGCGGTTGGTACGGCTATTTCGCCGATGCGGACGGGCATGTCTGGGAAGTGGCGCACAATCCGGCTTTTCCGATCGCCGAAGACGGATCGATTTCCCTGCCGGGCTGACGACGTTCTCCCTGGCCCATTGCAAGCCACTTGCTCGGCTGTTGGCACCTCACTCTGAAGCGCTGTATGACGAGGCATGAACCACGACAGCTACGACAATGCCTACATCGCCGGCATCCTCAATTCGGTGAAGACCATCGCCATGGTCGGCGCGTCCGCCAATGACGTGCGGCCGAGCTATTTCGTGCTGAAATATCTGCTCGGCAAAGGGTTTTCGGTGTTTCCGATCAATCCCGGCCAGGCCGGCAAGGAGATCCTCGGCCAGATGACCTATGCCAGGCTCGCCGATGTTCCCCAGCCGATCGACATGGTCGACGTTTTTCGCGCTTCCGCTGCCGTACCGGGCATTGTCGACGACGTGTTGCGGCTCGATCCGCTGCCGAAAGTCATCTGGATGCAGCTTGGCATACGCCATGACCAGGCGGCCGCGTGCGCCGAAGCCGCCGGCATCAAAGTGGTGATGAACCGGTGCCCCAAGATCGAATATGGCAAGCTGTCTGGCGAGATCGGCTGGACCGGCGTCAATTCCGGCGTTTTGTCGTCGAAGAAGCCGCTGATGCGGCCGGGGTTCCAGAGCTTCGGCGTTCGCCAGAAATAGAAACGCAATTAATTTCCGGCTCTGTCGGCATTTTCCGGCTAGCCCATTCGCAGATCACGCGCGGAGGGGCATTTTCTTCTTTGCATTCGGAGCTGAGCTCCGCCAAGAATGCGCCGCGCTTTTCAGAAGGTTTAAAAGGGAAGGTTTTCGATGGCCCGCACGCCCGGTTTCAACACGCTCGCCGTCCATGCCGGCGCCAAGCCGGATCCGGCGACCGGCGCGCGAGCGACGCCGATCTACCAGACCACCTCCTTCGTCTTCGACGATGCCGACCATGCCGCCTCGCTGTTCGGGCTGAAGGCGTTCGGCAACATCTACACCCGCATCATGAACCCGACGCAGGCGGTGCTGGAAGAGCGCATCGCCGCGCTTGAAGGCGGTACGGCAGGCCTTGCCGTCGCCTCCGGCCATGCCGCGCAGGTGCTGGTCTTCCACAACCTGATGCAGCCGGGGGACAATTTCGTTTCCGCGACAAAGCTTTACGGCGGCTCGATCAACCAGTTTGGCCACGCCTTCAAAAATTTCGGCTGGCAGGTGCGCTGGGCCGACACCAACGATATCTCGACCTTCGAGAGCCAGATCGACGACAAGACCAAGGCGATCTTCATCGAAAGCCTGGCCAATCCGGGCGGCGTCTTCGTTGACATCGAGAAGATCGGCGACATTGCCCGCCAGCACGGCCTGCCGCTGATCGTCGACAACACGCTGGCCTCGCCCTATCTGCTGCGGCCGATCGAGCATGGCGCCGACATCGTCGTGCATTCGCTGACCAAGTTCATCGGCGGCCACGGCAATTCGATCGGCGGCGCCATCGTCGACGGCGGCACCTTCGACTGGTCGAAGTCGGGCAAATATCCGATGCTGTCGCAGCCGCGCCCCGAATATGGCGGCCTCGTCCTTCACGAGACCTTCGGCAATTTCGCCTTCGCCATCGCCGCCCGCGTGCTCGGCCTGCGCGACATCGGCGCGGCGATTTCGCCGTTCAACGCGTTCCTGATCCTGACCGGCCTGGAAACCCTGCCGCTCAGGATGCAGCGCCATTGTGACAATGCAGTCACCGTGGCCGGCTGGCTCTCCAACCATCCCAAGGTTGCCTGGGTGTCCTATCCCGGCCTGCCCAGCGACAAAAACAATGCGCTGCAGAAGAAGTACTCGCCGCTCGGCGCTGGCGCGGTGTTCACCTTCGGCCTAAAGGGCGGCTATGCGGCGGGCATCAAATTCGTCGAGGCGCTCGAGCTGTTCTCGCACCTGGCCAATGTCGGCGACACCAAGTCGCTGGTCATCCACCCGGCATCGACCACGCATCGCCAGCTTTCCGACGAGCAGAAGATTAACGCCGGGGCAGGTCCGGACACCGTCAGGCTTTCGGTCGGCATCGAGGACGTTAACGACATCGTCGCCGATCTGGAACAGGCCCTCGTCAAGGTTTGATGGCCATGACCACGCCGAAATTTCTTTCCGTCGGCGTCGACACCGTCGAACCGGAACTTGGCGCACCGGCGCCGGATCGCCTGATTTCGGGCGATCCGAAATTCCGCACCTGGAACGTCGAGGAACAGGACGGCGGCCTCTATGCCGGTGTCTGGGAAGCAACGCCCGGCAAATGGCGCATCGAATATGACGAGTGGGAGTTTTGCCACATACTGTCGGGCGTTTCAGTGATCGCCGAGAAGGGTGGCGAGGCGCGCACCGTCAGGGCCGGCGACAGTTTTGTGCTCAGGCCGGGCTTTAGAGGAAGCTGGGAAGTGCTTGAAACGACGCGCAAGGAGTATGTGATCAAGCTTTGATCTCGCATCGCGCCGGACTTTACAAAAGGCGATCGATGTCCGTGTCGGAAAATCCGTATCCGCTCATCATGTCGCGGTGCCATGAAACTTCCCAGCAAATCATGACTGCCTCCGCTTCAGCGCTCAGACTAAGGCCTCATTCAGGGTGAATGTGACCGTCACGTTCGATCCGTTTCCGGCCGCGGGCCGGTGTAGCGGAGAATCCAGAGCCCCTGGTTCTTGTCACTTATGTAAATGAAGCCGCGCCGGTCCACGACCACGTCCTCGGTCTGAACAACCAGCTTGTCTTCCGGCATAGGGCCGTAGCGTCGGACTGGCTCCGGCGGGATGAAGTAGCCGACCTCGCGCGGAAGCCGAGTATTCGAGACGTCGTAGACCCTGAGCCCAGCGTTGAAGTGCGCGATGTAGAACAGATCGCCTTGTTTCTGGACATCGGGATGATGCTGGTGGTGGTTGATGTTGTGCGGCCCGCGCCAGCCGCCACGAGTTGTGAAATCCGAATAGGGAGCGCCTTCGGGTGGCACGGGTTTCGGGCACCAGCGACAGCAGGAAGGGTTCACTGGAATCGGAAATATCGACGATCGACGCGTGATGCATCGGACCACGTCCATAGGTGACGTTCTCCGAATTGGCGAAGGCAATGCCGCGCTCTGGAATCGGCAGCACGCTATGCACACCGAAGCGCGAATGAAACGGAGGGCTGAAGCTCAGGCCGCCGACCTGCCTCGGCTGGGAGACGTCGCTGATATCGAGCACAATGATACCCGCCGCACCATAAGGCAAATAGACAAGATCGCCGGTGACATAAGGCGGGCCGTGCAGCGAGACATCCTCGCCCGTGCTGGCGCAGAAGGCGCCGCACATGCATTGCGGCTTCAGTCGCAACCGGTAGCGATCGGCGGTCTCCTGGTCGGCGGTGGGCTTCGCGGCTGCAAAGCTCTCGCCGCCGGCCTCGTGCTGGCCCGGCACCCACCAGCGTCCGGCTTCGCGCGGACTCGAGCGATCCGAAACATCGAGGATGACGTAGATGTTGCCCCTGTAACCCGGCATGCCGGCGGCAAGGTGGACATAACGTCCACCGGGATAGAGGTTGCGATGCGTGCCGTTTCCGCCGGTACGGTAGTGACTGAGTTGTTTCGGATTGATGGGGTCGGCGATATCCCAGATCAGAACGCCTTCGCCAAACGGTGCGTCGGGGTCACCGCCGAAATGAGCAAAGGGCTTTTCGAGGGCGGTCACCATCGTGTCGCCGGACAAATCTATTTGTAGAGTCCAGGTATTCGTGCCGCGATAGGGCACGAACTTGACCGTCTCGGGCTTGGCCGGGTCGGTCACATCCACGATGCTCCAGCCGGAGTGCCAGAAATGCCCAGTGTAGAGATACCAACGTTCGCCAACCTGCCTGATCGCCATTTTGAAGGCTGGGCGATGATCGAGATCGGTATAGCCCACTGCTTCGACATTGTGGGCGAAAGCGCCAGGGGGCGCTGGCGACGAAGCTGGAACGGGTTGGGCAAGCGCCTCGCAGACAAGACCGGATTGAGATGCCGCCGCGATCGTCGCACCGATGAGTGGCACTTTCAGCATCTGGCGGCGTGAAATCTCGGAATCTTTCAAAGCGCGTCTCCCGGATTTTGCAGCTTTCCGGATTTTGCAGATTCCGATACTTTCCGTCCAATATCGTTTGAGCCATGAGTAATTCTATTTGGGAAATTAAAGGCTGAAGATGAACCACAAGCTGATGCGGTCCTTCCTGGCCGTCGCCGAAGAGCTGCATTTCGGGCGCGCGGCGGCGCGCTTGCATATCTCACAGCCGCCCCTGACAAAGCAGATCCAGCAACTGGAACAGGCGATGGGTGTGCGCTTGCTGGAGCGCACCAAGCGCAAGGTCGAACTGACTGCGGCGGGGCGTGTGTTCCTTGATGAGGTTAGGGCCGTGCTTCAGCAGACAGAGCAGGCGGTGGAGCTTGCTCGCAAAGCCGATCGTGGCGAAACCGGCCATCTTGCTGTCGGATTCATCGACGCGGCTATCTACAGCGTGGTGCCTTCTGTCGTCCAACGCTTCACCAAGCGCTATCCCGAGGTCGAGTTGAGCCTGACCGATCTGCGCATTCCCAATCAGGTCAGGGCAGTGGCCGAACGCCAGCTCGATATCGGTTTTGTTCATCCTCCCGTCGTTCACGAGGCATTGAGGGTCGAAAGCATACTGGTCGAACCCCTGATCGTCGCCTTGCCGGAAACGCATCGGCTGGCCTCGGAAGCAGAGGTCGCGCTGGCCGACCTGGCCTCCGAAGCGTTGATTCAGTTCCCGCGCAGCATCAGTCCATCCCTCTATGACGAGATCGTCGGGCTGTGACGTTCATCCGGGTTCAGCCCGAGGATCGTTCGAGAAGCAACGCCCAAGCAGACAATTATCGGACTTGTATCCGTCGGGCTGGGCGTCTCGCTGCTGCCCGCCTGTCTGCAAAATTTGCGCCGGAGCGGCGTCGTTTATCGCCCTATCCAGGGACGAACCTTGTCCATCGACACTTCAATCATCTACCGGCGTGAACAACCCTCGCCGGTGCTGAAGGCCTTCCTCGACATCGTCCGCGAGACGACGCAAACAGATTCAAATCCGGTCTCTCTTCAAGCTTCATGACCGAATTTCTATCGCCATCCGGAGATTGTTATGTGTGAGGTCCTGCTTCCGGTTAGCTTCATCGTTCGATCAGCGATTTTGGCACTCGCGACCTTGAGATGTTGCCTATTTGACCGGAATTCGCCGGAGCAGGCTTTCGAAGCCTGTCGTCGGAAGCCGTCCTCAGATTCTGACAGCAAGCGTTTCCAGCCCGTGGAAATGATACGTGTCGCGGAAGCGCGGCTGTTCCGCAAGACGAAGCCGCGGTAGCCGCTCGAACAAGGTTTTCAGCGACACCTGCAATTCGAGCCGAGCGAGCGGTGCGCCGATGCAGAAATGAATGCCGGCGCCGAACGACACGTTCTTCTGGTCCGCGCGGTCCGGCCTGAAGGCGAAGGGCTCGGTAAACGCAGAAGGGTCATGATTGGCCATGCCAAGCAGCAGCCCGATCGTCTCGCCCGGTGGGACGATGATCCCCGGCCCGGCCTCGACCGCGTGATAGGCGTAGCGCGTGAACATGTGCAGCGGCGCGTCGAAGCGCAGGCATTCTTCGACAGTCGCTGCGGTGGCCTCCGGCGAGGCGAAGAAGCGGCGCGGGTCGCCGCCTTGCGCAAGGATCGAACGCACCGCATTGCCGGTCTGGTGGACAGTTGCTTCATGGCCGGCATTGAGCAAAAGAATGGCCGAGGACACCAACTCGTCCTCCGAGAGTTTTTGGCCGTCCTCCTGTGCCGCAATCAGCAGGGACAGAAGATCCTCGCCGGGCCTCTTCCGCCGCTCAGCGACGTAGCCGCGCAGGAAATCGGAAAAGTCGCGTGCGGCCCGGTTGGCCGTCTCCTCCGTCGCGCGGGTGCGTCCATGCATGTACATGGTGACCATTTGATGCGACCAGTCGAGCAGTTGCGGTCCCATTTCGACCGGCACGCCGAGCATTTCGGCTATGATGGTGATCGGCAGGGGAGCGGCGAAGGCCGGCAGCAGGTCGACTTCTCCTGGCTCGAAACGGTCGATCAGTTCGTTGGCCAGCGCTTCGACACGCGGCCTGAGCCGCTCGACCTGGCGCGAGACGAAGGCGCGGTTGACCAGCGTTCTCAGTCGCGTGTGGACAGGCGGCTCCAATTCCAGCATCGAATTGGCTTCGACGCCGTCGAAAGCGCTGAGATGCGTACGGTTCTGGCCGATGCCTCGGCTGTCCGGAATGCCGGCCGGGTTCTGGCGGCCGAAGCGGCGATCGCGCAGCAGCCGGTTGACGTCGTCGAAGCCGCCAAAGCACCAGAAGCCAAACTCCTCCCAGAAGAAGACATTCGATGCGCCATGCAGGAAGGCGTAGGCCTCGTATGGATGCTGGAAGAAAGCAGGCTCGTGCGGATCGAGCCGCAGGCTGCGCGTGGCTGGATCAAAGGCAAGGCAGGGTGGTTTCAATTCGGTCATGCCAGACCATTAGCGCGGCTTGCCAGTCTGGTGCCAGACCGTATGTTGGCCCTCCCGTGAGGTGAGCAGCGGAAGCGGTTGCGGAAGGACGGTTTTCATGAATGTGATCGTGGTCGGTGCAGGCATTGCCGGGCTTTCCACGGCGTGGTCTCTGGTCAAGGCCGGTCACCTCGTCTCGATCGTCGAGCAGGGACCGATCCCCAATCCGCTTGCCGCGTCCGGCGACCATCATCGCATCATCCGCCGCGCCTATCGCGCCGGAACGGGCTATGGCCGGCTGATCACCGAAGCCTATGAAGCGTGGGACGAGATGTGGGCCGATCTCGGCGAAAGCCATCTCGACCCGCGCGGCTTCATCTGTATTTCGCGCGAGCCGGGCGACGAGGCCGAGGAATACCGCGAAGGGCTGGAGGAGGGGAACTATCCGTTCGAGCTGCTCGAGCCGGACGCCGCGGTCGAACGCTGGCCGTTCCTGCAGCCCGGTTCGTTCCGCTATGCGTATTTTTCGCCGGACGGTGGCGCGTTGCACTGCCGCAAGATCGCCTCGGGCCTCGCCAGATGGCTGCGCGCGAACGGCGCCAATGTCTACGAAAACAGCAAGGTGGCCGAGATCGACGCCGAGGCCGGACATATCGTGCTTGCGAGCGGCGAAACGATGCAGGCCGACCGGATCGTCGTCGCTGCCGGCGCCTGGGTGCTAAAACTATTCCCGGAGCTCGATGGGGAACTGAAAACCTGGCGCACCGCGCTCGCCTATGTCGAGCCGCCGGCGGATCTGAAAGAGGCGTGGCGGGCTGCACCAGTTGTTCTCGACATTGGCGGCAGTGTCGACGGCTACGTGATCCCGCCCTCCGGCGGCGCCGGCATGAAATTCGGCTCAGGCCTGCACAGGGTGCCAACCAGCGACGCCGACTGGAACCGCCAGCCGGTGCCGGGCGAAGGCGAGGCGATCCGCAACCTGTTTTCGCCGCCGATCGCGCACATTGAGGAGTACAGGGTCACCGAAGTGGTCACCTGCGCCTACACCTTTACCGCCGACGAGAAGTTCCTCGCGCATCAGAAAGACAAATGCCTGATCGTCTCGGCCTGCTCCGGCCACGGCTACAAGTTCGGCGCGGCGGTCGGCCGGCGCGTTGCGGCTTGCGTCGGCAATGGCGATGTCGCCGGCCTGAAGAAGTGGCTCAGGGCCGAACTGGCCTGAGCGGCTAATGTTGGCAATGCCTCGGAATATGCACGCGCCGCCAGCTGGATGAGCCTTCCCTGACCACCACGCGTCGGGCCACCGTCCGGTAGGAAGCGGGCACGTCGATGATGCGCCGTTGCTCGGGTCGCACGAGAACCTCTTCGGCGACGCTCTCATACTCGGCGGGGAGGACGACGCGCCGCCGGCGTTCCGGCTGCACCACAACGATTTCGGCCACGCGTTCATAACGCGCCTTGTGCCTGACCTTGCACAGCACCTTGCGGCCATTGATGATGCGCCATTCCCAGGAATAACCGCCGTCATCGACCCTCACGGTGCGACAGATGGTTCGGGTGATGGCGGGCACGATCTCGTAGCTGACGCGCGCCGGCGCGATCTGCACCACGCGCTCGCGCGTTCCGTAGATCGGTGCAACATACTCGACCTGCTGGCCGGCGGGACTGACGAGCACATCCTCATAGACCGTGTCGTAGACGGCCGGCCGGTTGAGCTGCTCGTAGCATTCGACCGCGCGTCCGCCGGCCGCCGTTTCGGACGCCATGCCGAGAACGGCGACGCCTGTAATAGCCAAGGAAGCTGTTTTCCTGATCATTGCACTCCCCCTGTTTGAACTGCGTGGAGCGGGTTCAACGTTGGATTGTAGGGCAAGCCGTGACAGGAAAAAGCGGTTTTACCGCTTTTCGTTAAGCGATGCGGTTAAGAAATCGCTAAACAACGGCCAGGCATGAGCGCCCTTCCGGCGGTAGCAGAGGGCTGCCGGCGCGGCGACGGGCGAAACTTGCTTTGGAAGCCTTGATTCGACTTAACCGGATGGCTAGGAGAGGCGGCCTTGCGCTAGGGTGAGCCGGCATCCTATTTACAGAACAACGATCCAGAACCGATTCTGCCCGATTGCAAATCTCCGGCGCCGGAATCCCATCCTCAAAAAGGGATAGTCCATGAAGAACCCCGTCGAAACCTACATGAACCTCGTTCCGATGGTGGTCGAACAGACCAATCGCGGCGAGCGGGCCTACGACATTTTCTCGCGGCTCCTCAAGGAGCGCATCATTTTCATCACCGGCCCGGTCGAGGACGGCATGGCGACGCTGGTCTGCGCGCAGCTGCTGTTCCTCGAGGCGGAGAATCCGAAGAAGGAAATCAACCTCTATATCAACTCGCCCGGCGGCGTCGTCACCTCCGGCATGGCGATCTACGACACCATGCAGTTCATCAAGCCTGCCGTGTCGACGCTCTGCATCGGCCAGGCCGCATCGATGGGTTCGCTGCTTCTCACCGCAGGCGAAAAGGGCATGCGCTTTGCCACGCCGAACGCTCGCATCATGGTCCACCAGCCTTCCGGCGGCTTCCAGGGCCAGGCTTCCGACATCGAGCGCCATGCGCAGGACATCATCAAGCTGAAGCGCCGCCTCAACGAGGTTTACGTCAAGCACACCGGCAAGAGCTACGATGAGATTGAAAAAACGCTCGACCGTGACCATTTCATGACTGCCGACGAGGCCAAGGATTTCGGCCTCATCGACAAAGTCATTTCGTCACGTGAACCGGTCGAAGGCATTGCCCTATAGGCCCGCGGTGGCCCCGCGGTGGCAGTGAGTGGCGGGATCACGCGCTTTTGGCGCGGCTTGCGGCATTTCGGCCACAATTGGCTGTTCCCTCGACGGGTGCAATTGCCTACGTTAAGGCTATGTTGATTTTCGACGGCTTAGCTTTGCGTGGGGTTGTTCGAATCGTTGCCCCGTTTTCCGATTTGTGTTTCGTACGGAATGCGTTGCGAGAGCCGGAACACTGGCGGCGGCGGATTCCCGCGATAGATTGAATTATGCGCCCTTTCAACCAGACCATCGGCGGGCGGCCATGAAAGGACATGAAAATGAGCAAGGTCGGCAGCAACAGCGGCGATTCCAAGAACACGCTTTATTGCTCGTTTTGCGGCAAAAGCCAGCATGAAGTGCGCAAGCTGATCGCCGGGCCGACGGTGTTCATCTGCGACGAATGCGTCGAACTGTGCATGGACATCATCCGCGAGGAGAACAAGACCTCGATGGTGAAGTCGCGCGAGGGCGTGCCGACACCGCAGGAGATCCTCAAGGTTCTCGACGACTACGTCATCGGCCAGCCCTACGCCAAGCGCGTGCTGTCGGTGGCCGTCCACAACCACTACAAGCGCCTCGCCCATGCCGGCAAGAACAACGACGTCGAGCTGGCGAAGTCGAACATCCTCCTGATCGGCCCGACCGGCTGCGGCAAGACGCTGCTTGCGCAGACGCTGGCCCGCATCATCGACGTCCCCTTCACCATGGCCGACGCGACGACGTTGACCGAGGCCGGCTATGTCGGCGAGGATGTTGAGAACATCATCCTGAAGCTGTTGCAGTCGGCCGACTACAATGTCGAGCGTGCCCAGCGCGGCATCGTCTATATCGACGAGATCGACAAGATCTCGCGCAAGTCGGACAACCCCTCAATCACCCGCGACGTGTCGGGCGAGGGCGTGCAGCAGGCCTTGCTGAAGATCATGGAAGGCACCGTCGCCTCGGTGCCGCCGCAGGGCGGCAGGAAGCATCCGCAGCAGGAATTCCTGCAGGTCGACACCGCCAACATCCTGTTCATCTGCGGCGGCGCATTCGCCGGGCTGGACAAGATCATCTCGGATCGCGGCCGCAAGACCTCGATCGGCTTCGGCGCCATTGTCGCTTCGCCCGAGGATCGCCGCACCGGCGATGTTTTCCGCCTGGTCGAGCCTGAGGATCTCTTGAAGTTCGGGCTCATTCCCGAGTTCGTCGGCCGTCTGCCTGTCCTGGCGACGCTCGAGGATCTCGACGAACCGGCGCTGATCCAGATCCTGACCGAGCCGAAGAACGCGCTGGTCAAGCAGTACCAGCGGCTGTTCGAGATGGAGAATGTCGACCTGACCTTCCACGAGAACGCGCTGTCGGCGATCGCCAAGCGCGCCATCGACCGCAAGACCGGCGCGCGCGGCCTGCGTTCGATCATGGAAGCGATCCTTCTCGACACCATGTTCGAACTGCCGGCGCTGGAAGGCGTGCGCGAAGTGGTTATTTCGGAAGAGGTGGTGTCAGGCAACGCCAGGCCGCTCTACATCTATTCCGAGCAGAAGGAAAAGAAAGGCAACGTCAGCGCCTGACGTGAGCCGGCAATGGATTTTTCTGAAACGGCGCCGCAGGGCGCCGTTTTGCTGTCGCACACCGCGTAACGGCGCCGCGTAATGGCTGCAGATTGGAGGGACGGACCGTGTTGACCCTTGATCTTTACCCCCCGTGCCTCCAACTAAAGGCAGAAGGCCGTGGTGCCGAATTCTGTGCTGTAAAACTCCCGTCACAAACGGTGGTAGGCGGAACGATCCCCGGTCGTTAATATGAGATTCGCGGTTGGCCCATTGGCGGCCGCGACATGAAAGGTTGGACAATGGCCAAAGTATCCAAGGCTCCCAGCGACGGCGTTTTCGCAGTCCTCCCACTGCGCGACATCGTGGTGTTCCCGCATATGATCGTTCCGCTCTTTGTCGGGCGTGAAAAGTCGATCAAGGCGCTGGAAGAAGTGATGGGTCAGGAAAAGCAGATCCTGCTCGCGACCCAGATGAATGCCGCCGACGACGATCCAGAGCCCGATGCCATCTTTGATATCGGCACGCTCGCCAATGTGCTGCAATTGCTGAAACTGCCGGACGGCACCGTAAAGGTGCTGGTCGAAGGCGCCTCGCGTGCGAAAATCGTCGCGTTCACCGACCGTCCCGACTTCCATGAGGCCCGTGCTGCGGCGCTGGTCGAACCGGAGGAGGAAGAGGTCGAGGTCGAGGCGCTGGCCCGTTCCGTCGTCACCGACTTCGAGAACTACGTCAAGCTGAACAAGAAGATCTCGCCCGAAGTGGTGGGTGCCGCCAGCCAGATCGACGACTATTCCAAGCTCGCCGACACGGTCGCTTCGCATCTTGCCATCAAGATCCCCGAGAAGCAGGAGATGCTCGCCACGCTGTCCGTCAAGGAACGGCTGGAAAAGGCGATGGGCTTCATGGAAGCCGAAATCTCGGTGCTGCAGGTGGAGAAGCGCATCCGCTCGCGCGTCAAGCGCCAGATGGAGAAGACGCAGCGCGAATACTACCTCAACGAGCAGATGAAGGCGATCCAGAAGGAGCTCGGCGAAGGCGAGGACGGCCGCGACGAGGCCGCCGAGATCGAGGCGCGCATCAAGAAAACCAAGCTCTCCAAGGAGGCCCGCGAAAAGGCGGAAGCCGAACTGAAGAAGCTGCGGACGATGTCGCCGATGTCGGCTGAATCGACCGTCGTGCGCAACTATCTCGACTGGCTGCTGTCGATCCCGTGGGGTAAGAACTCCAAGGTCAAGCAGGATCTGGCCTTTGCCCAGAATGTGCTCGATACCGATCATTTCGGGCTCGACAAGGTCAAGGACCGCATTGTCGAATACCTCGCCGTGCAGAGCCGCCAGAAGAAGCTGAAGGGGCCGATCCTGTGCCTCGTCGGACCTCCCGGCGTCGGCAAGACCTCGCTCGGCAAGTCGATCGCCAAGGCGACCGGCCGCGAGTTCATCCGCATGGCGCTGGGCGGCGTGCGCGACGAGGCCGAGATCCGCGGTCACAGGCGCACCTATATTGGCTCGATGCCCGGCAAGGTCATCCAGTCGATGAAAAAGGCGAAGAAATCCAATCCGCTCTTCCTGCTCGACGAGATCGACAAGATGGGCCAGGATTTCCGCGGCGATCCGTCATCGGCTTTGCTTGAGGTGCTCGATCCCGAGCAGAATTCGACGTTCATGGACCATTACCTCGAGGTCGAATACGACCTGTCGAGCGTGATGTTCGTGACGACGGCGAACACGTTGAACATCCCTGCGCCCTTGATGGACCGCATGGAGATCATCCGTATCGCCGGCTACACCGAGGACGAGAAGATAGAGATCGCCAAACGTCACCTGATGCCCAAGGTGATCCGCGACCACGCGTTGCAGCCGAAGGAGTTCTCCGTCGGCGAGGACGCGATCCGTGGCATCATCCAGACCTACACCCGTGAAGCGGGCGTCAGGAGCCTGGAGCGCGAGCTGATGAAGCTCGGGCGCAAGGCGGTGACCGAGATCCTGAAGACGAAGAAGAAGACGATCAACATCACGGCGGACAATCTTGCCGATTATCTTGGTGTTCCGCGCTTCCGCTTCGGCCAGGTCGAGAGCGACGATCAGGTCGGCGTGGTCACCGGGCTCGCCTGGACGGAAGTCGGCGGCGAGCTGTTGACGGTGGAAGGCGTCATGATGCCCGGCAAGGGCCGCATGACCGTGACCGGCAATTTGCGCGACGTGATGAAGGAATCGATCTCGGCGGCGGCCTCTTACGTCCGCTCGCGGGCCATCGATTTCGGCGTCGAGCCGCCGTTGTTCGACAAGCGCGACATCCACGTCCATGTGCCAGAGGGCGCAACCCCCAAGGACGGACCGTCGGCTGGCGTGGCGATGGCGACGGCGATCGTCTCGGTGCTGACCGGTATCCCGGTCAAGGCCGATGTCGCGATGACCGGCGAGATCACGCTGCGCGGCAGGATTCTGCCGATCGGCGGCCTCAAGGAAAAGCTGCTCGCCGCACTCCGCGGCGGCATCAAGAAGGTGCTGATCCCGGAAGAGAACGCCAAGGATCTGGCGGAGATTCCGGAGAACGTGAAGAGCGGCATGGAGATCATTCCGGTCTCACGGGTTGGCGAAGTGCTGCGCCATGCGCTGGTGCGCATGCCGGAACCGATCCAGTGGGTCGAACCCGTCAATGCGCCGGCGGTGGTGGATGTCGGAGACGACGCTGGCAAATCGCTGGCGCATTAGCTCCTGCTAAAGTTGCAATGCACAAAGAGAGAGCCGGGCCTTGAGCCCGGCTTTTCATGTGAAGAACCCCGGATTTCCGGGCTTTTTTCGACTTTCTTGGCGCTTTTCGACTTGGTTGCCGGAGCGCTTCTTTCTAAAGTCCGTTTCCTGCCGGATGAGTCGAGTGTTCCGGTTTTCTCATGGAAGGGAATTTTTATGAACAAGAACGAACTGGTGTCCGCTGTCGCCGATGCCGCGAGTATTTCGAAGGGTGACGCGCAGTCGGCGGTTGATGCGGTGTTTTCCGTCATCACCGGCGAACTGAAAAAGGGCGGCGATGTCCGGCTTGTCGGTTTCGGAAATTTCACCGTGTCACAACGCGCTGCGTCGACCGGCCGCAATCCGCAGACCGGTGCGGAAGTGAAGATCCCGGCGCGCACCGTGCCGAAGTTCTCGGCCGGCAAGGGCCTCAAGGACGCGGTCAACTAAGCGCCTCCTTAAGTCTTTCAGAGAAAAGAAAAGCCGGCTATCCGGTTTTTCTTTTCTAGGCCCCGCAGGGTCGTTGGAAAAGGCGGCGCTATGCCGTCGGCGCATCCGTGCGCATCAAGCCTTCTTTCTTGAGATCGGCCCACAGCGCCGGTGGCAGCTTCGCGTCGAGCAGCGAGCGATTACTTTCGACTTCGCCCGGCCGCTGGCCGCCGGGGATTACCGACACGACCGAAGGGTGCAGCAGCGGGAACTGCAGCGCCGCCTCGATCAGGCGCACGCCGTGGCGCTTGCAGACGGCCTCGATGCGGGTAACGCGGTCGATGATGTCCTGCGGCGCCTCCGAATAATTGTAATAGGCGCCTTGCTTCGGCCCGGTTGCCAGGATGCCGGAATTGTACGGCCCGCCGAGAACGATGCCGATGCCACGTTGCTGGCATAGAGGCAGGAAAGACTGCAGCGCTTCCTGCTCCAGCAGCGTGTAGCGCCCGGCAAGCAGAAACAGATCGAAATCGCCGCGCTCGGCCAGCGTCTGGGCAACCCGCCACTCATTGATGCCGCCGCCGAACGCCTTGATCACGCCTTGGTCGCGCAACGCCAGCAATCCGTAATAACCGGAGCTCATGAATTCCTGGATGCGCTGGTCCGAGGCTTCCTTGCTGCCATGGGTGAAAATGTCGACATCATGCACGAAGAGGATGTCGATGCGGTCGACGCCGAGCCGTTCCAGAGAGGCTTCGAAGGACCGCATAACGCCGTCATAGCTGTAGTCGTAGACCTCGCGGCGCGACGGCGTGTCGAAGAACTTGCCGATGCCGGTGCGCTGGTCCGGCGGGCAGGCGCGCATGATGCGCCCGACTTTGCTGGACAGCACGTAGTCGTCACGCTTCTTCGAACGCAGGAACGGATTGAGCCGCGTTTCGGCAAGGCCCAGCCCATAGAGCGGTGCGGTGTCGTAGTAGCGGCAGCCGACCCGCCATGCCGCCTCCAGCGTGGCATTGGCATCCTCGTCGGAGACGGCGCGGTAGAGATTGCCGAGCGGCGCCGTGCCGAAGCCGAGCTCGGTGAAATTGATGCCGCCATTGCCGATGCGGTCGAAACGCCGTGTCTTCATATGCTGCCGTTTCCTCATTTGCGATTTGCCGTGACACTATCACGGCTGTGGCGCATCAAAAGCACCGCGTGCCGTTGGACACCGATTTTCGCGGTGATAGCATGAATGAAAACAAGCTGTTCGAGGTAAATGTGACCGAGATATTCAAGTGGTTCTCCTGCACATGCAAGCTGGTGCAAATGTTATGATGGACGCCGGCGGAAACCTGTTTGGGATTGCGCTGAACGAGCTTGGCACCGTGCTGGAGCGCATCGACGAAAGCCGCATCGACGCCGCTTGCGCCATCTTGGCCGAAGCGAGAAAGATCGTCACCTATGGCTGCGGCCGCGAGGCGCTGCAGGTCAAGGGTTTTGCCATGCGGCTTTACCATCTCGGTCTGCCGGTGTCGGTCGTCGGCGACATGATCACGCCGCCGCTGGGCGCGGGCGATGTGTTCCTCGTCAGTTCCGGCCCGGGCGAGACGTCGACCGTGCTGACTTTGATGCAGATCGCGCGCGATGCCGGTGCCGCCGTCCTGCTGCTGACCGCGCAAGCCGGCAGCACTGCCGCAAAGCTGGCCGACTTCACACTGCTTATCCCTGCTCAGACCATGGCCGACGACCAAGGCCCGGAAAAGACATCCGTCCTGCCGATGGGCTCGGTTTTCGAAGGTGCTCTGTTCGTCCTCTTCGAAGTGATGGTGCTGAAGCTCAGGGCTCTGACGGGCGTATCGCCGGAAGCGATGCGCGCCCGTCACACCAATATGGAGTAGGCGTCATGCGCTACGAATTGATGCTGCCGCATCAGATCCGCAAGGCGATCGCCGAGAACTGGCCGGTCGTATTGCCGCTCGGTGTGCTCGAATATCACGGCGAGCACATGGCCGTCGGCATGGACACACTGGCGGTGGTCAAGATCCTGGAACTGTTCAAAACGGAGGCCGAAATCGTCATTCTGCCGCCCTTCTATTACGGCGCGGCAAGCTATGCCGTTGCGGCGCCGGAAGGCAGCGGCTCGGTGCAGGTCGGCGGCAATGTGTTGGCACCATTCGCGGAGGAATTGTTCTACAGCCTGCTGCGCATCGGCTTCCGCAACATCCACGCCATCATTCACCACCAGACCGAGAATTTTGCCGCCGGCATGCCGACCGATCTCGCCTTCAAGGCCGCCGGTCGGCAGGCCATTTTCCGCTTCCTTGAGAAAGAACGCGGCGAAGGCTGGTGGGGCTCTGCGGCGATGGCCGACTATTATGCCGAGCACGCCGAGGGCAGCAATTTCTTCAACTGGGTGCAGGTGCATCCGCTGATGCCGGCTTCAATGCACAGCCAGTACCCGTTCGACCATGCCGGCATCGGCGAGACGTCGCTGATGCTGGCGCTGTGCCCGGAAGCGGTCGATGCCGACCATTTCGCCGACAACACCGGCTGGTACACGGCAAGCGCCCTCGAAGCCTCGGCGGAATTGGGACGACAGGGCGTCGCTATGATCCTCGATCATCTGCGTGCAACGCTTTTGCGCTAGCGCGGCTTTCGCTTCCGCAACAAGGGGAGAAGGGAAGATCGGCCCAGTTACTTCACCGCGCCCGCCGTCATGCCCATGATCAGATAGCGCTCCAGCGCGATGCCGATGACGGCGAGTGGCGTGATGGCGGCGGTGGCGAGGGCCGCCATCGACCACCAGTTGATGCCTTGCGAGCCGGTCTGGCTCGCCACCATCACCGGTATGGTTTTGGCGTCGGTCGAGGTCAAAAGCGCGGCGAAGAAATACTCGTTCCAGCACAGCACCATCGCCAGGATGAAGGCGGCGACCATGCCCGGCAGCGCGATCGGCATGACGATGCGCAAGAAGGCGCCCCAGATCGACAGGCCGTCGACGAGTGCTGCCTCCTCCAGTTCCACCGGGATGGAGTTGAACTGATCGCGCATGATCCAGATGACGATCGGCAGCACCATCAGCGTGTAGAGCAGGATCAGCCCGACGCGCGTGTCGAGCAGCCCGACTTCCCGGTAGAGCACGAGAAAGGGCAGGGCCAGCACCACCGGCGGCAGGATCAGCTGCGACAGGAAGAAGAAGGAAATGTCCTCGTTCCTGAACCAGGCGAACTTGTAGCGGTAGCGGGTCAGCCCGTAAGCGGCGAGGCTGCCGATGACGATGGCTAGGCTCGACGCGCCGACCGAGGTGATGACCGAATTCATGAAGCGCTTGATAAATTCGTCCCGCACCGTCGATGTCCGAAAGATCGAGTCCGGCGAAAGGCCGAGCGAACGCCAGCCTTTCCAGTCGGGCTGGAAGTCGACGAACGGGATCAGATGGCCCTGGGTGACGTCGACCGCGGTCTTGAACGAGGTGGTTATCGTCCAATAGATCGGGAACAGGCAGATGAACGCCCAGAAGATGAGGGCGCCGTAGATGAAGACTCGGTTGGCGAAAAACGCCGCCGGCGAGCGGATTTCGGAGGCGGCATAGTCGGTGGTTTGAACGCTCATTTTGCCGGCCCGATCAATTGACGTTGCGCACGAAGCGGCTGGCGAATTTCAGCAGCCAGGTCACGAACACGATGATGATGATGAGGTAGGCCATCGCCAGCATGGTGCCGTAGCCGACATTCGAGCGGTCGCGATATTCGCGGTAGATGAAGCTCGACACCGAATCGGTAGCACCTCCAGGCCCGCCGGAGGTGACGGTGATGATGATATCGGCAAGCTTCAGCTTGAAGATGATGCGCAGGATGACCGCCGTGACCGACACCGGCAGCATCAGCGGGAAGGTGACCTGCCAGAAAGTCTGCCAGGCGGTGGCGCCATCGACACGCGCTGCCTCGAGCACCTCGCGCGACATCGCCTGCAGGCCGGCGAGCAGCATGATCATCATGAACGGGATGAAGGTCCAGGCATCGAGCACCATGATCGAGATGCGGGCGGTGATCGGGTTGGAGAAGAATGCCGGGTTTTCCCAGCCAAGATGCCGCGCCAGCGTTGCAGCCGGCCCGAAGCGATATTCCATCAGCGACTTGCCGATCATCCACGACACCGCCACCGGCGACAGCATCAGGGGCATGAGAAAGACGACGCGGAAGAATTTGCGTGCCCGGATCTGCGCGTTGAGCAACAGCGCCAGGCCGAACGCGATGATATATTCGACGAACACCGCCAGCACGTAGAGCACCATGTTGAACAGCGCGTTGCGGTAATAGGCGTCGTTCAGCATCTGCCAGAAATTGTCGAGCCCGTTGAACGTCCGCCCGGAGAAGGAGCTGAGGTTCCAGTCGGTCAGCGCGATATAGAAGCCGAACAGCGTCGGAAAGATCACCATGGCGATGGTGAACAAAAGCGCCGGCAGCAGGAACAGCGCGCGCTGGCCATCCTCGCCGCGCGTCAGCACCTGGCCGATGCCGAGTGCGACACCCCACAGCACATAGGCGTAGACGACCGGCCGCCAGGTCTCGAAGCCGATGGCGTCGATATCGCTCTTGTAGAGGATCTGCAGCGCAATCACTGCCAAAAGGCCGAGCGTGGCAACAGCCATCAGCGCCCAGCCAAGCCGCTTGCGGCCCGGCGGTAGCAGGTCGGATGGGACGGCGTTTGCCGGCCATTCACTTGTCGACAAAGTCTGGTCAGCCAAGGTCCGGTCAGCCACGCGTCTTGCCCGTTCACAGGAGTCTCGATGACCGACCGAGCCGATGAGGGCCAAGCGGGTCAAGGGAGGTCCGGCGGCCGTGCGCCGCCGAACCAGTTTCACTATCTCAGCCTACATGCCCAGCGAAGCCTTGTAGAGCTTGACCTGTTTGTCGCGGCCGATCTGATCGGTCAGCTTCTCCCAGGCGGCGGCGATGGCGTCGGCGCCTTCCTGCGCCTTCATCTTGCCGGCAAAGGTGTTGGCCAGAATGTCCTCGGCGGCGCTGTAATACTGAAAGATGCCGGGAATGCGCGGCTCGATCGCCGCGTTCGGATGATTGTAGCTGTCGGCTTCCGACTTGAGATACGAGGTGATGAACGCCTCGTCATAGCCGGCCGCCACCCATTCCGGAATGTTGAAATGGGAGTTGCGGTAGGGCTGGAAACCCGACGGATAGGCTGCGCACCAGAGCGACAGGTCCTTGCCGCCGAGATGGGCAGCGGCAGACCACGCCGCCTTCTTCTTCTTTTCATCGCTGTCGACCCGGGCCATGACATAGACGCCCCAGCCGAGATAGGCGCAGTTCGGCGCATGGTTCGGGCCGCTGGCGAGCTTGTCCCACTGGCCGGTCTTGGAATTATAGACATCGTCCGAGCCCGGCAGAATCGAGAAGCCGGTGACGTCGCCGACGACCGAGGAATCGTTGGTCTTGACGTTCGAACCGACATCGCCCCACCAGGTGACCATCGAACCGGTGCCTGCCAGGAACTGCTGGAAGGCGGTGGTGTTCGGGTCGGCGTTGATCTGGTCGGCAGGCTCGGAGGGCAGGGCGTCGATGACATCCTGGATCGCTCGCACCCATGCCGGATTGTTGACGCGCGGCTTCATTGTGTCGGCATCGAACAGCCAGGCCTTGTCATCGGGATGCTTTGCATAGGCGCTGGCGCGGCTGCCGAGGAAGTAGAAGCCGAAACCGCCCCAGGGCTTGGGTGCATCGAGATAGCCAAAGACGTCCTGGCCCTTCACCTGCTTGCCCTTGAGGAACTTGGTCACCGCCTGCACCTGCTGCCAAGTCTTCGGCACGCCCCATTCGCCTTCACCGCCGCCGTCCTTCCACGCCTTGGCGAGGTCGGCATCGGCGAACACGTCGGTGCGGTAATTGAAATTATGCGCGTCGCCATCGACGGTGACGCGATACTGCTTGCCGTCCCAGGTGCCGACCGGCGGCTGCAGATAGGCCACGACGTCCTTCATGTCGATCTGGTCCTTGACCCAGTCCGGCATTTCGGAGGTGAGACCCTTGCCGCAGACGTCGCCTTCGAACGGCGCGCCCATTTCGATGATGTCGAAATCGACGGTGCCGGTCGCGATCGACTGTTGCAGGCGGGCGTTGTAGTCAGCCTGCGCCAGGTCGATCCAGTTGATCTTGGCGCCGGTATAGGTCTCCCACGGCTTCAGAAAGCCGCGAAACAGCACATTGTGCAGGTTCTGGTTGTTGAGACCCATGAAGGTGAGTTCGACACCGGCGAATTCGCCTTCCTTGACATTGGCCTTGGTGGCTCCCAGGCAAAGCTCGCCGACCTGCTGGAAGTCGGAATCGGTCGGCTGGCCCTTGCCGACACCGGGGATCTGCAGGATTTGTGCGCGCAGATCATCGGCGGCCGCAGCAGGGCGCGTCAGGGCGCCAAGTCCGGCGCTTGAGGCCGCGGTGAGGGCGGCCATGCTGGCCGCTCCCTTCAGCACGTCGCGGCGGGTGGCCCCCGCGCGGACAAGTTGGTTATAAAGGCTGGTTTTCATCTCGTTCCTCCCAGAAGATCATTGTGAATTGGTTCGGATAGTGGAGCGCCGATCATGTTCCCCAAAAGCAGCGACTCCCGGAAATAGCGGCCCGAATTCTCCCTCCCGCGACGCTTCGCATTCATTGCCGGACAAGCGTGCCGGTGCGCCCGGAACAAGGTCATAACCCGAGCACCGTCACTATTCTCACAACGAAGTGCCGTGTCAACAGAATGGGTTTTTTATCTATAAGAGACTGACTTGCCCTCGCGGTTTGCGTTGTTTAGCTTCACGGCAACCGAAGGGGGAATGATGGCTCAAGTCGCGATCCGCAATGTGGCCAAGGCGTTCGGAACCGTCAAGGTTCTGCACGATGTCAGCGTCGACATCGCCGATGGGCAATTCGTGGTGCTGGTCGGCCCTTCGGGCTGCGGCAAGTCCACGTTGCTGAGGATGGTGGCCGGGCTGGAAACCGTTTCCGGTGGCACCATCGCCATCGGCGAGCGCGTCGTCAATCATCTGCCGCCGGCCAAGCGCGACATCGCCATGGTGTTCCAGAACTACGCGCTCTATCCGCACAAGACGGTGGAGCAGAACATGGCCTTTGCTCTCAAGCTGCGCAAAACCGACCCGGCGGTGGTCACTGAGCGGGTCAAGCGCGCGGCCGATATCCTCGACCTCAACCCCTACCTCAAGCGCTATCCGCGCCAGCTCTCGGGCGGCCAGCGCCAGCGCGTCGCCATGGGCCGCGCCATCGTCCGCAACCCGCAGGTGTTCCTGTTCGACGAGCCGCTCTCCAATCTTGACGCCAAGCTGCGTGTCCAGATGCGCACCGAGATCAAGGAACTGCATCAACGACTGAAGACCACCACCATCTACGTCACCCACGACCAGATCGAGGCCATGACCATGGCCGACAAGATCGTGGTGATGCGCGACGGTCGCATCGAGCAGGTCGGCGCGCCGTTGGAATTGTTCGACCGGCCGGCCAATCTGTTTGTCGCCGGCTTCATCGGCTCGCCCTCGATGAACCTGCTCAAGGGGGTCGTGCGCAAGGGCGACAAGCCCGTCGTCGAGATCGCCGGGACGCCGTTCCCGATCGCCTCGAGCAATACCGTGGAAGATGGCCGCAATGTCGTCTACGGCGTGCGGCCCGAGCATCTCGAAATCCATCCCGATGGTGTTCCGGCGAAGATTTCGGTGGTCGAGCCGACCGGTTCCGAAACGCTGGTCTTCCTGCGCTTCGGCGAGGGCGAGATGGTGGCATTGTTCCGCGAGCGCCACGACTTCAAGCCGGGCGACACACTGCACCTGAAACCGCGGCTCGACCAGGTGCATCTCTTCGACGCAGAGACCGGCAAGCGGCTCTGATTTCGCCCCCAGCAAGCCTCGCGAGGAATACCATGCTCAAAGGAATCAATCCGCTGCTCAATGCCGATGTGCTGCAGGCGCTGCGGGCGATGGGCCACGGCGACGATTTGATTATCGCCGACACCAATTTCCCGTCCGATTCCGTGGCGCGCCAGACCGTGCTTGGCAGACTGCTGCGCATCGATGCGCCGGCGGCCGACGTGGCCAAGGCGGTGCTGTCGCTCTATCCGCTGGACACCTTCGTTGACGATGCGGCTGCCCGCATGGAGATCGTCGGCAAGCCGGACGAAATTCCCGCCGTGCAGAAGGAAGTGCAAAAAGAGATCGACACCGCCGAGGGCAAGGCCTGGCCGATGATCTCGGTCGAGCGCTACGCCTTCTACGAACGCGCCAAGAAGGCCTATTGCGTCATCCAGACCGGCGAGCGCCGCTTCTACGGCTGCTTCGCATTCCGCAAGGGCGTCGTGCCGCCGGATGCGGAGTAGCGATATGCCGGGCAGACCGATCGTCATACTGGGCGTCTTCGTCGCCGACACCGCCTACCGCGCCGCCCGCCAGCCGCGCATGGGAGAGACGATCCTGGGTACGTCCTTCACACTCGGCCCCGGCGGCAAGGGCTCGAACCAGGCCGTGGCGGCCGGCCGGCTCGGCGCCGACGTCACCTTCCTGACCCGCCTCGGCGTCGATCCCTTCGCCGATATGGCGAGGCAGACCTGGTCGCAGGCGGGCGTGAAAAGCGCCGTCGTCGAGACGCCGCAGAGCTATACCGGTGCGGCCTATATCTTCATCGAGGAGACGAGCGGCAACAACGCCATCATCGTCAGTCCCGGCGCGGCGATGCTGATCTCGCCCGCCGACATCGAGGCAAATGCCGGGCTGATCCGCGCGGCCGGAATCTTCGTCACCCAGCTCGAACAGCCGATCGAGGCGGCGATGCGGGCGCTGGAAATCGCGCGCGGGGCAGGGGTGACCACCATCCTCAACCCGGCGCCGGCGGCAAAGCTTCCGGACCGCATCTATACGCTTTGCGACTATGTCACCCCCAACGAGACCGAGGCCGAGGAGCTGACCGGTATCAAGGTTTCCTCCATCGACGATGCCCGCCGCGCCGCTGACAATCTGCTCGAGAAGGGCGTTGGCGCCGCCATCGTGACGCTCGGCGAAAAGGGTGCGCTGCTGCACACGGCCGATCGTTCCGAGCATGCCGCTGCGGTCGCTGCCGGCCCGGTGGTCGAGACCACAGGCGCTGGCGACGCCTTCAACGGCGGCCTGGCGGCAGCGCTGTCGAGAGGGATCGAACCCTTGCAGGCGGTACGCTTCGCCTGCGCCGTCGCCGGCATTTCGGTGACGCGCCCAGGCACCGCGCCGTCGATGCCGACGCTGCAGGAAGTCGAGGCGCTGCTCGCCAAGGGGTGAGGCCGTAGCTGCGGGACCAGACTGTGGGCGGGGAGCTGTTGTCTTCTGGCTCGGCCGCAAGCAAGCAGGGCTGGTAGGTTGATGTATGAGAATCAATCTCAGATTCGAAAGCAATGAATCTGGATTACCTCATGAAAAAAGACGGTTTTTGACAATCAACGTCGACATTTCTCCGACATCAAGGGGCCGTGACCCCAAGGAGAAATGGCGCGAGTGACGGGGCTCGAACCCGCGACCTCCGGCGTGACAGGCCGGCACTCTAACCAACTGAGCTACACCCGCGCATTGACGAGCACGTGTCAGCCGTGTTCGTCGTTGGGGCGGTGGATAAGGGGTAAGCCACCGGGTGTCAAGCGGACCCGGACAGCATAACGGCAAACAGCAGAAGGTTTTTTGACAAGCAGAACTTTGTTGCCGAAACCGGCTCCTGGCCAAGCCGCTGGCCGCTCATTTGGCCTTGCGAAGCCGGTCCTAACTGCTTAAAGGTCCGCCCGGAGCGGGCGATTAGCTCAGTTGGTAGAGCGCTTCGTTTACACCGAAGATGTCGGCGGTTCGAGCCCGTCATCGCCCACCATTTTCCGCGATGTGTTCAATCCAGACATGTCCGTGCAACATCAGGTTCATATGCCTGCACTGCAGGAGAATCGCCCAATCGGCGTTGGTCGACGCAGCCCCACTGGCAGTCCATTTCTGCCAATCTGCGTGCACCGGGGCTACACCCCTCATGCTGACCGTCCCGGCGCAACCTCTGATCGCAACCAATGGATTCGTCGTTGTTGCCGTATCTTCCGCTCGCAAACGCTTCACGGCCCGGGTGAGACGCATCCGACCACTACGCAACTCGGACTTTGGTCTGATTCGAACTGTCTTTCCGTAAGACTTAAGTCTGACCTGCTTGCCTCCCATAAGGCAAACGATTGCCGAAAGTTAAAACTTGCAGTATTTTACTGCACATGGGCACGGGCGGGAGCGAAGATATTCCTGGATGGCTTACGAGTCATCTTCCTAATGATGCCGTGATCGCAGGAGATCTCGCGGATAAGATATCGAAGGAGGCTGAAAAAAACCGGCTTCCAGGCGAATGGGTTGTGAAGACAACCCCTAGCGAAGAAGACACCTTTAAGAAGGAAAAAGTTGAACCTCATCCCCGCGCCACGGTTGCAGGAATCTTTGCCAGAGGCTCATTCCTCGCGTTAGTGGTATTAACCATTTATCTGCTTTATGTGTTCTCCATTGTGGTCGGCGAAACAGTCGCGGATGTTCCTCTGCCCCACGCTGAACTAGTAGACGCTCCGCCAAGACTCTGATTAGCCGCACCGCGTTGATGCGGCGGCCCTTCAATGTCCGTTGCCGCGACGAAGGTTTGGTTCGTGCGGCAAAGGTGTTTCGCGCGGGGCAACTTGTTGCTGCAGCACCGCAGCATTGTACTTCTATAAACCTCCCGGTCACTGTGTTCCGTGCAACTCATGCAATTGCTTGCCGCGGCTCAGCCTGCAGCTTCCGCCGCATGAGCAAGCCGTTTTGCAACAAAGATGCAATGCTTCGGCGGATCAGCGTCCTGCAGCACCTCGAAGCCGATCGCCTTGTAGAACTTCAGCGCACCGTGATTGTGCGGCATAACTTCGAGGTGGACGCCGGTTGAGCCGCTCGCCGCAAGCCGCTGCTCGAGAAATTCCATCGCGCGCCTGCCGACGCCTTTCCCGCGCGCTTGCGGCAACAGGTCGATATGGCCGTGCGACGGGTAGGCGGCCAGCACAGGCGGGACAGCGAAATCGGGATGATGGATCTGGTGCCGCGCCCAATCGCTGCCGCGCCAATGCGAGCTGTCGGGTCCGGGTTCAGCCACGCGACCCTGCAGTGCCGGGTACCAGTTTGTCGCCAGGCTGGCATTGAAAGCGGCTGTGTCGGCTGCGCCAAGCAGATATCCGGCCGGACCTGTGGACCCATCGACAATGAGGGCCAGCTCGGGTTCGAGGACCTGGTAGGGGATGGTGTAGACGAGGCCGAGCAGATCCGGGTCGTCCTCGCGGCCGCTGGCGTCCTTGCCGGCGTCGCCGGTCTTGAGGCAGATCATCGCAAGTGCCGGATGATCGGCGGCGGTCGCCCGGCGCAGGAAGAAACCGCCGCCGAAATCGAGGATCATGGCGGCAGCAGCCGGAAATCCTTGCCCTCGGGCAAAAGCTGCCCGCCGTCGACGATGATGGTCGTGCCGGTGATGTAGCTGGCGTCGTCCGAGGCCAGGAACAGGAAGGCGTTGGCCACGTCGCGCGGGCTGCCGAGGCGGCCGAGCGGGATCGCGTCTTCCATGTTCTTGATGAAGGCCGCACCGCGATGCTGCTCTATGCCTTCGGTGAGGATATTGCCGGGCTCGACGCCGTTGACGGTGATGCCATAGCCCGAGAATTCGAGCGCGGCCGAACGGATCAGCCCGTTGATGCCGGCTTTGGTCGCCGAATAATGGCCGTGACCGGGGCTGGTGACATGCGGGCCGGTGATTGAGGAGGTGAACAGCATGCGGCCAAAATGCTGCGCCTTCATCGGCACCAGCGCCGCGCGTGCGGCGATGAAGCTGCCACGCAAGTTCACCGCCATGACCCGGTCCCAGTCGTCGGGACTGGTGTTTTCCAGCAATTGCCAGGGATAGATGCCGGCATTCTGGACCATGATGTCGAGCCGGCCGTGACGGTCGAGCGCCAGCGCCACGGCGGCCTGCGCATCGGCCATCTGCGAGATGTCGGTGCAGATGAATGCGGCACCGAGTTCATCCGCGGCCGCTTGCCCGGCCTCAACCTCGGTATCGGCCAGGACGAGCTTCGCGCCCTCCTCGGCAAAGCGCTGTGCGATCGCCTTGCCAATGCCGCGGGCCGCGCCGATGACCAGCGCCACCTTGCCAAAAAGTCTCACGGTTTGCGGTCGGCTGCTCATGCCAGCCTCTGGCGGATGGTTTGCTTGAACGCGTCGAGCAGCACTGCGGCGAGCACCAGCAGGCCGTGGATCACCTGGGTGAAGTTGGCCGGCAGACCCATCAGGTTGATCGCCGTATTGATGGCCGAGAGCAGCAGCACGCCGGCATAGACGCCGGGCAAGGTGCCGACGCCGCCTTTCAGGCTGACGCCGCCGATGACGACCGCGGCGAAGGCGTTGAACAACAGGCCGACACCGAGATTGGCGGTGGCGCCGGAGGTGCGGATCGCCAGCAGCCAGCCGGCAAGGCCGGCAATGGCACCGGCGAGAACGAAGGCTATGACCAGGTTGCGATTGACGCGGATGCCGGCGCGGAAGGTCGCCGTCTCGTTGCCGCCGATCATGACGAGATGTCTGCCAAAAGGTGTCTTGGCCATGATCAGCGAGAAGACGATGAAACAGGCGATGGCGATCCAGGCGGTCAGCGGCAGGCCGCCCAGGCGCTGGATGGCGAACCAGCGGATTGCCGGCGCAAGGTCCTGTGCCGAGCGGCCGCCGGAAATGACCAGCACCAGGCCGCGCACCCAGATGTAGGAGGCCAGCGTGATGATAAAGGCGCTCATCTTCACCTTGACCACCAGGTAGCCGTTGATGACGCCGATGAGGCCGCCGACGGCAAGGGCGATGAGTAGCGAAACCGGAACCATCAGCCATTGCGGCTGCAACTGGATGCCAAGGCCGATGCCCGATGAGCAGAACAGGATGCCGACCGCCATGGCGCTGAGCGCCGCCACCGATTCGACCGACAGGTCCATATGGCCGGCGATGATGACCAGCGCCAGGCCGATCGACATGACGCCGAGCACGCTCGACGCCTCGATGATGTTGGCGAAGATGCCGAGTTGAAAATAGTTCGGGATGAGGATGGAAAAGACCACCAGTACGAAGACCAGCATGAACCAGACGAGATTGTCGAGGATGAACTCGAGGGTTTGGCGCGTGCGGGGGTTCATCTGCGGATCCGGTTGGCGCGTCACCCCGAAAAACCACTCGGTCTTCGGAAAGATCAGGCGCGGTTGAAAATTGCTGCAGCGTTCCCATGCGCGTCCGTTCTAACGCGCACAGCTGCAGGGCTGGACTCCGGGCCGGCGTGGCCCGGAGCGCTTGGCGACTTTGCTATTCGACCGGCTTTACGGTGTCCGAGGGCGGCTTCATGTTGCCCCAGAAGGCCGGGTTATCGACATTTTCCTTGGTGATCGCAGCGCCGGGGATCTTGATGTTCGGCCCCCAGGCTTCCTTGGTCACGGTCGACTTCAGGCCGAGCACGTCGTATTCGCCGGGCTTGATCTCCTGCTTGTTGACCGCCTTGTCCATGAACATGGCGACGGCAGCGGCCTGGGCATAGAGCGGCTGCTCGACTTCGACGTTGAGCCAGCCCTTGCGGATCAGGTCGAGGCCGACCGGAGCGCCGTTCGAGCTCATCAGCATGACGTCGCCTGGTTTCTTGCCGGCCGCCTCGAGCGAGGCGACGGCAGCGACCGAGAGGTGCGCCGCATGGCTGAAGATCAGGTCGATATCAGGGTTGGCGAGAATCTGGTCGTTGACGATGGTCCCGGCCGCATCCGCCGCCCATTGCATGGCCGGCAGCGAGATGATCTTGACGTCCGGGAATGCCTTCATCTTCTCCTCGAAACCCTTCTGGATATCGAGCGTGTAGGGGTCGCCCGGATCGCCGAGCACCTGCAGGATCTTGCCCTTCACCGAGCCGTTCTTCGCGGTCAGGAGTTTTTGCGCCTGATCGGCGGCGACGTAGCCGATCTCGACGGTTCCGGCCACCGAGGTAAAGTCGGACGGGGTCGAAGTGATCTGGCGGTCGAACTCGACGACCGGGATGCCGGCGGCGCGGGCGGCCTCGATCGATGGTTTCAGCGCATTGAAATCGACGGCGGCAAGGATGATCGCCGCCGGCTTCAGCGCGATGACGTCGTTCATCTGCGATTGCTGAGCGTCGGTCTTGTTGTCGGCGTTCAGCGTCTTCATCTCGTAGCCGACCTGCTTCAGGAACAATTCCAGCGCGCTCACCGAGCCGGTCTGGAACTCATCGAGCAATGTCGGCACCATATAATAGACGGTGCCCTTGGACTGGGCGAATGCCGGCGTGAGCGTGGCAAAGGCCAGTGCCAGGATACCGAAGACGGAAAGAAGTATTTTCTTCATGTCGTTCGCTCCTCTTGCGCCGGACCCCTCATTTGTCCCTCAGCTCGCCGGTCCGGCACCGGCGAGCGTCTCTCCGGTGATCATGTTGATCACCGCGTCGGGACTTGTTTTGCTGCGTGCGACGTCGCCCGCCACGACGCCTTGCCGGATCACCACGATCCGGTCGGCGACCTGGAAGGCCTGTTGCATGATATGGGTGATGATGACGACGCCGATGCCCTGGCTCGCCACCTGGCGGATCATGTCGAGGCCGCGCCGCGTCTGCTCGACGCCAAGGGCTGCGAACGGCTCGTCGAGAAGCACCAGCTTGCCGCCAAAATGCACGAACCGGTTGAGTTCGATGGCCTGCCGCTGACCGCCCGAGAGGTGCTCGACATTGGTTCTGAGTGATGGGATGCGCGTGCCGGCGCTGGCCAGCGCCTTTTCGACGACCTGCTCCATGGCGGGTTCGTCGAGCACCGGAATGCCGAGAACCTTCCTGGTGATCTCGCGGCCCATGAAGAAATTGGCGACCACGTCGACATTGGTGCAAAGCGACAGGTCCTGGTAGACGGTCTCGATCCCCGCGGCCTTGGCCTCGGCGGGGGATTTGGCGAGGAATTCCTTGCCTTCGAACAGCATCCGGCCGGAGGTCGGCTCGAGGCCGCCGGCGATGATCTTGACCAGCGTCGATTTGCCGGCGCCGTTGTCGCCGAGAAGCGCCACCACTTCGCCCTTGCCGATCGAGAAGCTGATGCCTTTCAGCGCTTCGATCGCGCCATAGTTCTTGGTGACGTTGTCGAGCACCAGCAGCGGTTCGCTCATGCGGCGATCCCCTTATTATGCAGGAGGTCTCGCCCGCGCTCGCGCTCGGCGGTGAAGATCTGGCCAAAGCGCGGCGAAAGCACCCCTGAGACGGCAAGTGCGGCGGCGCCGCGCAACACCGCATGCTGGCCGCCGCGCGCGACGCTGACGCGAGGCGTTTTGCGGTCGCTTCGCGCCGAGACCGAGTTGGGCAGGTTCACAGCCGCGCCGGCCAGCCTTTCGAGCAGATCGGTGGAGGCCAGCCCGCCGAGGATGATGGTTTCGGGGTCGAACAGGTTTTCGATGATGGTGACGGCGTTGCGGAAGATCGGCGCGATTTCGCTGACCCAGTCGGCGTCGGCGATGTTGCGGCGGCGCAGCGCCTCGAGCGAGAGATACCGTTCGAGACAGCCGCGATTTCCGCAGGGGCAGGGTTCGCCGCCCGGCACCGCGGGGATGTGCCCGATCTCGCCGGCATTCCCCCAGGCGCCGCGTAGTGCGGCACCGTCATGCACCATGACGCCGCCGAGGCCGACGCCGAAATAGAGATAGTAATATTCGGAATATGCCGTCCCAAGGCCGTAGAGGCGCTCGCCGATGGCCGCGGCCGCCATGTCGGTTTCGAAAAAGGCGGGCAGCCCGGTCGATGCGGCCAGCCGCTCGCGCAGCGCCACGTCCTTCCAGCCGGTCATGGTGGTCGGCCCGACAAAGCTCATGGACTCCACGCCGAACGGGCCGGGCAAGGCCATGCCGATGCCGAGAACGCGGCCTCCGGGCCGCAACGCGGTCAGTTCGAGCACCATGGCGCCGATCAGCTCGAAGGCGTGGTTGGGCGTTGCATTGGAGGCTTGGCGGTAGGTGCTCTCGATCACGTCGCCGCTGAGGTTGATCAGGGCGGCGTTGATGCCCAGCGGGGTGACGTGGATGCCGACGGCATAGCCGCCTTCCGGATTGATCCGCAGCGTGGCCGGAGGCAAACCGCGCCCCTTGGGCTCTTCGCGCAGCGACAGCACGTAACCGTGCTCTTCCAACTCGCGAACGATGGTCGACACGGTCTGCACGGTGAGCCCGACCCGCCTGGCAATGTCGCCGCGGGCGATCGGCCCGTGAAGGCGGATGGATTCGAGCACGATGCGCCGATTATACGGCCGCCCGAACTCCTGATTGGTTCCCCGCAGTGCCATGCCTTGCGCCCTCGAGAGAGGCCAGACTGGCACCGAAGATTTATTCAGTCAAATGGAATTCAAAAATAATTGAGAGCCGTGCGGAGCGAACCTAGCTGATGGCCGCTCACGACATGGTCAGTAGCGGATGGCACGTCGCTCCAGCAGCACCACGATTGAGAACATCGCGATTGACAAGGACGACGACAGCACGATCGCCGCATAGAGCCGGTCCGACTGATAGTTGAAGGTCGCTTGGATGATGAGCGCGCCGAGACCTTTGTCCGACCCGATCCACTCGCCGACAATGGCGCCGATCACCGCCGTCGCCGAAGCGATTCTCAGCGAGGAGAACAACATCGGCAATGCTCTTGGCAGGCGCAGACTCCAGAATATTTCCCACCGCGTAGCCGATAGCACGCGGAACAGTTCGTGCTCGTTGTCGCTGGCCGAGTCCAGCCCCCGGATCATGTTGACCAGTGTCGGGAAGAAGCAGATCACCGCCGCGATCACGATCTTCGGCGTCATGCCGAGCCCGAAGATCAGGATGATGATCGGCGACAGCGCCAGGATGGGAATGGTGTTGAAGAACAGCACGATCGGAAAATACGCGGCCTGCAGGATGCGGCTGTGCACGAACAGCACCGCCAGCAGCACACCGGCGAGATTGCCGATGAAAAATCCTGCCAGCGCCTCGATCAGCGTCGGCCAGAGGTTGCTGAGCAGCAAAGCAAGACTCCTCTGGAACACGCCTGATATGGCCGTCGGCGTCGGCACGATATAGGCCGGCACGCCGAGCCATGGCAGCACGAACTGCCAGGCGATCAGGATCGAGGCCGCGCCAAAAACGGGCAGAGCGACGGCCAGCGCCGATGGCAAGGGCGCCTGCCTCATGAGGCCTGCTCCAGCGCGCCGCGCAGTTCGGCCATCACGGCAACGATCGCCGGATCCTCGCGCGAACAGCGGTTGCCCTCCTGCTTGAACGGCCGCATATCGAGGTCCCTGGCCAGGCGGCCCGGATTGGCGGCGAGAACGATGACCCGTTCTCCGAGATAGACGGCTTCGGCGATCGAATGAGTAACGAAAAGGATGGTCGCGCCGGTGCGCCGCCACAACGACAGAAGCTCGTCGTTGAGACGGTCGCGGGTGATCTCGTCCAGCGCGCCGAAAGGCTCGTCCATCAAAAGCAGCCTGGGTTGCCCAAGCAGTGCCCGGGCTATCGCCACGCGCTGGCGCTGGCCGCCGGACAATTGGTGCGGCAGACGCTCGCCGAACCCGGCAAGCCCCATCAGATCAAGCAGTTCGTCGGTTCGGTCGTCTATTGTCCGGGTAAGCCGGCCTTGTCCGACATCGAGCGGCAGGTGCACGTTGTCGCGCACGGTGCGCCAGGGCAGCAGGGTCGAGTCCTGGAAGACGAAACCGACGTCGCGCCGCGAACGGACCGCATGCGGTGTGTCGCCAAGCACGCTGATCGAGCCGCTGAGCGGATCGAGCAGGTCCGCAACCACACGGAGCAGGGTCGACTTGCCGCATCCCGAAGGTCCAAGGATCGACAGGAAGGAGCCGGCCGCGACCGACAAGTCGAGACCGGTGAGCACTTTCACCGCCGGCTGCCGGCCGCCATAGCCGACATCCAGGCCGCGGGCCTCGATCGCGTTCGCCATCAAGCGGCGGGCGCGTCGAGCTTGGGTCGGTCGGCGGCCGACAATTCGAGTATTTTGGTGGTGTAGACGTCGGCTGCCGCGGGCCGGCCGTTCGGGTATTGGCCGACCTTGTCCAGCAGCGCCAGCTGCTCCTCGATCGAGGCGGGATCGAAGGTTCCCCATCCGTCCTTGGCGGTTGCACCGTCGAAGGAGAGTTTCAGCACCAGATTGATCGTCTTCTGCTCCCACCCAAGGTCCATCTCCGGATAGGCCTCGACCATCTTCTTGACTGCTTCCTGCGGATTGGCGTGCACCCAGCCCCAGCCCTTGGCGACGGCGCCGATGAATTTCGCCAGCGTTTCCGCATCCTGTTCGATCGCGGTGTCGCTAGCGAAATAGACGTCGGCATAGGAGTTCAGCCCGAGATCGCGCACCAGAAGATCGATCCTGTCATCGCCGACGACGCTCAGCGCCTGGGTGTTGGTGATCCATCCGCCAATCGCGTCGACGTCGCCGCGCACCAGCGGCGCCTTGTCGAAGCCGACATTGACGACAGTGACCTCGGACGGATCGATGCCGTTCTTGGCCAGGATCTCATCGATGACGAAGCGCGCCGTCGGCTGGATGCCGATCTTCTTGCCCTTGAGATCGGCCACGCCGCGGATCGGCTTGGCAGGCTTCGAAGTGAAGGCATAAGGACCGGTGCGGAAGCCGCAGGCGATGATCTTCACCGGCACGCCGCTGGCGCGCGCCGCGTAGAGCTGGGGCGTTTCGGAAAACTGGCCGAGTTGCGCGGCCCCCGAAATCACCGGCGGCACCGTCGCTGCATTGGGACCGCCCGGGCTGAATTCCACCTCGAGGCCCACCTCCTTGAAATAACCGTTGGCGACCGCGGCGATGTCGCCGATCTGTCCGTTGGACATCAGCCAGTCGTACTGGATGACGACCTTTCCGGCAGCCCTGGCGCCCGGCGTCAGCACGAGCTGCATTCCGGCCGATGCTGCCGCGACGGCGGCGAAGCCGGCTTTCATGAAGCTGCGGCGGTTCATGTCGTAGTGCCTGTTCCCACTCATTTTTCGCTCCTGTTGCAAGACGTTCTCGTCTCTTCATTGCGCGCCGTTTCCCAGTGGCGCGGCGTCGTCTACGGCTGTTCGTCGTGATAGTCGCCGGGGCCGCCGTCGAGCCAGGCGTATAGTTCCCAAAGCGTGTCATCGGGATCGGTGAAATAGGCGCAGCGCGCATTCCAGACATAATCCTCCGGCGGGCCGTAGAAGGGCACGCCCTTGGCCGCCAGTTCGCCGTGGAGCCGGTCGATCTCGCCGGGCGCGTCAAGCCTGACCGCCACGCAGACCTTGTGCGCCTGGCGCGGCGACCTGAGTTTCGAGATGCCGGCGTGCCGGCTGATATGGTCGATCTCCCAGGCCGCCAGCGTGATCCCCTCGCCATGGAAGTCGGCAAAGCCCTCGGCGCGGCGCCGCAGGCGGAAGCCGAGTTTTTCGACATAGAATTCAACCGTCCGCTCGATATTCTCGACGAGCAGGCAGACGTCCGAAATCGCATGTGCGCCTCCGACCGGCATGGCTACCTCCCTGTGCTGCGCGCGAGGCGCGATGCCGGCAACTTGACGCCGACGCGACCGGCGGCGCCGACGATGTGGGCGCGCATCGCCGCCTCGGCGGCCGCGGGATCGCCGGCGACCAGTGCCTCGTAGATGCGCACATGCTCCCCGACATTGACTTCGACCAAGTCGTGCAGCGGATTGGTGAGGCGCGCGTAGTGGATCGAGCGGCGGATCTGCTCGCAAACGAAGGAAATAAAGGTGTGGATGTAATTGTTGCCGGTCGCCCGCGCGATCTCGCGATGAAACAGCAGGTCGGCGTCGATGCTGCCTTCTTCCCAGCGCTCCTCGCCGCTCATCCGGTCGAGCGCCGCCTTGATTGCGTCGAGGTGCTCCTGCCCGCGCCGTTCGGCGGCGAGCGCGGCTGACTCGGCTTCCAGTATGCAACGCAGCTCGAACAGCCGCTCCATATTCCCGGTCGCTTTCAGCGCCTCGCCGTCGATCCGGATCGACGCGCGCTGCTCTGGCGCCAGCACGAAGGCTCCGACGCCTTGCCTGGCTTCGATCATGCCATCGGCCCTGAGCTGGGCGATCGCCTCGCGCACCACGTTGCGGCTGACTCCGAATTTTTCCGAGAGCTGCTGCTCGGTCGGCAGCCGCGTGCCCGGATTGAGCTCGCCGGATTCGATCTCGCGGCTGAGGAATGCGGCGACGCGATGCGGCAGCGCCTCCACCGTGCCGATAGCGGCCAGTCTTTGCTTCATGGAAACGTCTCCGTCGATGGCAGAAGGCAGCCGGGATTCATCAACCCCTGAGGGTCGATCGTTGTTTTGAGCGCAGTGATGAGCCGGCGATGGGCAGGCGCCAGGCCGGCCCAGAAAGTGCGATGACGGGTGCGGCCGATACCGTGCTCGGCGCTGATCGAGCCGCCAAGCGCGCCGACGATCTGGTAGAGTCCGGCGGTGATCTCCGCGCCTTCGGCACGAGCTTCAGCCTCGGCGAGCCCGTGCGGTGGCAGGACGTTGAAATGGATATTGCCGTCGCCGGCATGGCCATACGCCTGCGGCAGCCAGCCGGGATGTTCCAGCACCACGAATTGGCGGGCCTGACCGATGAGGGCAGGGATGTCCGATATCCTGACCGCAAGGTCGGTGCGCACATGGTAGCCGCGCTTTGCCTGGCCCTCGACCAAGCCCTCGCGAATGGCCCAGAACGCGCTGGCCTGCGCGATGCTTTCAGCAAGGACGGCGTCGGCCACCAGACCGCTCTCCATGGCCCCGGCCAGGAAATCGGCCAGCATGGAGCGCAGGTCGACCGCAGCACTTGCGGAGAGTTCGATCAGCACGTGGACGGGAGCTTCGACCGGCGAAACGACGTCGGCGTCGATCAAGCGCGCGAGCTCGATGCACTCCGAACCAATGATCTCGAAGGCCGAAATCAGATCGGATGAGGCCCGGCGAGCCTGCCGGAACAGGGTGATGGCCGCTTCGAACGAAGCGAGACCGAGATAGGCGGTCTCGACCCGGATCGGTTTCGGAAACAGCTTGAGCTCGACGCCGGTGATGATGCCGAGCGTTCCTTCGCTGCCGATGAAAAGTTGCTTCAGGTCGTAGCCGCGATTGTCCTTGCGCAGGCCGGAAAAGCCGCTCCACAACTCGCCGTCGGGCAGGACGACTTCGAGGCCGAGGATGAGATCGCGCGCCATGCCATAGCGCAGCACGTTGGTACCGCCGGCATTGCTGGCCGCATTGCCGCCGATCTGGCAGCTTCCCTGCGCGCCGAGCGCCAGCGGAAACAGGCAATTCTGTGCCGCTGCCGCATCCTTGATGTGCTGCAGGATGCAGCCGGCGTCGGCCTGCAGGATGAAATTGTCGGCGTCGACGAGACGGATGCCGTTCAACCGCTCCAGACTGACGACCACCGCGCCACGGGTGTCGAGGTCGATTGCGCCCGCCACCAGTCCTGTGTTCCCGCCCTGTGGGATGATTCCGAGGCCGAGCGTACCGCAGAGCCGCACCACAGCCTGGACTTCGCTGACGCAAGCAGGCTTCAGCACCGCAAGGGCTCCGCCGCGATGATCCCCGGACCAGTCCCCAAGGTATTTCGCCATGCCGGCAGCGTCGGCGGCCACGCCGCTTTGTCCGACAGCGCCCTCCAGGGCATTCAGAATTTCAGGCGGGATACCATGAACGGTCATTACAAGCCTGTTGAGCTAAGGCATAGGCTTATACATATCATCCTACAACTGCATCGGAGTCAACGCCGTGGGCACAAGCCCTCAAGGGCTGGAGCCGAATGTTTGCTGGGGAGGACAGAGCGAAGGGCGATCGCCGGCGGATGCTTAGGCGAGGTTGCCACTCAATTGCTGGTCCGTCTGAGGAGCAGCCCGGCTCCTAGAGGTACCGCTCGACCTTCTTGCCGACGGTCAGGAACCGCAGCGGGTCGATCGCCTCGCCATTGTGGCGAACCTCGTAGTGCAGGTGCGGGCCGGTCGAGCGGCCGCTGTTGCCGGTCTTGCCGATGATGTCGCCGGCATCGAGCTTCTGGCCGACGGCGACGTCGATTTCGCTGAGATGCCCGTAACGCGTCACAAAACCATTGCCGTGGTCGACCTCGATCATGCGGCCGTAGCCGCCGTTCCAGCCGGCCTTGACGACCACGCCGGCTGCCGTGACCTTGGCCGGCATACCGATCGGCGCCCTGAAATCCATGCCGGAATGCAAGGCGGCCGTGCCGAGGATGGGGTCGGTGCGCACGCCGAACGGGCTGGTGACGCTATGGCCGGGCGCGGGGTTGGCGAGCGGCAGCCGGCGCGCTTCCTTTTTAAGATGATCCAGCGCGTCAAGCGCCTCGTCCAACTCCTTGACCTTGCTGTCAAAGGTCAACGAACTGTCAAGTGGTATCAGCGGGCCGCCGACGTCGCTCTTTTCGAATTCGCTGGTGGGCGGCAGGCCGGCGGCCTCGAGCGCCTGCGAGATCGCGTCGGCGCTCTTATAGGCATTGTCGGCAAGTGTGGCGATGCGGGTGAGTTGCTGGCTCTCGATCGCCTTGAGCGAGTTGTTGATCGAAACGAAGAGCTTGTCTGCCCGGTCGGCCGTGCTCTCGCTCGGCAGCGGATCAGCGCGGGTCGACCACAGCGAGAACGGCCTCGTGTCGTCGACGTCCACAGGGCCGGCAAGCGGGGCAGCAAGGCTGGCGACGGAATAGGCCGTCGGCCGTGCGATGCTGCCGGTCGCATCGGCATGTTCGTCCGGCTTTGCCGTCGGTTCGGGCGGCGTTCCGGCCTCATTTTCGGCTCGTTCGAGGATCGGGCCGAGGCGGCCGTGACGCAGGCTGAGCTGGCTCTGCCGCTCCAGCAACTCGCTGACCTTGGTTTCCATCAGCTGCTGGTCGAGAAGCTGTCGGCTGGTGATGCGGTCGACCTGGCTGCGCAGTGCCGAGATGCGGTCTTCGTAGGCCTGCTGCATGCGCGCCTGCCGCGCCGTCGTGGCGCCGATCAGATCGTCGCGCAGCACCAGATAAGAGGTCGCCAGCAGGTAGCCTATGACGATCGCCGCCAGCGCCGAGCCGCAAAATGCGGCCAGCCACGGACGTATGGTGAAATGCCTTATCTGGTCGCCCCGGGCGATGATGACCGTGTGGGGCTCTCTGCGCCTGCCGAAGACCGCTGACTGACTGGTTACGTTCACGGGACCAAGCTTTCGTTACGATACCAACGACGAGCCTGATTACACATTATTAGGGTTAACAAAGTTTTGCCGGATCGAACGCCCAGGCAAAGGTCTTCGCGCAAAACGCGCATCGAGTTGCAGCGGCGTGCCGCAGCACTCAAAGCGCGCGAACCGCCTCCAGCACCTCTTCGGCATGACCCTTGACGCGGACGTTGCGCCAGATCCTGGCGATGCGTCCGTCCCGGCCGATCAGGAACGTCGCGCGCTCGACGCCCATATAGGTGCGGCCGTAGAGCTTCTTTTCGACCCACAAATGGTAGGCCTCGATCACCTTGCGTTCCTCGTCGGCGACCAGATCGATGCTCAGATCGTATTTCGCCTTGAACCTGTCGTGCTTCCTGACGCTGTCCGGCGACAGGCCGATCACGACAGCGCCGGCCTTTTCGAATTCCGGCTTCGACTGCGAAAAGCCGATCGCCTCGTTGGTGCAGCTTGTGGTGTCGTCCTGTGGGTAGAAATAGAGTACGATGGGTTTTCCCAGCAATGCGGCGAGGCTGAGTGAGCCGCCGCCGTCGCGCGGAAGATCGAATTGCGGCGCAATATCGCCCACGTCGAGGTCAGCCATACCGATGCCCTTGTTTGAGGTTACGCGCCAGGCTGCACCGATATAATGTCGAGCGGGGATTCGTCCACGATCGAATTCGTTTCAACGGAAGATTGCGTGGATCAGGAGCTACCGCAGCACGAGAAGATCAGGTTCAGGCGTGACGAGATCACCGACCTGGGGACCTTTCCGTCCGCATGCCGCGTACCGCCGCTCGGCCAGGCGTCGATCGGTCGCGGCGTTCGTTTGATGGCGCGGCTGTTTGCCGGCCTTGTCGCCCTTGTGCTGCTGGCTGCGGCCGGCGTCTATGCGATCGGCGTGTCAGGCTTCGGCTCGGAGCGGCTTCGTGCGGAGGCCGAAACGGCAATCGAGAGGTTGGCCGGCTTCGATGTCGACGTTGCCGTCGGGCCGGCCCGGCTGACGCTTGACGGGTCGAGTTTCATTGCGCTGCAGGTCAGCGACGTCAGCCTCAAGACCGCCAAGGGCAAGCCGATGGCCGATGCCGGCCAGGTTCGCTTCGGCATCCGGCTGATCCCGCTGCTTTCGGGCGAGGTGCGGCTGACCAGCGCCAGGATTTCCGACGCGCACGTCGTTATGGCGGCAATGCCGTCCGGCGGCGACTGGACGGCCGGGCTGCGCAACCAGGACGGCCTCATCGATCCGGAAAAACTTTCCGCCGCCGTCTTCGCCAACATCAATCGCGCGCTTGATGCGGTGCGCGAGGATTCGATGCGCCAGATCGATCTGCGCAACGTCGAGCTGGCACTGCCCGAGACCGGATCGGTCAAATCGGTCACCATCGCCGACGCCTCCGTGTCGCAGTCGGGACCGGGAAGCATGGAGTTTTCATCCGACGCGGATGTCGACGGCAGGGCGCTCACCATCGCCGCTTCCGCCACCCGCGATCCGGCGACGCGACGCATCACCGCGCTGGACGCCAGCGTCGAGGCGGCGGACCCCGACACTGCGGCGGCAGGTGGCAAATTGGGTGCGATCACCTTGAAGCTGGCGGGGTCGGAAGGCGTCGGCGACAATGGTTCGCGGCTGACCGCTGCCTTGTCGCTGACTGGATCGGTGCTCGATCTCGGGCCGCGCGGCCTGCTTCCGGCCGACGTCGATCTCGATGCAACGCTCGTCGCCGGCTCGAACAAGATCCAGGTCGACAGTTTGCTGGTGAAGACCGGCCGCTCGACCTTCGATTTCGCCGGTTCGATCGGGCCGAAGCCGGCTACTGGCACAGCCGGCGAGGAGCCATCCTATCGTTACGACCTGACCAGCGACGGTTCGACCCTGGCGCCTTCGGATTCGCCGGAGCCGGCGCTCAGCTTCATTGCCCGTATTGCCGGCGTCTACCAGCCGACGAGCCAAAAGCTGATCGCCGAGCAGATCGGCGTCCGGTCCGGGCCGGCCAGCGAAGTGCTGGGCACGGCCTCGGTTTCATTTGTCGCCAACCAGGCGCCGGGCATATCGGTCGCGCTCAACGTTCACGACATGCCGGTCTCGCACGTCAAGCAATTATGGCCATGGTTTTCGGCGCGGAATGCCAGGCTGTGGGTGCTTAAGAACCTGTTCGGCGGCCGCGTCGTCGACGGCAGCCTGCAGTTCCAGGTCGTACCCGGACGGCTCGGCAACGGCGTGCCGCTTTCCGCCGATGAAGTGTTCGGCCGATTCCAGGTTGAAGGATCGCGCTTCGACACGGCCGGCCGCATCCCGCCGATCCGCGATGCCGTCGGCGTCGTCGGCTTCCACGGCAACGACGTCGACGTCGCGCTGTCCTCGGGAAGCGTCTATATGCCGAGCGGCCGTACCGTGGCGGCGAGCAACGGCACGCTCACCGTCAAGGCGGCGAATCATCCGCCGGTGATCGGCGCGCTCGACATCGATGTCGCCGGCGAGGCGCCGGCAATCGCCGAACTGGCATCGTTTGACCCGATCAACGCCATGCGCCATGTCGGCCTGCTGCCGGACGACCTGTCCGGAACGGTGACCGGCCACGTCAAGGCCGATATTCCGCTGCAGTCCGGCGTCGACTCGTCCAAACTCGATTGGCTGGTGGCACTCGACTACAAGGATCTGTCGCTGGGCAAGCCGTTCGAGGGCCAGACGGTCAGCCATGCCGACGGCTCGATCACGGTCGCGCCCGACCGGGCGGTGATCTCGGCCAAGGCGCTGCTCAACGGCATTCCGGCCGAGCTCGACCTGATCGAACCGCTTAGGGATGGCGGCCCGCCGCGCAGTCGTAAAGTAGCGCTGGTGCTCGACGACAAGACGCGCGCCACCGCCATGCCTGGCCTGTCGACGCTGCTTTCCGGAACCATCAAGGTGGCGATCGACAAGAGCGGCGCCGGCAACCAGAACGTGTCGGCCGACCTGACCAATGCCAGGCTGGACATTCCCTGGGCCGGCTGGAGCAAGGGCCCCGGCATTCCCGCCAAGGTCGTCTTCGCCATGGCGAAGACCGGCGACACCACGACGCTGTCCAATTTCGAACTCGACGGCAAGACCTTCTCCATCGACGGCAGCGCCGTGCTGGTCAACGGCGCCTTGTCCTCGGCCCGGTTCAGCAAGGTCACCTTGAACAGGGGCGACGACGTCGCCGTCTCGGTGAAGCGGTCGGGCAAGGCCTATGCGGTCGAGGTCAGCGGCAGCGCGTTGGACGCACGCTCGCTGATCAAGCAATTCACGTCCGACGTCGACACCGCCACCAAGACCACCGGCGTCGATGCGATCTCGGTCAGCGCCGACGTCAGTTCCCTGACCGGCTTCCACGACGAGGTGCTGTCGAATTTGAAGCTCGACTACAGCGGCGCCGGCTCCAGGGTGAACGGGCTCAAGGTGAGCGCCACGGCAGATTCGGGAGCCGCGATCACCATCAGCAACACGACCGGCGGCGGCTTGCGCACACTCAACATGAAGTCGGCCGACGCCGGCGCCATACTGCGCTTCCTCAACATCTACGAGCATATGGAAGGCGGCTCGATCACGCTGGCGCTCACTGGGGCCGGCGACGGGCCGATGAAAGGCCAGGTCGACGCCAAGAACTTCTTTATCGTCAACGAGCCGAAGCTCGCCTCGATCGTGTCGACGACGCCGGCCGGCGACAGCCGCAGCCTCAATGAGGCGGTCAAGGGCAATCTCGACACGTCGAGGGTGAAGTTCGAGCGCGGTTTTAGCGAAATCGACAAAGGCAGCGGCTATCTGAAGCTGCGCAACGGCGTGCTGCGCGGCTCGCGCATCGGCACCACCTTCCAGGGCACGCTCTATGATCAGAACAACAATATGGACATGACCGGCACGTTCATGCCGGCCTACGGTGTAAACCGCATCTTCGGCGAACTGCCGCTGATCGGCGCGCTGCTCGGCAATGGCCGCGACCGCGGCCTGATCGGCGTCACCTACAGGCTCAGGGGCAATGCCAACAAGCCGACCCTCGACGTCAATCCGCTATCGGTGATCGCGCCCGGCATTTTCAGGTCGATCTTTGAATACCGGTGAGGCGGGTGGGTCGGGGTTCGGAATAAAGTCGCTCTGTAGCGATCCTTCGCGCCCCCCTCTGTCCTGCCGGCATCAAGGGCTCTGCACAGCATCTCAGACACTCAAACCGGCCGCACCAGAACGTGCTTTTTCTTGCCGAGCGACAGCTTTGCGACGTTTTCCGGGCCGAGATCCTGCAGCGTCACCATCCGGCGGTCGTCGGATACCGGCTGGTCGTTGAGGCGCACGGCGCCGCCCTGGATATGCCGCCGCGCCTCGCCGTTGGACGCTGCCAGCCCGGCGGTGACGAACAGCGACAATATGCCGACGCCGGCTTGGAGATCGGCCCTGCCCACCTCGACGGTCGGCAGTGTTTCGGCGAGCGCCCCTTCCTCGAACGTCTTACGCGCCGTTTCGCTGGCCTCCTCTGCCGCCTCGCGGCCATGCAGCATGGCGGTGATCTCGGTGGCGAGGATCTTCTTGGCTTCGTTGATCTCCGAGCCGCCGAGCCGTTCGAGGCGCGCGACCTCGGCGAGCGGCAAGGTCGTGTAAAGCTTCAGGAACCGGCCGACATCGGCGTCCTCGGTGTTGCGCCAATATTGCCAGAACTCGTATGCCGACAGCATCTCCGCATCGAGCCAGACCGCGCCCGATGCCGACTTGCCCATTTTTGCGCCGGACGAGGTAGTAAGCAGCGGCGTCGTCAGCGCGTAAAGCTGCGCGCCTTCCATGCGATGGCCGAGATCGATGCCGTTGACGATGTTGCCCCACTGGTCGGAGCCGCCCATCTGCAGCCGGCAGCCGAGGCGCTTGTAGAGCTCGACGAAGTCGTAGGCTTGCAGGATCATGTAGTTGAATTCCAGGAACGACAGCGACTGCTCGCGCTCCAGCCTGAGCTTGACCGAATCGAAGGTGAGCATGCGGTTGACCGAAAAATGCCGGCCGACATCGCGCAGGAAATTGACGTAGTTGATATCCATCAGCCAGTCGGCATTGTTGATCATGACGGCGTCGTTCGAGCCGCTGCCGAATTTGAGGTACGGAGCGAAGTTGCGGCGGATGCCGGCCAGATTGTTCTCGATGTCCTGCGGCGTCAAAAGCTTGCGCGCCTCGTCCTTGAACGACGGATCGCCGATCATCGAGGTGCCGCCGCCCATCAACGCGATCGGCCGGTGGCCGGTCTGCTGCAGCCAGTAAAGCATCATAATCTGGATCAGCGACCCGGCATGCAGGCTCTTCGCGGTGGCATCGAAGCCGATATAGGCGCTCACCGTTTCCGTGGCGAAAAGCTGGTCGAGGGCGGCATCGTCCGAGGTCTGGTGGATGAAACCGCGCTCGCTCATTGTGCGCAGGAAATCGGATTTGAAGGCGGACATCGTTTCTTTCCCGGAAGCGCCCGGCCGCAGCGGCTCGGGATGTGCATGAAGGCGGGCGTTTAGCATCCAAGCGCGATCAGCAAAAGTGGAATCCGGTTTTGCGTCCGATCGCGCTTCGGATGGGTTTGCGCGATCAGCAAAAGTGGAATCCGGTTTTGCGTTCCCGCGGATGACATTCCCTATGCTTGCGTCCTCGTTTCGGCTGGCGTAATGAGGCGCCGCGCCAGCGGGGCTCTTCCGCTGGACCGCGCGGCATCGATCGAATGCCATATCCTGTGACAGAGTCGAGATGCCGGAGATATCCATCGTCATTCCTTGCCGGAACGAGGCGGCGAACCTGCCGCTTCTGCTCGACGAGATCGGCGCTGCCATGGCCGGGCGCGACTTCGAGGTGATCGTCGTCGATGACGGCTCGACCGACGACACGCCTTCGGTGCTCGCCGCCCAAGCGGCACTTCGCGCGTTTCCGCTGCGCCACCTCAGGCATGAAAAATCTGCCGGCCAGTCGCTCTCGGTGCGCTCCGGCGCCTGGGCAGCGCGCGGCGATATCGTCGCCACCATCGACGGCGACGGCCAGAACGATCCCGGCTACATCCCAATGTTGATCGATGCGCTGCGGCAGGCTGGTCCCAACGTCGGGGCCGCGCAGGGACAGCGGCTGAAGCGCCGCGACAGCAAGATCAAGCAGCTGGCGTCGCGTTTCGCCAACGGGCTGAGAAAGGCCATCCTGCACGACGAGACGCGGGACACGGGCTGCGGCCTCAAGGCGATCCACACCGACATCTTGAGGAAATTGCCGTTCTTCGACGGCACCCACCGCTTTGTTCCGGCGCTGGTCATCCAGGAGGGCTACCGCGTCGTTCATTGCGACGTCGTCGACCGCTCCCGCCGTCACGGCAAATCGAACTACGGCATCTTCGATCGCGGCCTGCAGGGCGTCCTCGATCTTGCCGGTGTCTGGTGGCTGCGCCGCAGGCGCCGCAGAATGCCCAAAGTAGAGGAAATCACGCATGGGTAACGTGCTTCAGGAATTGGCGACCTGGCTTCACGATGTTTTCGTCAAGCAATTCGATGCCTGGGTACTGCTCGGCTTCGTCGCCCAGTTCTTTTTCACCATGCGGTTTCTGGTGCAGTGGGTGGCGTCGGAAAAGGCCAAGCGCAGTGTCGTGCCGATCGCCTTCTGGTTCTTTTCGCTGTTCGGCGGCGGCCTGCTGCTGGTCTATGCCATCCAGCGTCAGGATCCGGTGTTCATCGCTGGCCAGGCCATGGGCCTGTTGATCTATATCCGCAATCTCTGGCTGATCGCCAACGAGCGCAAGGCGGCGATGACGAAGGTCGATTGAGCCCGCTTCCGGCCCTAAACCGGTCGAGCAAGCAATCCAGATTACTTGCTGTCCAGCCCGCCGTAGGATCTTACCAGCCGGACCATGTCGGCCGAACTGGCAGCCTCGCTCTCGAGCCCCTCGGCGACACCGATGCGGTCGGCGGCCGGCCGGTTCTGGCTGACCTTCCATTTGCCGCTGATTTCAGTGATTTCGATTTCCAGGCCGACAATGCCCTTGATCTGCGACTGGATGAAGGGTGCTGGCGCGTCGGTCACCGCCCACGGCGTCGCGCGATTGCCCTCCTGCGACATTGTCAGATCGGAAATCTGCTCAGCCAGCCAATCCTGGTCCTCGACCACCGTAACGATGCCGCGCACCTGGACGATGGCGTAGTTCCAGGTCGGTACCACCTTGCCGGTTTCGCGCTTGGTCTTGTACCAGGACGGCGTCACATAGGCGTCCGCGCCCTGGAAGACGACCAGCACGGGCGACAGGGGATTGTCGGCCAAAAGCCGCCATTGCGGATTGGCCCTGGCTAGATGGGCGCGTAGCCTGCCGTTCGGCGGCACTTCCTCGTTGAGCAGGGAGGGGGCGTCGAGCAGGAAGGGAATTGCGTTGGCGACCGGCCCCTCGGCACCATTCGAGACCAGCAGGCCAAGCGGATGCGCCCGGATCAGCCCGTGCAGGACGTCCTGCCGGGTTTCCTGGAAATGAGGCGGCTGGTACATCGTCGTTCCCGATTATCTCAGCCGCTTCGGCCGTGGGTCGGACAGTTCCCCGGCCAGCCGGCGATCGAGATAGTCCGCGCATTCCTCGATCAGAAGCTCGGCATGGTTGGCAAAGAAATGGTTGGCGCCGGGCAAGGTCTTCTGGGTGATGGTGATGCCCTTTTGCGTGTGCAGTTTGTCGACCAGGCCCTGTACGTCCTTGGGCGGCGCGACCTTGTCGGCGTCGCCATGGATGATCAGGCCGGACGACGGGCATGGCGCCAGGAACGAGAAATCATAGGTATTGGGCTGCGGCGCGATCGAGATGAAGCCTTCGATCTCGGGCCGGCGCATCAAGAGCTGCATGCCGATCCACGAGCCGAACGAATAGCCGGCGACCCAGCAGCTCTTGGAATCTGGATGCAGCGACTGCACCCAGTCGAGCGCCGCGGCGGCGTCAGACAACTCGCCGGTGCCGTGGTCGAATTCGCCCTGACTGCGGCCGATACCGCGAAAATTGAAGCGCAGCGTGGTGAAATTGCGCTTCTGGAACATGTAGAAGAGGTCGTAGACGATCTTGTTGTTCATCGTGCCGCCGAACTGGGGGTGCGGGTGCAGGACGATGGCAATCGGCGCGCTCTTTTCCTTCGAGGGCTGATAGCGACCCTCCAGACGGCCGGCCGGACCGGTGAAAATGACCTCAGGCATGAAATACTCCACTTGGCATAAATTGCGCGGCGCCCGGAACAACTCTTCCTCTGGCCCCACTCTTCCCTAGGCCTTGACGCAGGGCGAGCGTCTTTCTAGAAGCTAGTTTAGAATTGTTCAAAACTGGGCGGCCAAAAATTGTGGCTCGGCCACCCGCGCCGCAAGCCGCGTAAATAGGACGTCTTGCCTTGCAATTTCAAGGAAATAACGCGCTATCTTCGCGGAACAGCTTTTGAAGGGACCAGTTGGACGGAAATGGCCGGAGCACGCGCCTATCTCGACTACAACGCCAGCGCGCCGCTGCTTGCCTCGGCGCGCGCGGCGGTGGTCGCTGCGCTCGACGTCGCCGCCAACCCGTCCTCGGTCCATGCCGAGGGCCGCGCCGCGCGGCGGCTGATCGAGGATGCCAGGCGCGTCGTGGCGCGACTGGTCAACGCCAGGGCCGAGCATGTCGTATTCACCTCCGGCGCGACGGAAGCTGCCTCGACGCTGCTGACGCCGGACTGGCGGATGGGGCGCGGTGCCGTCCGCATGAGCCGGCTCTATGTGTCCGAGGCCGATCATCCTTGCCTGCTGAATGGCGGGGGCTTCCCGGCGGCGCAGCTGGCGCGGATCGGCGTCGACGCCGACGGCATCGTCAGGCTCGACGCCTTGGCGGCAGCGCTCGCCGCACATGACAAGGCCGAAGGCTTGCCGCTGGTGGCGATCCACGCCGCCAACAATGAAACCGGCGTGATCCAGCCAGTCGGCCGCATCGCCGAAATCGTCAAGGCGGCGGGCGGCGTCCTGGTTGTCGATGCGGTGCAGGCGGCGGGCCGCATTCCGCTCGATATCTCGGCGGGTTACGGCGACTATTTGATTCTGTCCTCGCACAAGATCGGCGGCCCCAAGGGCGTCGGCGCCATTGTCGCGGCGTCGGACCTGATGATGCCAAAACCGCTGGTCAGCGGCGGCGGCCAGGAAAAGGGCCATCGCGGCGGCACTGAAAACCTGGCGGCGATCGCCGGGTTTGGCGCGGCGGCGCGTGAGGCGCTTGCCGGGTTGGAAACGATCGATGCGGTGCGGCAGCGTCGCGAGGAAATTGAGGCGATCGTGAAAACGCTGGTGCCGGATGCCGAAATCTTCGGGACCAGCGCTGCAAGGCTTGCCAACACCACGTTCTTCGCTATTGCCGGCATCAAGGCCGAGACGGCGCAGATCGCCTTCGACCTGGCCGGCGTGGCGCTGTCGGCCGGATCGGCCTGTTCGTCGGGCAAGGTCGGCCCGAGCCATGTGCTGAAAGCCATGGGTTATGGTGACAGCCTTGGCGCGTTGCGCGTGTCCATCGGCCACGCGACCAGCGCCGAAGATATCGAGCTGTTTCGCGCGGCGCTGGCGACGATCGTCGCGCGGCAAGCCGGTAAGGAAAAGGCAAGCAGGGAACGAGCCGCCTGAGCGCGGCAGACGAAATGTAGGGCCTTGCGGCCTGGTAGAGCCGTGCGTTCGCATTTGGCCGGGTGAATTTCCGGCATGAACGCACTATATGAAACTTACGCCGCCTCGGGTGCCTGATGGGTGCACGTTTGCGGTGCCATAGTTTGAAAACTGCCGGGCCTTGACCCCGGCGTGGATGGAGAACGCTGATGCCTGCTGTGCAGGAGACGATCGATCGAGTTCGAAAGATCGATGTCGACCAGTATAAATACGGATTCCAGACCGAAATCGCGATGGACAAGGCCCCCAAGGGCCTGAGCGAAGACATTATCCGCTTCATTTCGGCGAAGAAGGACGAGCCGTCCTGGATGCTGGAATGGCGCCTGGAAGCCTATCGCCGCTGGCTGACGCTGGATGAGCCGAAATGGGCGCGCGTCCATTATCCCAAAATCGATTTCCAGGATCTCTACTATTACGCCGCGCCCAAGAGCACGCCGGGGCCGACTTCGCTCAGCGAGGTCGATCCCGAACTGCTGAAGGTCTACGAGAAGCTCGGCATTCCGCTCAGGGAACAGGAAATCCTTGCCGGCGTGCAGAAGACCGATGCGTCGGAGCTCGAGGAAGCCAGCGACAACGTCTACAAGTCAGGCCGCGTCGCCGTCGATGCGGTGTTCGATTCCGTCTCCGTCGTCACCACCTTCAAGAAGGAGCTGGCGCAGGCCGGCGTCATCTTTTGCTCGATCTCGGAAGCGATCCGCGAGCATCCGGAGCTGGTGAAGAAATATCTCGGCTCGGTCGTGCCGACCTCCGACAATTTCTACGCGACGCTGAATTCGGCCGTGTTCACCGACGGCTCCTTCGTCTTCGTGCCCAAGGGCGTGCGCTGCCCGATGGAACTGTCGACCTATTTCCGCATGAACGAGAAGAACACCGGCCAGTTCGAGCGCACGCTGATCATCGCCGAGGAGGGTGCTTACGTCTCCTATCTCGAAGGTTGTACGGCGCCGCAGCGCGACGAGAACCAGCTTCACGCCGCGGTGGTCGAGCTGGTCGCGCTCGACGATGCCGAGATCAAATATTCGACGGTGCAGAACTGGTATCCCGGCGACGCCGAAGGCAAGGGCGGCATCTACAATTTCGTCACCAAGCGCGGCGACTGCCGCGGCCATCGCTCGAAGATTTCGTGGACGCAGGTCGAGACCGGCTCGGCCATCACCTGGAAATATCCGAGCTGCATCCTGCGCGGCGACGATTCCAGCGGCGAGTTCTATTCGATCGCGGTGTCGAACGGTTATCAGCAGGTCGACAGCGGCACCAAGATGATCCATCTCGGCAAGAACACGTCGAGCCGCATCATCTCCAAGGGCATTGCCGCCGGCTTTTCGCAGAACACCTATCGCGGCCAAGTTTCGGCGCACCGCAAGGCGACCAACGCCCGCAACTTCACCAATTGCGACTCGCTGCTGATCGGCGACCAGTGCGGCGCACACACCGTGCCCTACATGGAAGCCAAGAATTCGACGGCCCAGTTCGAGCACGAAGCGACGACGTCGAAGATTTCCGAGGACCAGAAATTCTACGTCATGCAGCGCGGCATCCCCGAGGAAGAGGCGATCGCGCTGATCGTCAACGGCTTCGTCAAGGACGTCATCCAGCAGCTGCCGATGGAGTTCGCGGTCGAGGCGCAGAAGCTGATCGGGATATCGCTTGAGGGCTCGGTCGGCTGACCGGAATAGAATTTTCAGGAAAAAGAAGAATGCTTGAAATCAGAAACCTGCATGCCCGCATCGTCGATGACGGCACCGAGATCATCCGCGGCCTGAACCTGACGGTCAGGGCCGGCGAGGTCGCCGCCATCATGGGCCCGAACGGCTCGGGGAAATCGACGCTGTCCTACATCCTCGCCGGGCGCGAGGACTATGAGGTCACCGAGGGCGACATCCTCTATAACGGCCAGTCGATCCTCGACATGGATCCGGCCGAGCGCGCTACCGCCGGCATCTTTCTCGCCTTCCAGTATCCGATGGAGATACCGGGCGTGGCGACGATGGAATTCCTGAAAGTTGCGATGAACGAGCAGCGCAAGGCGCGCGGCCAGGAACCGCTGAAAATCCCGGAATTCCTCAAGCGCGTGAAGGAGGCGGCCGCCTCGCTCAACATGGACATGGCGATGCTGAAGCGGCCGCTCAATGTCGGCTTTTCCGGCGGCGAGAAAAAGCGCGCCGAGATTCTGCAGATGAAGCTGCTGGAGCCAAAGCTCTGCGTGCTCGACGAGACGGATTCCGGTCTCGATATTGATGCGCTGAAGATCGTCGCGGACGGCGTCAACACGCTGCGCTCGCCGGACCGCGCCATCGTCGTCATCACCCACTACCAGCGCCTGCTCCAATACATCGTGCCTGATACCGTGCACGTGCTCTACAGGGGCCAGGTGATCAAGTCGGGCGACAAGTCGCTGGCGCTCGATCTCGAGGCCAATGGCTATGCCGGCGTGATCGGGCAAGCCGCGTGAGATGCCGGAAGGCAGGACGAAACTGATGAATATGCACACGACACCCCAGCGAACATTAGCCGAAACGGCGCTGATCGACGCCTTCGGCGAGCGGCTGTCGCTGCTGCCGGGCGACGGCGCGGTGATGCTGAAGCGCGACGACGCCATCGAGGCGATCAAGAGCGGCCTGCCGACGCGGCGCATCGAATCCTGGCATTATACGGACCTGCGTCGTCTGCTGACTTCGGTGCCGGACTTCGATCCGGCAGCGGTCGCGAAAGCCATTGCGCCGATCGTCGAAGGCTCCAGCGTTTTGCCGGTGCTGAACGGCGTTTCGAGCGCGAAGCTCGCTAGCATCGATGGCGTTGCCGTGCAGCGCCTGTCGGAAAAGCTGACCGACGGCAGCGCAGCACCTGGGCTCGATTCTTATGGCAGCGACGACGCCATCGGCGCGCTCAACACCGCCTTTGTTGCCGACGGCTATTTCGTCGACATCGCCGACGGTGCCCAACTGGATAAGCCGCTCGAATTGCAGAATTTGCAGGCCGGTGGACAGACGCATGTGCGCCTGGACGTCCGCGTCGGCACCGGCGCCAAGGCTGTTATCGTCGAGCGCCAGGCTGGCGAGGGGGCGGCGCTGGTCAGTTCGGTCAGCCAGCTTCTGCTTGACGAGGGCGCCGAAGTGACCTGGCTGATCGTGCAGGAGCAGCCGGATACGGCAACGCACCTTGCCCAGTTCAAGGCGCATCTCGGCAAGAATTCGAAGCTGACGCTGTTCGTCATGAATGCCGGCGGCAAGCTTGTGCGCCAGGAAGTCGTTGTGAAGACGACCGGCGAAGGCGCCGAATTCACCTTGCGCGGCATCAACCTGTTGGCCGGCGACACCCATACCGACGTCACCATGGTGCTCGACCACGCCGTACCGCACACCGCCTCGACGGAAGTGATCCGCAACGTAGTGACCGGCAAGGCGCGCGGCGCCTTCCAGGGCCGCATCAACGTCCATCAATATGCGCAGAAGACCAACGCCAAGATGGCCTGCAATACGCTGCTTCTGTCGGATGACGGCGAGTTCTCGACCAAGCCCGAGCTGGAAATCTTTGCCGACGACGTCGTCTGCGGCCATGGCGCGACCGTCACCGAGATCGACCACAGCCATCTGTTCTACCTGATGGCGCGCGGCATCGACGAGAAGACGGCGCGTGGCCTGCTGGTCAAGGCCTTCGTCGCCGAAGTGATCGAGGAACTGGACGACGAAGCCATCGTCGAGGCGCTGGAGGCGAGGCTCGACAACTGGTTCGTGGCGCACGGGTAGAGCGGCATAGGGCGAGGCCCCCTCATCCGGCCGCTTCGCGGCCACCTTCTTCCCAAGGGGAGAAGAGACAGGCGGCGACGCTGGCGATCTCCTCTCCCCAGCGGGGAGAGGGTGGCCGTAGCGAAGCGGAGGTCGGGTGAGGGGGAGCCACATTGGAAGGTTGATTGCTGTGGACCAGAAAGTCGAAAACATCCCCTATGACGTCGAGGCGATCCGCCGCGACTTCCCGATCCTGTCGCGGCAAGTCTACGGCAAACCTCTCGTTTATCTCGACAATGGCGCCTCGGCGCAGAAGCCGCAGGCGGTGCTCGACGCCATTCAGCACGCCTATTCCCAGGAATACGCCAATGTCCACCGTGGCCTGCATTTCCTGTCGAATGCGGCAACCGACGCGTATGAAAAGGCGCGCGAGACGGTGCGCCGTTTCCTCAACGCGCCTGATACCGACAACATCGTCTTCACCTCGAACACCACGGCGGCGATCAACACCGTCGCCTACGGTTTCGGCATGCCGAACATCGGCGAGGGCGATGAAATCGTCCTGTCGATCATGGAGCATCATTCCAACATCGTGCCCTGGCATTTCATCCGCGAGCGGCAGGGCGCCAAGCTGGTCTGGGTGCCGGTCGACGATCTCGGCGTCTTCCACATCGAGGAGTTCGAGAAGCGGCTGACCGACCGCACCAAGCTCGTCGCCATCACCCACATGTCGAATGCACTCGGCACGGTGACTCCAATCAAGGAGATCGTGCGCATCGCCCATGCGCGCGGCATACCGGTGCTGGTCGACGGCAGCCAGAGCGCCGTGCATATGCCGATCGACGTGCAGGATCTCGACTGCGATTTCTTCGTCTTCACCGGCCACAAGGTCTATGGCCCATCGGGCATCGGCGTGCTCTACGGCAAGAAGGACATTCTGGAGCGCATGCGCCCGTTCATGGGTGGCGGCGAGATGATCGAGGAGGTGACGCAAGACATCGTCACCTACAACGATCCGCCACACCGCTTCGAGGCCGGCACGCCGCCGATCGTGCAGGCGATCGGGCTTGGTGCAGCGCTGGAATATATGGAAAAGATCGGCCGCGAGCGCATCGCCGCGCACGAGGCCGATTTGAAGGACTATGCGCATCAGCGGCTGCGCGCCATCAACTCGCTGCGCATCTTCGGCGATGCCCCCGGCAAGGGCGCTATCATTTCCTTCGAGCTGCAGGGCATCCATGCCCATGACGTGTCGATGGTCATCGACCGGCAGGGAGTGGCGGTCCGCGCCGGCACCCATTGCGCCCAGCCGCTGTTGAAACGCTTCGGCGTAACATCCACATGCAGGGCATCGTTCGGCATGTATAATACCAGGGCCGAAGTCGATGCTTTGGCCGATGCGCTGGAAAAAGCGCGAAAGTTCTTCGGGTGACGATCATGGACGATGCCAGCCACACCGCCGAGACAAATTCGGAAGCGACGACCAATGCGGCGGTTTCCGGATCGACAATCCCCGCCGACGAATTGGCGCGGCTGACCGACGACATCGTCTCGGCGCTGAAAACGGTCTATGACCCGGAAATCCCGGCCGACATCTACGAGCTCGGCCTCGTCTACAAGATCGACATCGAGGACGACCGCTCGGTCAAGATCGACATGACGCTGACCGCGCCGGGCTGCCCGGTGGCTGGCGAAATGCCTGGCTGGGTGGAAAACGCCGTCGGCGCCGTCGAAGGCGTCTCCGGCGTCGAGGTCAACATGACCTTCGACCCACCCTGGTCGCCGGACCGCATGTCGGAAGAGGCGCAGGTGGCGGTTGGGTGGTATTAGCATCCGACCGGACAAAGATCGGCGGACTTGCGCCGGGCAGGAAACTTCACCATTTTAGGTGAGAATCATTCGGCAGGCCTTGAACCTGCAAGGAATGGAGAAAGAAAAAGATGGGACGCTTCGCCGTCATCACCATGACCGAAAAGGCCGCCGACCGGGTTCGCGAGATCGTCGCGACCCGTGAGAATGCACATGGCATTCGCCTGGGCATCAAGAAGGGCGGCTGTGCTGGTATGGAATATACGGTCGATCTGGTGACCGAGCCCAACACCAAGGACGACCATATCGAGCGCGACGGCGCGCATGTCTATGTCGCGCCGGAGGCGGCACTTTTCCTGTTCGGCACCGAGATGGATTTCGAGCAGACGACACTGCGCACCGGCTTCACCTTCCGCAACCCGAACCAGAGCTCGGCCTGCGGCTGCGGTGAATCGGTCGAATTGAAGCCGGCTGATTTGAAGGCACTGGCCGAGGCGCGCGCTTCAGCCTGAGAATTTTCTTTTCTTTAAGTAGGCTTTCGCGAGACCCCCTCATCCGGCCGCTTCGCGGCCACCTTCTCCCCGGAGGGGAGAAGAGGTCGGTCGAGCCAGTCTCTTCTCCCCTCCGGGGAGAAGGTGGCCCAAGGGCCGGATGAGGGGGACTGCCGAAGAACCCTAATCCACCCACATCCCCGTCCTCTTGTGCCAGTCGGCGATTGATTCCTCGGGATAGACGTCGAAGACCTTGTCGCCCTTGCCGATATCGGGCTCGACCCAGTTCGCCTTGTATTTCAGCATCAGATGAACCTTCTCCGGCGGCTTTGGCAGGTCTGTGTCGATCGCCGAGGCGAAGGGGTGCACCAGCTCCGGCCAGGTCGGGTCGTAGAGCCAGAGTGCTGCCCCGCATTTCCTGCAGAAATTCCGCTGGCCTGACGAGATCTCGCGTTGCGGGTGCTCGTCGTCCTCGATCTCAGCCCGGTAGACGCCGAGATGGCGCTTGCCCTCGATTTTCAGCGTCTCGTAATCGGCGCCGAGATTGATGGCAAAACCGCCGCCGCCCTGCTGCTTGCGGCAGATCGAGCAGTAGCACAGCATGAACGGCACCGGCGTGTGGCTCTCCACCTCGAAACGCACGGCATTGCACCGGCAGGATCCCTTGAGCAGAAGCGGCATGAAAAACTCCGACGAAATTGATTCTGAACTTGTCAGGATGGTGCCGGTTGCGGCGATGACAAGGGGAAATCCCGATGACATGATCGCCGCATGGACAACGAGCGCATAGAAGAGCTTTTCGAAGGCCTCGGGCCGGTCAGCATCCGCAAGCTGTTCGGCGGTAAAGGCATCTACTTCGACGGCGTCATCGTCGCCATCGTCATCCGCGGCGAATTGATGCTGAAGGCCGACGCCGAAAGCGCCCCGGATTTCGAAGCGGCCGGTTGCCGGCAATGGACCTATACCGGCTCGCGCCATGGCAAGCTCGTATCGATGCCCTATTGGAGCGTTCCAGAAAGCGCTTTCGACGATCCCGATGAGATGGCGATCTGGGCGCGCCGGGCCTATGAGGCGGGACGGCGCGCCGGCAAGTAGGCTGCGCCGGTCCGCTAGCTGCCGCCGGCAATCCAGGGCGCACTTCACGCCAGTTCGCGCGCCTCGGGCACCAGCGCCAGTGCCTCGGCAAAGCCGGTGCCGCTGAACGCCGCAGCCGTATCGGCGCTCTCGACGACGGCGAGCATCGCCGCGGCGACGCCTTCACGCAGCGCCGCGCGCAGCGTCAAGCCGCGCAGCAGGGCGGCGATCGTCGCGCCCGCCAGCACGTCGCCGGCGCCGGTCACGTCGGCCCGCTTTTGTGGCAGCGGCGGCGAGATCGAAAAAGCGCCGGCTTCGTCGAAACCGAGCACCGGTCCGCCGCCGGCGGTCACCACGCCGCCTTTCAAGCCTGCATGTCTCAGCCCGTCGACGATGCCGCGCCCGTCGGCATCTATGTCCACGCCGGCGAGCACGCCGGCCTCTTGCCGGTTCATGAAGGTCAGCGCCAGAAGGTCAAGCACCGGCGTCAGCCGCGCCGCTCTGCTGGACGAGACCGCAAGCGCAAAGACCGGCTTGCCGGCAGCGAGCGCCGCCAGCCGCTCCAACGCGGTCGACGGCAGGTTGGCGTCGCACAGCACCGCGTCGGCGGTGCCGATCGCCTCACGCACCTTGGCGCGGCGGATCTGCTTGGGAAGCGCCAGTTCGTAGAGCACCATGTCGGCAAGGCCGGCGATCAGCCCACCGTCGCTATCGACCAACGCCGTATGGCTCGGCGTCGCGCGATCGAGGAACACCGCCGACAGATCGGCAATGCCGGCCTCGGTGATGGCGCGTAAAACCGTGTCGCCTTGGGCATCGCCGCCGCGCACCGAAAGCAGCGAGGCCGAGACGCCGCGCCGCACCGCACAGCGCAAGGCGTTGAAGACGGCGCCGCCGACATGCTCGCGCATCGTGCCGGGGTTCGACGCGGCCGGCACGAAGGCGCCGACAAGCCGGCCGCGCCGCTCGATATAGGCGCCGCCCACGGCCAGGATCGTCGAGGATTTCATCATGCCGGCAAAATGACCTTTGCTGTTGCCCGGGAGGAGACTAGGTTGCCCTGCGGAAGCCCGCAATCACAGGCGCGATTCGCAACATGGCAGTAACGGCCCCGCATAGGATGCAGGGTATGTCTCCCGCCGAAAGCGCGAAACAAAAATAGAACAAATCGCGATATCGTTTGTTTTTCAGGTGCTTGCCGTCCGTTGACAAACGAGAACAAATAAGGTACATTCTAACAAGGATTACGGGATTGTCCGGCCTTCATTGACGACCACGGGGTGATGTATCATGGCTCAGAATACTTTGCGGCTTGTAGAGGACAAAGCGGTGGACAAATCAAAGGCTCTGGATGCGGCGCTGTCGCAAATCGAGCGTGCCTTCGGCAAGGGCTCGATCATGCGGCTCGGCGCAAACGAGCAGGTCGTCGAGATCGAAACGGTGCCGACCGGCTCGCTTGGCCTCGACATCGCGCTTGGCGTCGGCGGCCTGCCGCGCGGCCGCATCGTCGAGATCTACGGGCCGGAAAGCTCGGGCAAGACGACGCTGGCGCTGCACACGGTGGCCGAAGCCCAGAAGAAGGGCGGCATCTGCGCCTTCGTCGATGCCGAGCACGCGCTCGACCCGGTCTATGCCCGCAAGCTCGGCGTCGATCTCGAAAACCTGTTGATCTCGCAGCCCGATACCGGTGAGCAGGCGCTTGAGATCTGCGACACGCTGGTGCGCTCCGGCGCCATCGACGTGCTGGTCGTCGATTCGGTGGCGGCGCTGACGCCGCGCGCCGAAATCGAAGGCGAGATGGGCGATTCGCTGCCCGGCCTGCAGGCCCGCCTGATGAGTCAGGCACTGCGCAAGCTCACCGCCTCGATCTCGCGCTCCAACACCATGGTCATCTTCATCAACCAGATCCGCATGAAGATCGGCGTCATGTTCGGTTCGCCCGAGACGACGACCGGCGGCAACGCGCTGAAATTCTATGCCTCGGTCCGCCTCGACATTCGCCGCATCGGCTCGGTCAAGGATCGCGACGAGGTCGTCGGCAACCAGACCCGCGTCAAGGTCGTCAAGAACAAGCTGGCGCCGCCCTTTAAGGTGGTCGAGTTCGACATCATGTATGGCGAGGGCGTGTCCAAGACCGGCGAGCTGGTCGACCTCGGCGTCAAGGCCGGCGTGGTCGAAAAGTCGGGCGCCTGGTTCTCCTACAATTCCCAGCGTCTCGGCCAGGGCCGCGAAAACGCAAAACTGTTCCTGCGCGACAATCCCGACACGGCGCGCGAGATCGAGCTGGCGCTGCGGCAGAATGCCGGGCTGATCGCCGAGAAATTCCTTGAGAACGGCGGCTCCGAAAGCAGCGACGACGGTTTCGAGGACGACGCCGGCGCGATGTAGGCTTGGCGAGCGACGCCCCGCGGAGCTTCAGCCAGGTTTCGGTTGATGTTTTGATCTGAGTTTGCTTAATCGATGCGTTTCGAACCGCCGGCCCCGTGCCGGCGGTTTGCGTTTTATGGCGGGGCAGAAGCCATTTCAAAGTGCCGGTGAAGGCCGTGATTTGAGCCCGTTTCGTGTTTCTGGACAGGCTGCGGTGCGACCGCTAAAAGGCCATGTCTATTTTCCGCCGATGGCCGGCGGTTCTCTCGAAAAGGCAGTATTCATGAGTGGCGTCAACGAGATCCGGTCGGCATTTCTCGACTATTTTCGCAAGGAAGGTCACGAGGTCGTCGCGTCGAGCCCGCTGGTGCCGCGCAACGACCCGACGCTGATGTTCACCAACGCCGGCATGGTGCAGTTCAAGAACGTTTTCACCGGTCTGGAGAAGCGGCCCTATTCGCGTGCCACGACCGCCCAGAAGAGTGTTCGCGCCGGGGGCAAGCACAACGACCTTGACAATGTCGGCTACACTGCGCGCCACCTGACCTTCTTCGAGATGCTCGGCAATTTCTCCTTCGGCGACTATTTCAAGGAGCGCGCCATAGAGCTTGCCTGGAACCTGATCACCAGGGAATTCGGGCTGAAGAAGGACAAGCTGCTGGTCACCGTCTATCACACCGACGACGAGGCCGCCGCCTACTGGAAGAAGATCGCCGGCTTTTCCGACGATCGCATTATCCGCATCCCGACCTCTGACAACTTCTGGGCAATGGGCGACACCGGACCTTGCGGGCCGTGCTCGGAGATATTCATCGACCGTGGCGAGCATATCTGGGGTGGCCCTCCCGGCAGCCCTGAGGAGGATGGCGACCGTTTCCTTGAATTCTGGAACCTGGTGTTCATGCAGTATGAACAGGTGACGAAAGACGAGCGCATCGACCTGCCACGTCCGTCGATCGACACAGGCATGGGCTTGGAGCGCATGGCCTCCATCCTGCAAGGGGTTGAAAGCGTCTTCGAAACCGACCTGTTCCGCCACCTGATCGACGCTGCGTCGTCCACGCTTGGCCGCGATCCGGATGCGGACACTGTAGGATCGTTCCGCGTCATTGCCGACCACCTGCGTTCGTCCTGCTTCCTGGTGGCCGATGGCGTGCTGCCGTCCAATGAAGGCCGCGGCTATGTGCTTCGTCGTATCATGCGCCGCGCCATGCGCCATGCGCAGTTGCTCGGCGCCCGCGATCCCCTGATGTGGCGCCTGGTGCCGGCGCTGGTGCGCGAGATGGGCCAAGCCTATCCCGAACTGGTGCGCGGCGAACAGATGATTACCGAGACGCTGAAGCTTGAGGAAACCCGTTTCCGCAAAACGCTGGTGCGCGGCTTGGGCTTGCTTTCGGAGGCGACGGAAAAGCTGGCCGCCGGCGACATGCTGGATGGCGAGACAGCCTTCAAGCTCTACGACACCTATGGCTTTCCGCTCGACCTGACGCAGGACGCGCTGCGCCAGCGCAACATCTCGGTCAATCTTGCCGGCTTCACGGATGCGATGGAGCGGCAGAAGGCGGAGGCGCGCAAAAGCTGGGCTGGTTCCGGCGAGGCAGCGACCGAGACGGTGTGGTTCGCGGTGCGTGAGAAGACCGGCGCCACCGAATTCCTGGGCTACGAGACCGAGCAGGCGGAAGGCCTCATCCAGGAGCTGGTCAGGGACGGCAAGACCGTCGATAGCGCCGGCAAGGGCGACGCTGTTGCTGTGGTTGTCAACCAGACGCCGTTCTATGGCGAGTCCGGTGGACAGATGGGCGATACCGGCGTCATTTCAGGCGAAGGGTTCTCGATCGAGATCTCCGACACCCAGAAAAAGGCCGATGGGCTTTTCGTCCATGTCGGCAAGGTGGTCAGCGGCACGGTCAAGACGGGCGCAACCGTCGAGCTGAAGGTGGACCACGCGCGCCGCTCCAGGCTGCGCGCAAACCATTCCGCGACGCATCTGATCCATGAAGCGCTGCGCGAGGTGCTGGGTACCCATGTGGCGCAGAAGGGCTCACTGGTCGCGCCCGAGCGCCTCCGCTTTGACATTTCACATAACAAGCCAATCTTACCTGACGAGCTCGAAGAGGTCGAGCGCATGGCGAACGAGATCGTCGTTCAGAACAGCCCTGTAACCACGCGCCTGATGTCTGTCGACGACGCCATTGCCGAAGGCGCCATGGCACTGTTTGGCGAGAAGTATGGCGATGAAGTGCGCGTCGTTTCGATGGGCACGGGCCTGCATGGCGCCAAGGCCAACCGGCCCTATTCGGTCGAGCTCTGCGGCGGCACCCATGTCAGGGCGACCGGCGATATCGGTCTGGTGCGCATCGTCTCGGACGGCGCGGTCGCCGCCGGCGTGCGCCGCATCGAGGCGTTGACCGGCGAAGCGGCCAGAAAGCATCTCGACGAACAGGACAAGCGGCTGAAGGCGGCCGCCGCCGCGCTGAAGATTTCGCCGGCCGACGTGCCGGCCCGCGTCGAGGCGCTGCTCGACGAGCGCAAGAAGCTCGAAAAGGAACTGACCGAAGCGCGCAAGAAGCTGGCGCTGGGCGGCGCCGCGGCCGGCGCGCCTGCTGAGAACGAGACCGTCGCCGGTGTCGGCTTCCTCGGTAAGGCGGTCTCCGGCGTCGCGCCGAAGGATCTGAAGCCGCTGGCGGATGCCGGCAAGAAGTCGCTCGTCTCCGGTGTCGTCGTCTTCGTCGGCGCCGGCGAGGACAACAAGGCAAGCGTCGTCGTCGCCGTCACCGATGATCTGACCGGCCGCTTCAGCGCCGTCGATCTGGTGCGCGTCGCGTCCGCGGCCTTGGGCGGGCAGGGCGGCGGCGGCCGCCCCGACATGGCCCAGGCAGGCGGTCCCGACGCCTCCAAGGCCGGCGATGCGATCGCTGCGGTGAAAGCGGCGATCAACGAAGCGGCGTGAACCTGCACCGGGGCGGCCGAAACGGCGCGCCGCCCAGCGGATATCTTTGAGGGCCTGATATGCCGACGCTGACGATGTATCAGGTCGACGCCTTTGCCGAACGGGCCTTCCAGGGCAACCCTGCTGCCGTTCTCGTTCTGGAGAACTGGCTGTCGGACGATGTAATGCAGGCCATCGCCAACGAGAACAATCTGGCCGAAACCGCGTTTGTGCAGCCGAATGGCAAAGGTTGGGATTTGCGCTGGTTCGCGCCGGTGCATGAAGTCGACTTCTGTGGCCATGCCACTATTGCGGCCGCCCACGTGCTGGCTGCGGAACACAATGTTGAGGGCGAAATTGCCTTCGCCACCCGCGTAGGCGAGTTGCGGGTTTCCCGGCGGGAAGGAGCCTATCAGCTCGATCTACCGTGTTTTCCGCCGCAGCCCGTCGGGGATGAGTTGCTGCCGGCGCTGCAACAGATATTTCCTCTGCAGCCGGTTGCGGGCTTCCGCAATTTCGAGAACCTGTTTGTCGAGCTAGCCGACGAGACATCCATACGATCTTTCGTTCCCGATCTGCTCAGGATCGGAGGTTTTCATCCTCTCGGCCTGGTCATTACGGCGCCTGGGCAGGCCCATGATTTCGTTTCGCGTTATTTCGTGCCCGGAGCTGGCATTCCCGAGGACCCGGTGACTGGCTCCATTCATGCGACATTGGTGCCGTACTGGGCTGAAAAGCTCGGCAAGGCGCATCTGTCGGCATTCCAATGCTCGCAACGCGGCGGGCACTTGCTATGCGAGCTGGCCGGAGATCGTGTGCTGATCACAGGTCGTGCGAAGACCTTCATGAAGGCGGAAATCTACCTTCCCGAACGAGCGGCCTGGCTCGGGTTCGTCGCCCCCACGAAGTGGGGGAGAGGTGGCCGCGGAGCGGGCGGGGGGGGGGGCCGGCGGGACCAAAAGAAGGTCGCGGAGGGGGGGCGATTTGTGCTCTCCGTGGAGGGTGCGGCGCGCCCCCGCGCC
>NZ_JAMYUP010000033.1:0-61526 GCF_040323155.1 Mesorhizobium sp. M0060
TGCTGTATTGCTCGACGGACCGCCTCTGTCGTCGTGGCGCGGCCGTGTAGAATCTGTCCCATAGCGCGTCCTTTGATTCGGACGACAATGGTGCGCCATTAAAGCCTGAGATCAAACACCTAGGGCGTTCCCGGCTGCCAGCCGGGTTCGGCGAGTTCGAAGGCAGCGAAATCGAAGCCCGGAGCCACGGTGCAGCCGACCAGGGTCCATTCGCCGAGGCTGCGTGCCGACTGCCACCAGCCCGCCGGCACGACAATCTGCGGCCGCTCGCCCGCGGCAAGCGCCGTACCGAGGATCTGCTCGATAACGGGACCGTCTTCTCGATGTATCGAGAGCGCCAGCGGCGCGCCGTCATAGAAGTGCCAGACCTCCGCCGCGTCCCTGACCCGGTGCCAGGCCGACAATTGGTTCTTCTCCAGAAGGAAATAGATCGCCGTCGAATGGCCGCGGGCACCTTCCGCGCCATCGCGAAAGGTCTCGGCATACCAGCCGCCTTCCGGATGCGGCTTCAGGCCGAGCAGGGCGATGATTTCGGCGGAACTGGTCATGGCCGCTTAGAAATTGTCCTTGCGCTTGCGGATCTCGGCGAACACTTCGGCATCGGAGGCCTTCTCCAGGCCGAGATGCCTGCGGATCGCCGGATCGTGCCAGCGCAGGAACGGATTGGTCGACAGTTCCTCGCCGATCGTCGTCGGCAGCGTCGGCTTGCCGTCGGCACGCAGCGCCTCGATCTTGGCGGCGCGCTCTTTCAGCGCCGAATTGGTCGGGTCGACGGTGAGCGCGAAACGGGCGTTGGCCAGCGTATATTCATGGCCGCAATAGACGACCGTGTCGGCCGGCAGCGCCGCGAGCTTTTTCAGGGATTCGTACATCACCGGCGGCTTGCATTCGAGCAGCCGCCCACAGCCGAGCGCAAACAGCGTGTCGGCGGCGAATGCCACTTTCGACGCCGGCAGATGATACGTGACATGACCCGCCGTGTGGCCGGGTGTGGCGATGACCTCGATCCGCTCATCGCCGAGGTGGACGACCGAGCCTTGCTCGACGGTTTCGTCGATGCCGGGAATCTTTGCCTTTTCGGCTTCCGGCCCGACGATGCGCAGCTTGAAGCGCTCCTTCAGCGCCAGATTGGCCTCGACGTGGTCGAGATGGTGGTGGGTGGTCAGGATCATCGTCGGCGTCCAGCCGGTGCGCTTGATCGCGGCCAGGATCGGCGCCTCCTCGGGTGCGTCGATGAGCGCCGTCTGGCCGCTTTTCGGGTCATGCACCAGGACGCCGAAATTGTCGCTGCGGCACATGAATTGTTCGATCTCGACGGGCATCACATCTCTCCGTTTCTAGGCGCAGACATAGGGCGGCGGCCAGACGATGTCATCCGCCTTTGTTGAACTTGAACTGCTTCGAAGCTACCGTTCCGCCCATGCATTCAGATATTGTCGACCTCCGTTCCTTCTATTCGACCACTCTCGGGCGCCTGGCCGAGCGCTCGATCACCATGGCGCTGTCCTCGATATGGGCCGTCGTGCCCAACGAGCGGCTGGTCGGCCTTGGCTACACCTTGCCCTGGCTGGAGCGCTTCGGCAGCGATGCCGAGCGTGTCTTCGCCTTCATGCCGGCAACGCAGGGGGCGGTGGTCTGGCCGGCGACGGGGCCGACGGCGACGGCGCTGGTCTTCGACGAGGAGCTGCCGCTGGTCGATTCCTGCATTGATCGCATGCTGCTCGTCCATTCGCTCGAACATGTCGAGAACCCGCGCGAGACGCTGAACGAAATCTGGCGGGTGCTGTCGCCCGCCGGCCGTGTCGTCATCGTCGTGCCCAACCGGCGCGGCGTCTGGGCGCGCTTCGAGCATACGCCTTTCGGCAATGGCCGGCCGTTCTCGCGCGGCCAGCTGACCGAATTGCTGCGCGAAGCGAATTTCACCCCGGCCGCATGGTCCGATGCGCTGTTCTTCCCGCCGTCGCCGCGACGCTTCATGATGCGGTTCCACAATGTGCTGGAACGTGCCGGCCGGCGCTTCTGGCCGATCTTCTCCGGCGTCATCGTCGTCGAGGCGCAGAAGCGGCTCTATCAGGGCGTGCCGGTCGCCCAGCGCGCTTCCCGCCGCGTCTTCGTGCCGGTTCTCTCGCCGCACGGCGCGCCGACGCTCGGCCGGCTGTCACAGGCCGAACACCCGGCACCGCCAGGATGACGCGTTCGTGATCCGAGACGTGCTTTTTCACGCCTATCTGACGATATCAGATTTGCTGTCCGATTGAAGGCCGTGCGGCCGATCCCTGTGACCGGTTTGGCATTGCTCCGAATGCAAGGATCCACTCATGGCTGATCATCCGGATGTCGAGGCCCAGACGCTTGCCACGTCGATCGAAGCCAGCAGCCTGCGTGAGCAACTGGCAACGATCAAATTGGCGCTGACCACCTCGCCAGTGCGAAAACAATTGCTTTGGGCAGCGATCGGCATCGTCGCTGTCATCGTGGCGAGCTCGATCGGGCAGGTTCTGCTCAATCGCTGGAATCAGCCTTTCTACGACGCGCTGGCGCGGCGCGACATGCAGGGCTTCCTGCATCAGCTTCTGGTCTTTGCCGGCATCGCTGGCGGGCTTGTGGTGCTCAATGTCGGCCAGACCTGGCTCGACCAGATGCTCCGCCTGAAGCTGCGCGAGGCCCTGACGCTCGACCTGATCGGCGAATGGATGCGGCCGGCGCGCGCCTTCCGACTGACCCATGCCGGCGCCATCGGCGTCAATCCCGACCAGCGCCTGCAACAGGATGCCGGGCATCTCTCCGATCTTTCTACCGGTCTCGGCATCGGCCTGCTGCAGTCCTGCATCCTGCTTGCCTCCTTTGTTGGCGTCTTGTGGTCGTTGTCTTCCGGCTTCGTCTTCCATATAGGCGGCCATTCGCTGGCCATACCCGGCTACATGGTCTGGGCGGCGATCCTCTATGCGGGCACCGCCTCCTGGTTGAGCTGGCTGGTCGGGCGGCCGCTGATCCGCTTCAACAACGATCGCTATACGCGTGAAGCGGAGCTGCGCTCCTCGGTGGTTCGCGTCAACGAGAATGTCGATGCCATCGCGCTTGCGCATGGCGAGGCCGATGCCAGGCGCCGGCTCGAGTTCGACCTTGGCATGGTGCTGGGCGCCATGCGGCGTATCTACAGCGCCCAGATCAATCTTTCCTGGGTTACCGATACCTATGGCTGGATCACTGTCGTCGCGCCGATCCTCGTCGCTTCACCGGTCTATTTTGCCGGCGATATCAGCTTTGGCGGGTTGATGATGGCAGTCGGCGCCTTCAACCAGGTCCATTCCTCGCTGCGCTGGTTCATCAACAATATCGGCGGTATCGCCGATTGGCGCGCCACGCTGATGCGGGTCGCCGACTTCCGCATCGCGCTTGGCGACACCGACGCGCTGCACGATACGGAAAGGCGCATCGCCTTCGGCGAAAACCCGGACGGCAGCCTGACCTTCGAGAAACTTGAGATTGCCTCGCCGGACGGATGCACCAAGCTTGCCGAGCCGCATGTCGAAATCCGCGCCGGCGACCGCGTTATGATTACCGGAGATCCGGGCGCCGGCAAGACGCTGTTCTTCCGCGCCATTGCCGGTTTGTGGCCATGGGGCAGCGGACGGATCGGCATGCCGGCCGGAGAAGCGCCGATCTTTGTTCCGCGTACCCCCTATTTCCCGCTTGGCACGCTGCGCGAGGTGCTCAACCATTCAGATGGCGCGGCAACCGTGAGCGATGCCGAGATTTCGGCAGCGTTGGCCGAGGTCGGGCTCCAACGCCTGTCGTCCTCGCTCGATCGCTCGGCACGCTGGGAGCGTGAGCTCAGCGACGACGAGCAGCGTCTGCTGGCTTTTGCCAGGCTCGCCTTGCGGCGACCGAAATGGGTGATCATCGACGAGGCGCTGGATGCGTTCGACGGCGCGGCGCTGAGGCAAGTGCTGTCGATGCTGGAGAAGCGCCTTCCCGACGCCGCGATCCTCAATATCGGCCGCGGCCAGCAAAATATCCGCTTCTTCCCGCGGGCGTTGACCATCCTCAAGGATGCCGGCCAACCGGCCCTCAAGCCGGCCCGTGTCAGGGCAGGCGCCATCGAACCGCCCCCGGCTACCGCCTCGGCCGGCCGAAAGAAATAGAAGCCAAGCTTTATTTCGCCGCGATCGCGGCGAAAAACTGTCGCGATCGTTTCAGATGGGAACGTTCCGACCGACCATGCTTGACGCTCTCACCCTGCTCGCCTGCCTTGCCTGCGCCCCGGCAGCACCTGTGGCCGCGCCCGCCGATGCCGTTGCCGTCGACGTCGAGCTGGTGCTGGCCGTCGACATTTCGCAGTCGATGGATGAAAGGGAGTTTGCCCTGCAGCGCGCCGGCTATGTCGCGGCGCTGCGCCATCCCGACTTCATCAACGCCGCGCGTGCCGGCACCTCCGGCCGCATCGCCATCACCTATTTCGAATGGGCAGGCACCATCCGCGACGATGCGGTCATTGCCTGGCAGGTCATCGACAGCAAGGAGAGCGCCAACGCTTTCGCCGACAAGATCGCGGCCCGCCCGTTCAGGAGCTTTCGCGGCACCTCGATTTCCGGCGCACTTGCCTTCGGCGCCGCGCTTTTCGACGGCATGACCTTCGTCGGCAAACGCCGCGTCATCGATGTCTCGGGCGACGGCCCAAACAATAGCGGCTTGCCGGTCACAACGGCGCGCGACGCGGCGCTGGCGAAGGGCATCGTCATTAACGGGCTACCGATCCTGATCAGCCCGTCACCCACCTTCAGCCATCTCGACCGGTATTATGCCGAATGCGTCACCGGCGGGCCGGGCTCCTTCGTGCTGCCGATCTATGCGGCTTCCGAATTCGCCACCGCCATCCGCCGCAAGCTGGTGCTCGAGGTCAGCGGCATCGAGTATCCCAAGGAGGACCTGAGGACGATCCGCATCGACGCGCCGATCGACTGTCTGCAGGGCGAGCGCGACCGCCGGTTTTTCTCGGACCCGTATTTCCCTGAACTTGACCGCTAAGACCTTGCCGCAGGGGCCAAGTCTAGGCCGGCGGCAGGCCGAAGGCCGGAAACAGACTGGGGCCGAGCGGCCCGACATAGATCGTCAAAGAGGCGATTCCGCCTTCAGCGGGCTCGAACACATGCAGGGAATGGGCCCGCCACGCCGGGTCATCGCGACTGCGGGAATAGACCCCGACCGCCGGCTGGCCATTGGCTGCGGTGGCCACCGTGCGGAAGCCGCCAAAATTCCCCCAGACGGTCTCGAAGAAACCGCGGATCGCCTCCCGGCCTTGATACCATTCGCGCCAGGGCGGCATGTGATAGGTGGCGTCCTCACGCAGCAGCTCGATCAAGCTGTCGAGATTGGCGGCTTGCCAGGCCTGCATGTAACGCTCGAGCAGTCGTCCTTCTTCTGGATTGGGCCGCGATCGGGCCTCGGGCCGTCCCTGAGGGTAACGCGCCGCAAGCGTTGCGCGGGCGCGCTGCAATGCACTGTTGATCGAAGCCGTCGATCCGCCCAGCAAACGCGCCGTCTCGACAGCCGACCACCCCAGCACGTCGGAAAGCAGCAGCGCGGCGCGCTGCCTGGGCGGCAGATCCTGGATCGCGGCGACGAAGGCGAGCCGGACGGCTTCGCGGCTCTCGTAACGCGCTTCCGGACCTGGCCCGCTGTCGACGAGCCCTGGAAGCTCGGCATCGGGGTAGGGCTCCAGCCAGGTAATTTCGGCCGACGGCCCGCCTGTAGCCGAGCCGTGGGAGGGCGGTTGTCCGGGCTGCTGCAGAATGCGATGCGCCCTGGTCCGCGCCTTCAGCGCGTTGAGGCAAGCGTTGGTCGCGATCGTGTAAAGCCAGCCGCGAACCGAACCCCGCCCGTCGAACTCCGACCTGGCGCGCCAGGCGCGAAGAAACGTGTCCTGGACGAGGTCGTCCGCCTCGTGCAGCGAACCCATCATGCGGTAGCAATGCAGCTTGAGCTCGCGGCGATGCGCCGCCGTGACCTTCTCGAAGGCCAGCCGATCGAGAATCGGCTGGCCTTGCTGGCGTGCTGGCTCCAGAGGTGGCTGAGCGTCTGTCATGCGGCTTCCGGGTTCCGGGTCAGGTTTGCATTACGCGCGCCTCAGGCGGCCGGGGCAAGCCCGCTCCCGCTCACCATGAAGGTACTGCCTTGCGACTGGCCGGTGGCGAGTGCGACGACCGCCCGTCCGACATCGGCCGGCGTTTGCATGTCGGTCATGGCGGCGATGAAGTCCGCGGGCTGGATGCCCATATAGGCCGCGATACTGTCGACGCCGGCCTTGCCTACGCCGGTCTCCGGCATGATGCGCATCGGCGCGAGCGCCATGAAGCGCAGGCCGAGGCCGAGCCGATCGGACTCCTTCTGGCTATGGCCGGCCAGGAACATCTGCATGCGTTTTGCTCCGGCATAGCCGCCGGCATTCGGTGGCCCGCCGGTCAAGGCCGCGCCGCTGGAGATCAGAACGATCCGGGTTCCCGGCTTGAGCGGACGCCGCAGAGCGGACCGGCAAAACAGGAACGACGCCTTGACGTCCGTTTCCCAATTTGCGGAGAACGCCTTCCAGTTCTGTTCGTGCACCGGCGCGGAAGGGGCCAGCGCGCCTGCACAGATCACCAGGACGTCCGGCTCCAGCGCGGCGAAGACCCGATCGGGGGCGGAGTCCACGGTTGCATCGACCGCGAGCGTCTTAACGCCCGAAATTTCCCAGGCAAATTGCGCCAGGGACTGTTTTCCGCGGGCGACGGCCAGCACCGTCGCTCTCTCTTTGAGGGCGGCCTCCGCGATCGAACGGCCGACACCACGGCTGCCTCCGACGACGACGACATTCTGATTTTGCAACGATCCCATGGATCACCTCTCTATCCCAGCCGCCGGACCATCCAGGCGCGCTCATCGACAAGGACAGCGCAGGCGTGCCGAAATCATCGGTGCTGGTCAGAAATTTTCTCGGCATGGTCGGCAAGGCCCGCGCGAAGCCCGGAAGAAACGCGTCGGCGATGATCTGCCGAGCGATCATGTAAGGCGGAATGTCAGGATAACGGTGGGTTTTGCCGCGCAGATCAGTGGTTCGTGGTTTCTGCCGGTTAAACCTATCGTTTCAGCAGAAACACCGCTTGCTGACCGAAAAAGTTCCAGAACCACCACGGCATGGAGAAGCCGATCCTCTGGCCGTTGGCGTCGAGCGCAGTTGCCTTTTCTACGGTCGCGCCAAGCTCGTCGCACAGATTGACGAAGTCGCGAATGGTGCAGAAATGGATGTTGGGCGTGTCGTACCAGGAATAGGGCAGGTCCTTGGTCACCGGCATGCGGCCGTTGAAGAGCAGCGAAAAGCGCACCCGCCAATGGCCGAAATTGGGGAAAGAGACGATGGCGCGGTTGCCGATCCGGAGCAACTCGTCGAGCACCAGCTTCGGATTGCGGGTCGCCTGCAAGGTCTGCGACAAAACGACGAAGTCGAAACCCTTGTCGGGGTAGAATTCGAGGTCCTTGTCGGCATCCCCCTGGACGACCGACAGGCCGCGCGCCACGCATTCGTTGACGCCGCGCTGCGACAGCTCCAGCCCGCGGCCATCGACCTTCTTGGTCTCCTGCAGCAATTCGAGCAGCAGGCCGTCGCCGGAACCGACGTCCAGCACCCGCGACTGCGGCGGGATGAGCGCGGCGACGACTTCGAGGTCGACGCGCTGGGCGCGGTTGACGCTCATGGCTTCGCCTTCTGCTTGGCGCATGATCCTGATCCGAAAAGTCTGCAACTTTTCGGGGTCATGCGCCGAGCCCTCTCGCCCGCGCGGCCGAGGCGATGAAGCCTTTGATGGCGGCGAACAGTTCCGGCTCGTCGAGCAGGAAGGCATCGTGGCCGCGGTCGGTCTCGATCTCGACGAACGATACCGAAGCGCCGGCCGCGTTCAGCGCGTGGACGACCGAGCGGCTCTCCTCGGTCGGGAACAGCCAGTCGCTGGTGAAGGAGACCAGGCAGAAGCGCGTCTTGGTGCCGGCGAAGGCATCGGCCAGCCGGCCGCCATGGTCGGCGGCGAGATCGAAATAGTCCATCGCCCGGGTCATGTAGAGATAGGAATTGGCATCGAAGCGATCGACGAAGGTCATGCCCTGATGGCGCAGATAGCTCTCGATCTGGAAGTCGGCATCGAAACCGAAGGTCAAAGCTTCGCGGTCCTGCAGGTTACGGCCGAACTTGCGGTGCAGCGCTGCTTCCGACAGATAGGTGATGTGGGCGGCCATGCGCGCCACCGCCAGCCCCTTTTCCGGCCGCTTGCCATGCTCGAAATATTTGCCGCCATGCCAGTCCGGATCGGCCATCACCGCCTGCCTGCCGACCTCGTGGAAAGCGATGTTCTGCGAGGAATGGCGGGCGCCGGTGGCGATCGGCAGCGCCGAGAAGACGCGCTCGGGATAGCTGGAGGCCCATTGCAGCACCTGCATGCCGCCCATCGAGCCGCCTAGCACGCTGAACAGCTTTTCGATGCCGAAATGCTCGACCAGCATCAGCTGCGCGCGCACCATGTCACGGATGGTGATGATCGGCAGGTCGAGCCCGTAAGGCTTGCCGGTGGCGGGATCGGTCGAGGCGGGGCCGGTGGAACCGAGGCAGCCGCCGATGACGTTGGACGAGATGACGAAGAAGCGGTCGGTGTCGATGATCTTGCCGGGGCCGATCAGCACCTCCCACCAGCCCGGCTTGCCGGTCACCGGATTGGTGTTGGCGACATGCTGGTCGCCGGTCAGCGCATGGCAGACGAGGATGGCATTGGAGCGCGCATCGTTGAGCGTGCCATAGGTCTGGTAGGCGATCTGGAACGGCGACAGCAGCGTGCCGGCGTCGAGCTTGAGCGGCTTGTCGGCGCCGAAACGCAACACCGGGCTCGACGGCTGGTCGGCCTCGTTGTTGGTTTTTCGAGCGCGCAGAGCGACCATCACATCTCCTTGCCCCGCCTTCAGTTGTCCGCCGGTCTGGGGCAACAACCAGTCAGGGCAACAAAAAACCGGCCATGCCTTCGCAAAGCCGGTTACAAGATGCAAACGGCCCTTTAGCAAGTTGTTTAACGTGGCTGCAAGCCGACCGGCCAAATCACCACGGAACTGTCGCTGCTCTTCTATGACTCGCGCGTGGCTTCGTCAACGGCAAGTTCTTCATCCTGAATTGCCGCCCCTCGACATTCCGGGCCATGGCTTGTATTTCCGCTGCGGCCTTCGGATGGAGGCACCCTCGACGGATTTCATAATATGAGCCAGACACCGGACCAGACACGTCCAACGCCCCGCGCCGGCATCATGGACATCGAAGCCTATGTGCCCGGCAAGAGCACGGCGCCCGCCGGTGTCGCCAAGGTCCACAAACTGTCGTCGAACGAGAACCCGCTCGGTCCTTCGCCGAAAGCAATAGAGGCCGCGCGCGCGGTTGCCGACAAGCTCGCGGTCTATCCCGACGGCAGCGCCAGGCGCCTGAGGGAAGCGATCGCTGAGGTGCATGGGCTCAATCCGGCGAACATCATCTGCTCCAACGGTTCCGACGAGATCCTGGGCCTGCTTGCGCAGACCTACCTCGCTCCCGGCGACGAGGCGATCATCACCGAACACGGCTTCATGGTCTACAAGATCTACATACAGTCGGCCGGTGCTGTCCCGGTGACGGTCAAGGAGACCGATGAACGCGCCGATATCGATGCAATACTGGCCGCGGTGACGCCGCGTACCAGGATCATCTTCCTTGCCAATCCCAACAATCCAACCGGCACTTACGTGCCGTTCCAGGAAGTGCGCCGCCTGCATGCCGGCCTGCCGCGAAACGTGCTTCTGGTGCTGGATGCCGCCTATGCCGAATATGTCCGGCGCAACGACTATGAAGCCGGTGTCGAACTGGTGGGCGGCACCGATAATGTCGTCATGACGCGGACCTTCTCGAAATTGGGCCTTGGCGGGGCGCGGATCGGCTGGATGTATGCGCCAATGCACATCGTCGATGCGATCAACCGCGTGCGCGGCCCCTTCAACGTCAATGCGACGGCGATCGAGGCCGGCATCGCCGCGATCCGCGACCGCGTCCATATCGAGCGCAGCGTCGCCCATAACGAGACCTGGCTGGCCTGGCTGAGCGAGCAATTGACCGGGCTCGGGCTGCGGGTGACGCCGAGCGTCGGCAATTTCATCCTCATCCACTTTCCCGAGGACGAAAAGCATTCGGCGGCGGCCGCCGACGACTATCTCAGCCAGCGCGGCTACATATTGCGGCGGGTTTCCGGCTACGGATTTCCGAACGCGCTGCGCATGAGCATCGGCACCGAAGAGGCCAATCGCGGCGTTGTCGCCGCACTCGCGACATTTCTGAAAAGCTAGAACCATGACATCACCGATGTTCGAAAAGATCGCGCTGGTCGGCATCGGCCTGATCGGTTCGTCGCTGGCGCGGGTCATCCGCCGCGAAGGACTCGCCGGCCAAGTCGCCATTTCGACGCGCAGCGAAGCGACGCTGGCGCGGGCCAGCCAACTTGGCCTTGGCGACACCTACACGACGGATGCGGAAGAAGCGGTTCGCGACGCCGATCTGGTCATCGTTTCGGTGCCGGTCGGCTCTTCGGGCACGGTCGCCGCGGAGATCGCACCGGCGCTGAAAAAGGGCGCCATCCTCACCGATGTCGGCTCGACCAAGGCGTCGGTGATCGCGCAGATGCAGCCGCATGTGCCGGCGGGCGTTCACTTCATTCCCGGCCATCCGCTGGCCGGCACCGAAAAATCGGGACCGGATGCCGGTTTTGCCGAACTGTTCGAGAACCGCTGGTGCATCTTCACGCCGCTGCCCGGCACCGATGCCGAGGCGCTGGAAAAGCTATCCGAATTCTGGCGCCGCTGCGGCTCCAACATCGACACCATGGACCCCCAGCATCACGACATGACGCTGGCCATCGTTTCGCACCTGCCGCACATCATCGCCTATAACATCGTCGGTACCGCCGACGATCTGGAGTCGGTGACCAAGTCCGAGGTCATCAAGTACTCGGCCTCCGGCTTTCGCGACTTCACCCGTCTTGCGGCTTCCGACCCGACGATGTGGCGCGACGTCTGCCTGCACAACAAGGACGCTATCCTCGAAATGCTGGCGCGGTTTTCCGAGGATCTAGCGTCGCTACAACGGGCGATCCGCTGGGGCGACGGCGAAAAACTGTTCGACCTGTTCACCCGCACCCGCGCCGTCCGCCGTTCGATCATCGAGGCGGGCCAGGACATCGACGCGCCGGATTTCGGCCGCCAGGCAGTCGAACACCCGGTAAAGGGGTAAGCCCGCGGCAAGCCGATCGCAGGCCAGACCGCCTAATCGAGCGGCTTGATCTTGCCTAGCGGGATGAAGCCGAGCGAGGCCTTGCCCTTGACGATCTTCAGCGGCATCGACGGCTGGTTGCCGAGCAGCGCCAGTCCGGCAAAGCCGGCTTGGATCTCTTTCTTCTGCTCGGGGATGGCGGTGGCGAGGATTGCCGCCACGGCCTTTGGATCGTTGAGCTTGATCGTCAGGTCGGCATTTATGAGACCGTCGTCGTCGACCGACAGCGGTCCGGAAACGGTGATGCGCGCAGTTCCGGACGACAGATCGAGCTTGTGGATTTCGGCAGCCTGGCCGCGCAGGCTCTTCGGATTTGTCTTGATCAGCGCCACGCCGTTCTTCAGCGTCACGTCGCCACTGCCGTCGAACGGCGGCAAGACGCGCCCGTCGATGGCCGCCGCATCGATTTCGAGATCGGTGAAATTGCCGGCATAGTCGATATCCTGGCCGTTTGGACGCAATTGCCCTGCGGCGGTTCCGGCACTGAACAGCGAGACGGGATCGGTATCGTCCGCCGGATCGGTCTGGCCGGACAGGCCTTCCGCCTGCAGCGAGAGGTGCCTCGGCAGCGGCCAAGACAGCTTCATGCCGGCTTGCAAATCATCCCAGTCGATCCACAGCGGCGTCATGCCGGGAACCGAGGTCCTGAGCGGCCCCCTGAGCTCGGCGGCAGGCGACAGAAGCCGTATGATCTGCGTGGCGGCGTTGATTTTGCCGGTTGAGGCAGCGACGTTGCGGCTGTCGTCCTCGTAAGCCAGACTGTCGCAGGAAACGGTGAAGCTGAAGGGATAGCCGCTGACCGCGAGATTGGCGCAGTCGGCCTTGATGCCCTTTTCGTCGAGATCGGTCACCGCCTTGCCGGCTGCGCTCTCGACCAGGTCCGCCAGGTAGAACCAGCCGGCGCTGTAGATGCCGAACAGCACGAGGATGAAAGCGGCAAGCCACAACAGGCGGCGACGTTGGTTGGGCGGCGGGCGCTCGTCACTTGACGTCATGCTGCGGCTTTCGTTAACGCGGGTGGCATGGGTGGGCTGTCGCTTGCGGCAACAACAGGTAGACGGACTGAAACACCACCGGTGGGGTGGTCGTCACAATCAGGCTTGGCGATATGGGCGATTTTTGGGTTTTTGGCTACGGCTCACTGATCTGGCGACCGGGATTCGCGCATGTCGAGACGCGGCGCGCCCGCCTGCATGGCTACGCCGTTCGCTCTGCGTTTATTCTTTCGTGCATCGCGGCACGCGCGAACGGCCGGGCCTGGTGCTCGGCCTCGACCGCGGCGGCTCCTGCATCGGGCTGGCGTTCCAGGTTCCAGGCGAGCTGCGCAACGAGGTCATCACCTATCTGCGCGAACGTGAGCTGGTCACCAACGTCTATCTCGAACGTATGCTCAGCGTTCGCCTCGACAAGAGTGAGACGGATGGGGGCGAGACGGTCGAAGCCATCGCCTATGTCGTGGACCGCAGCCATGAGCAATATGCCGGTGCACTCGACGCGGCGGCGGCGGCGGCCGTCGTTCGCGGCGCCGTCGGCCAGTCGGGGAGGAATGAGGACTACGTGCTCAGCACGCTGGAGCACCTCGAAGCACTGGGTATAAGCGACCACTGGCTGGAAGAGGTGACAAGACGGATCGCGACGTAGCTTCTGTTATCGTTGACCATGATGTTTTCGGTGTCGTGGTCCGGGCTACATCCTGAAAATCTGTTTTCCAAGATCGGCGCGATCCAGGCTGTTTGCCACGGCAAGCTTGAACTCGGTCAGCGGGTGGAGACCGCCGACAGGAACGTGGAAGCCGGGCTGGCCGAAGATGTCGATGATCTCGCGTAGCACAGGCCGGTCGGCTTCGACCGGCGGCGAAAAGAAGTAGCGATAGATATTCGCCCTGATTTCGACGCCGCTCAGCAACACATCGAAATTGTGCAGTTCGAAGCGCTCGGCACTCATGCCGCCATTGATCACCATCTGCCCGCCGAGCGCCAGGGTGCGGATCAATTCGCCGCTGGCAGGTCCGCCGACATTGTCGATAATCCCGTTCAATCCGGCGCCACCGGTGATATCCATCACCGCTTCCCGGATGCTTGCCTTCAAGTCCGAAAGGTCAAGAATGGCGGCGGCGCCAAGCGTCTTCAGGTCAAAGCTTTGGTGCGAGCGCCGCACCAGCGCGATGACGTTGATGCCGCGTCGTTGGGCGAACTGCATCACCATTGTCGAAATCGACGAATAGCCGGCCGTGACAGCCAGCCACTGGCCAGGCTGCACACGGGAATCCACCATCAGATCCCACGCGGTAATGGGGTTCACCATCTGCCCGGCGCGTTCGACCGGATAGCCGGCAGGCAACGGGATCAGCCATTCGGCGGGAATGGCCGCGTACTCGGCCCAACTGCCATAATAGCTGAACGCGACAAGCGTGCCCGGATCCAGCAAGACGTTCGCGCCGACGGCTTCGACGATGCCGGCGCCATGGTTTCCCGCGCTCTGCCGGGGAAAATGCGGCTTCTTCGGTTCGGGATAGAGATTCTGGATAAACAGGAAGTCGCCCGGATTGATCGAGGCCGAGACCATCCTGACCAGCACCTCGCCGTCGCCGATCCGCGGCATCGGCAGGTCGTCCACATAGAGCACGTCGCGCGGCGAGCCGATTGCGTCAAATACAATTGCTTTCATGCCGGTCTCCATAACAAACGATCCGGGGCAAACAGTCTGGGCCCGGCCAGACCGCGCCGAGATTTGCGTCGGCGCCGCGGAACTTACGGCCGGCCGGCAAAAGTCAGAATTGGCAGATTTGACAATCTATGTGCTAAATTTGCCAGATGTTTCCTCAGAGAATGCTGGTTTGGATATCGGGGACCAGCGTCCTGAGGCGGCGAAGACGCTTCTTGAAGGCACCAGACTCGGCATTGCCGAAATCGCGCCGTAGGACTGCCGCCTGGCGAATTTCGATGCAAGAGCCAATAGCCATTGGCTGGACACGGGGCGCGGCGGGTCGCGGCTTTGTGAAGCGCCGGCGGGCTGGAAAAAAGGCTATGCGTTTGACGTTGCCGCGGCACGCCATAGGTTAGCCCGGTCGGCGGCTCCCACCCGCCCCAGCATGAATCACCATGGAGATCAGCCTTGCAGAAACGTCGTCTCGGTCGCACCGACCTATCCATCGCGCCATTGGTTCTGGGCGGCAATGTGTTCGGCTGGACCGCCGATGAGAAAACCTCGTTCGACCTGCTCGACCGCTTTGTCGACGCCGGCCTCAACGCCATCGACACGGCCGATTCCTATTCGCGCTGGATTCCCGGCCACCAGGGCGGCGAATCCGAAACCATCATCGGCAAATGGATGAAGAGCCGCGGGAACCGCGCCAAGGTTGTCGTCATCACCAAGGTCGGTTCGGACATGGGCCAGGGCAAGAGGGATCTGTCCGCCGCCTATATCGAAAAGGCCATCGACGCCTCGCTGAAGCGGCTGCAGGTCGATACCATCGATCTCTATCTGTCGCACTGGCCTGATCCGGCCACTCCCTATGAAGAAACGCTCGGCGCCTACCAGAAACTGCTCGACACGGGCAAAATCCGCTATGCCGGCGCTTCCAACCTCGACGCCGCCCAGTTACGCGCCGCACTCGACGTAGCAAGCCTGCGCGGCCTGCCGCGCTACGAGGTGCTGCAGCCGGAATACAATCTCTACGACCGCTCGTCCTTCGATGGTCCGCTGCGCGATCTGTGCGCGGCCGAGGACATCGGCGTCATCACCTATTTCAGCCTCGCCAAGGGCTTTTTAAGCGGCAAGTACCGGAGCGAAGCCGACCTCGGCAAAAGCCCGCGCGGCGGTGGTGTCAAAGGATATCTCAACGCGCGCGGCATGCGCATTCTTTCAGCACTCGACGCCGTGTCGGGCAGACATTCGGCCAAGCAGGCGGAAGTGGCGCTTGCCTGGGTGATGGCGCGCCCCGGCGTCACCGCTCCGATCGCCAGCGCGACAACGCTCGACCAGCTCGACAGCCTGGTTCGTGCCGCGTCGTTGCAGCTCAGCCCGGACGATATCGCCGAACTCGACAAAGCCAGCGCCTAGCCGCGGTTTGGAGCTGCTTATCTATCCAGGATATTCAAGCAGTAGATCCGTCAGCTGAGCGCGAACGAGCTTGCACGATCGTTCAAGACGGGCACCGCCGCCTTGCCTTACCGTCCCTGCATCGTCGCAGGATGCAGGGACGCCGCATGGCCGCACAGGTTCTTATCGATCAGCAGCTATGGCAGCAATTGCTGGCGCTTGTGCTGGCATCGGCCATCGTCATGGGCAGCCCGGGACCGGCGACGATAAGCGTCACCGCGGTCGGTGCCGCGTTCGGCCTGCGTGATTCGCTCCGCTATGCCTCGGGCATCGTTTTCGGCACGATCCTCGTGCTGCTGGTGGTGGCGACGGGCATCATGGCCGTTCTCGCCGCGTTGCCGAAGCTTGCGGCGCTGCTGGCGGTCGCCTCAGCGGCCTACATCCTTTACCTGGCGTTCAAGATAGCGACGGCGCCGCCACTGGCGGCGCGCGTCGGTGGAGCGGCCCTTCCCACCTTCCTTGGTGGATTCCTTCTGGCCGTCGCCAACCCGAAAGCCTATGTGGCGATTGCCGCCGTGTTCGCCGGCGCGTCTTCTGGCGCCGGCGATCTTGCTGTTTCAGCCAAGCTGGCGGTCCTCGCCTTGATGATCGTTGCCATTCATCTCTTGTGGCTTCTCGCCGGCGCGGCCTTTGCACGTATGTTGCGCAAACCCTTGGCTTCGCGGATCGTCAATCTGGTGTTTGCCGTGACGCTGGTTGCGACAGCCGCTCTGGCTGCCCTGCCGTGAGCCCTTGCGGCATCTGAGGCTGTTGTTTCAGCCTTTCATTTCAGGTTTCGCGTCCAGCTCACCAAGCCTTTTCACTGCCGTCGGCGGCATCGGCGGCGGGTTCGGCGTCTGCGCCGCCTCGACGAGGAGCTGGTCGCAGGCGGCTTCCGTCTCGCCGATCAGCCGTTGCATGAATTCATCCTTGCCGAGGCCGGGCGGGATCGGCGGCAGGAAGTGCGCCTTGATCGTGCCGGGATAGCGCAGGAATTTACGGCGCGGCCAATAGAGGCCGGCGACGTGAGCGACCGGCACCACCGGAATGCCAAGTTGCGCATAGAGTTCGACGATGCCGTATTTATAGACCGGTTCGTCGCCCGGCGCCCGGCGCGTGCCCTCGGGATAGATGATGAGTTGGCGGGGATTGCGCGCCAATTCCTGTTTGGTCGCGGCGATCACCATCTTCAAAGCCTTCGACCGGCTGCCGCGGTCGACCGGAATCATCCGCATTTTCAAGATGTACCAGCCGAAGAACGGGATCCAGGTCAGCTCCCGCTTCAATATGTAAACGGGATCGTCGAGGAACGGCAGGAAGGCGATCGCGTCCCAGAAGGATTGGTGCTTCGGCGCCAGGATGAAGGAGCCTTTGGGCAGGTTTTCCTGGCCTGTGATCTCGCTCCTGGTGCCGGCGATCTTGTCGTAGAGCCACATGCTGGTGCGCGACCAGAATTTCGGCACAAACCAGGCGCGATGGCGCGGCGACAGGAAATAATACGGGGTCCAGAGGATCATCTGGACGATCAAATTGAGGTAGAAGGCGAGATTGAACGCCAGCGAGCGGATATGGAGCATGCAGCAAGTGCCCGGTGAGGAGGTGTGCGTTGGTTACACCAAGCGCCGGCAAAAAGGAAACGGCGCGAGGCCGGAGATCGGTTCCGGTCTTGCGATAGGCCGTCTCCGTCACGCCTGCCACGCCGCCTGTACCAGGCGCTGCTTCAGGCGCGGGGCCGCGAAGTCGAGGAACGCGCGCAGCTTCACCGGCAGCAGCCCCTGGCCGGCATGGACGAGGCTTACCGGCCATGGCTCGGGCTCGAACTCCTGCAGCACAGGGCGTAGCGTACCCGATCGAATTGCGGTGGCGATCTGGTAGGAAAGCAGCCTGGTCACGCCGACGCCAGCAATCGCCGCATCGATTGCCGCCTCAGCGGTGTTGACCCGTAGCCGGGAGCGGATCGGCACGGCGAATTCGGCCTTGCCGGTGGCGAAGCTCCAGCTGGCGGCGGTGAGCCCTTCGAAGGTGATTGCACTGTGCGCCGCAAGCTCTTGCGGGGTTTTCGGCGTGCCGTGCTCGGCGAGATAGGCCGGGCTCGCGCAAACGACGCGGCGGATCGATCCCAGGCGGAGGGCGATCAGGCTCGAATCGGCAAGCTGGCCGATGCGGATGGCGAGATCGATGTGCTCCTCGACCAACTGGGTTATCCGATCGGCGAGCGTCAGCCGGACGCTCACGTCGGGGTAGGCGGCGAGGAAGCCGGTGACGACCGGCAGCACATGCAGGCGGCCAAAGACGATCGGTGCGGTAACGATCAGTTCGCCGGTCGGGGCGCTGTATTCCCCCGCGGCTGTCCGCTCGGCCTCGCCGACCTCGTCGAGAATGCGACGACAGGCGGCGAGATAGGCGTGGCCCGCGTCGGTCAGTGACAGCTGCCGCGCCGAGCGATTCAACAGCCGTGTCTTCAGGTGTTTTTCCAGGTCCGAAATCTTGCGACTGACAGTTGTCAGCGGAATGCCGAAGCGGCGCCCAGCGGCCGAAAGACTGCCTGTCTCCGCCGCGGCAACGAAAAGCGACATGGACTGGAGGCGATCCATAGCTCTCCCGAAAAATTGCTCCTTCCGAAAAGTGGAAGGATAGATTGCAGATATGGCATCTGCATCTCGAAGATGGAAGGCTCTATTTCCGGAGTGAGTAATGCAGCGCAGTTCGGCGCTTCAGGAGGGTTTTGATGAACGCTCACACCAGCGATGTCGCCTTCACACCGACGGTCAAGGCGATCCAGGCCCGCAAGGGCACGCGCCAGACCTATGCCCGTGTCGAGGAGCGTGGCGGCTGGCAGGCAGCAATCACGCCCGATCTCGCCGCTTTCGTCGAGGCCCAGACCAGTGTCTTCCTGTCGACCGCCAATGCGGATGGCCAGCCTTACATCCAGCATCGCGGCGGGCCTGCCGGGTTCCTCACGGTACTTGATGAGCGGACGATCGGCTTTGCCGATTTTTCCGGCAACAGGCAGTTCATCACTCAGGGCAACCTCAGCGACAACCCGCAGGCTTTCCTGTTCCTGATCGACTATGCGCAGCGGCAGCGCATCAAGATCTGGGGCAAAGCGCGCGTCGTCGAGGGTGATGCCGAGCTGACGGCAAGACTGATGCCGCACGACTATAAAGCGCGACCCGAGCAGGTCATCCTGTTTGCGGTTTCGGCCTGGGATTCCAATTGCTCGCAGCATATCCCGCAGCGTTTCGAAGCGGCCGACGTGGCGGCGGCTCTGGCCGAACGCGACAGGCGCATAGAACGGCTCGAGCAGGAGATCGCGCGCTTGCGCTCGGATCCAACAGCCAGGGAATGAAAAGTGCCAGTGCCGTTCAGTTTCCGCCCGCGGCGTCGGCCAGCGTGACGCCGTTGGGCGTTTGCTTCGCCGGCATGATGCCGCGCGCCAGCGCCAGCAGGTATTTGCTGTATTCGGTGAACAGCACGCGCAACGCTTCCGGCTTGGTCAGCCAGCCGCCATTCTCGAGGTTGGTGTTGACCACCGGATAGGGCTCGAGCCTTGCGCCGTGCAGCAGCCGGCCCATTTCCAGCAGGCTGCGCGGCATGTGATAATTGTTGGTGACGAGGATGACGGTGCCGTAGGCGTGGTCCTCGACCCATTTGGCGCTTTCCTCGGCGTTGCCGATCGTGTCGAGCGCAGCGCGGTCGATGTCGACGCAGCAAGAAAACAGCCTCTTGTCGCCGCCGGTCGCGGCTTGAAGCTGGCGGCGGCTGGCGGAAGGATGGACGCCGCTGATCAGCAGCCGCTCGCCCTTGCCTGACGCAAGCAGGCCCATCGCGGCGTCGAGGCGCGACTGGCCGCCGGTCAGCACGATGATAGCGTCGGCCCTTGCCGGATTGGCGGGCGTCGTCAGATGGCTGACGGTATTGGCGAACCAGCCGAAGCCGGCGACAAACAGCGCCACGAGAGCGAGCAGAAGGAGAGCCGAGATGCGCAAGGAGCGGGCTGCCAGCAGCCGCCCGTGTTTGGCGAACCCATCTGGCTTGACGAACTCGTCTGGCTTGGTGAATTCATGCGGACGCGCAACCAGCACCGGCATGCACCCAGCGGTATCGGTCGAGTCCCGGTCCATCATCGCATGGTTAATCCCGAAATACGGCCTTTGGTAGGAAAAAAATGCAATTTTCGTGACGATGCGTTTTCATCCGTGATCGATCTTTCCTTTAGCCGGCGTCCGGCTGGCGAATGTCGATGTCGCTGAGATAGGTAACCACGGTGAAATGTGACGTTGCCGCCGTCAGCGCGCCGATCACCAGCACCATGACAGCGACCCCGAGATAGCCTGCGGAGCCGATGGCGAAATTGCCGAACAGGGCGGTAGCCTGGTCGGCCTGCGGCGTTGCCATGTTGCGTGACGACCACCAGGAGAAGATGATGAAGACGAGGATCGCCGCGGCGCCGCCTGCCGCGGCGCCCTTCATGCCGGTAACCAGAAAATGCCGGCGGAATTCGCGTGCGATGAAGCGCGCCTCGGCGCCGACGAAATGCAGCACCTCGATGATGTGGCCGTTTCCGGCCATGGCGCCGCGCGTCGCGAACACCACTGTCAGCACCGTCGCCGACAGCATCAGCGCCAGCACAGCGATGCCGATCGTTACCGTGGTCCGGGCCATGGCAACCAGCCGGTCAACCCAGGTGCGATGATCGTCGAGCGAGGCACTCGGCAGCTTCGGCGTGATCGCCGCGCGCAGTGCGACAAAATCGGGCGGGTTGTTCTCGTCGATGGTGACGATGATCAAGCGCGGCACCGGCAGCTCATCGATGTTCAAGCCCGAGCCCAACCAGGGCTCGAGCAGCCGGGCCGTTGCCTCGCGGTCGACGATCTCGGCGCTTTTCACGCCGGGGAATTCGCCGGCGATCTGCGAGGCCTGGGCAAGCGCGGCCTCCATGTCGAGGCCGTCGACCGGCTTGATCTGGATCGTCGCCTCGCGCGAGATCTGATTCTGCCAGACCGAGGCGGTGTCGCGCACCAGCGTTACCGCGCCGAAGGTCAGGCAAGACAGAAACGTCATGATGGCGATGACCAGCACCAGCGCCCGGCCGGCGACGTTCTGCGCCGGCACGATCGGCGCCATCTTGCGCTGAACGCGGGGCTTTGCCGCCGCGGCGTCCTGATCCTCGAACTGTTGGACGGAAAGCTCAGTCATAGATGTCCAGCCTTCCGCCGGCCAGGATCATGCGCCGTGCGTCGACCTGTTCCATCAGGCCGAGGTCGTGCGTGGCGATCACCACGGCAGTGCCCAGTCGGTTGAGCTCGATGAACAGCCGCAGCAGGCGTCGCGCCAGCGGCGGGTCGACATTGCCGGTAGGCTCGTCAGCGAGCAGGATCTCGGGCTGCTCGATCAAGGCCCGGGCGATCGCGGCGCGCTGCTTCTCGCCGCCGGACAGCACTGGCGGCAGCACATGCATGCGCTCACCGAGGCCGACCCATTTCAGCAGCTCGGTGACGTCGGTGCGGTAGGTCGCCTCCTCGCGGCCGCGCACGCGCAGCGGCAAGGCCACGTTCTCGTAGGTGGTCATATGGTCGAGCAGGCGAAAATCCTGGAACACCACGCCGATGCGGCGTCTCAGATGCGGCAATTCGGTGCGCGAGATGCGCGAGCGGTCCTTGCCGAAAATGGTGATCAGGCCGCGCGTCGGCTTCAGCGACATGAACAGGAGCCGCAGCAACGTCGTCTTGCCGGCGCCCGAAGGTCCGCTCAGGAACTGAAAGGAGCGCTCCGGAATGTGCAAGGAGATGTCGCGGAGGATCTCCGGACCCATGCCATAGCGGAGGCCGACATTTTCGAAGCGGATCACTTTCGACGACCTGGAATTCTCGGCGGCAAGATGCCAGCCCTTTCTGTGGAAAGACCATCGGCCGGCATGGTTAACCGGCGGTTAATTAGGGGGCTTTTCGAGCGAGTCACAGGGGTTCCGGTGGGGAAGCGTTAACCATTTCCGTTTACCCAAAAGAAACGAACAGCGAACAGGTGCTGTAGTGTTGGGCCATGATGGCTGAGGATCGAACCGCGCGCCCGGTTTCCGGCGAAATCATGACCGACCCGGCCGCCGAGCCGGAACGCATCATGCGCGACGTGACCGCCGACGTCATCGATGCCGATTATGAGGTGCTGCCCCGCCATTTTACGCGTCCAGACTTTGCGCCGCCGGCTACGCGCATGATTTCTACGCCTTCGATCGAAGGCATGGACATGTTGCGCAAGCCCGAAACCGCCGTCGAACGGCCGTTGTGGTTGCACGGTGGGCCGATCTTCTGGATTGCCGGCGTCGGCGCCGCCTTTGCCGCCTTCTGGATTTCGGGCGGCCACGCGCTGGTTCGTTAGAACGGCGCCAGAAAATCAACAGGTTACCAGATAAACGGTTCGCGATGCGCTGCGGACATCCGACCGTTCGCGGGCGCCCTGCGAAAGATTTGGCTTTGCCAGCCGGCTCGACATGCCTAGAAACGGGGTTGAAGACCGTTTCGGTCAGCTTCGCCTGCGAGGCGATCACTTTTGGAAAGGCGGCCAATGCCAGTTGTGCGCGGCAAGGACATCGAAGTCCTGTTTTCGGCGTCCGCCATCGCGCGGCGGAACCTGGAACTTGCCAAGGAGATCGCCGGGCACCATTACCACGACCTTCTGGTAATCTCGGTGCTGAAGGGATCGTTCATTTTCGCCGCCGATCTTATCCGTGCCATGCACGATGTCGGCCTGTCGCCGGAGGTCGAGTTCATCTTCATCTCCAGCTACGGTGCCGGGACGACCAGCGGTGAGGTGAGGGTGCTGCGCGACATCGACAACGAGGTCGCCGGCCGCGACGTGCTTTTGATCGACGACATCCTCGAATCCGGCAAGACGCTGAGCTTCACCCGCGACCTCATGCTGTCGCGCGGAGCCAGGAGCTGTGCCATCGCCGTGCTGCTCGACAAGCGGATGCGCCGCCAGACCACGCTCAACGCCGATTATGTCGGCTTCGACTGCCCCGATTATTTCGTCGTCGGTTATGGCATGGACGTCGCCCACGCGTTTCGCGAATTGCCGTTTGTCGGCGTCGTCAAGGGCGACGCCTGAGGCCTTTTGAAAATTCTACTCCGGCGGTCATCTGACGCGGTTTTCTGCGCTTCCGGTGCTCACGGACTTGAATGTCCGCTCCGCTCCGGTTCTCGAAAACCACGCCATATGCCTCGCCGGAGCGAATTTTGAAAAGGCCTCATGGCCTTTCCTGGCTTTCAGGAAACATCAACTTTTCCCCGTCAAATATCCTGCCCATGGCAAAGCTCCTGATCGTCGAGGACGATGAATCCGTCCGCACCCTCGCCGCCCGTGCGCTCGAACGCGCCGGGCATAATGTCACCATTGCCGCCGACGGCGCGCACGGTCTTTCTCTGATCCGGGCGGCGCAAGGTGGCTACGACCTTGTGCTGTCCGACATCCGCATGCCCGAGATGGACGGCATCGAGATGGCCAAGGCGGCAGTGGTCCTTTTCCCGGCGATGAAGATCATGCTGATGACCGGCTATGCCGACCAGCGCGAGCGCGCCGAGGAATTGGACGGCATTATTCTCGACGTCGTGCAAAAACCGTTCACGCTGGCTGAAATCCGCGCCCGCGTCGAACAGGTGCTCGCCTGCTTCGCCTGACCGCCTTCAGGCAGGGTCGCAGGTCGCCGCAATGGCTGGCGCGCCGCTCCGGCGCCGGCTGGCATTGAGCGCAAACAGGCCGGCGCCGATGATGAGGGCTGCGCCGGCCGCCGTCGCCGGTCGCGGCACTTCGGCAAAGAACAGAAAACCCCATAGCGGCGACCAGATGATGCCGGTGTATTCGAAGGTGGCGACGCTGTTGGCGGGCGCCAGCCGGTAGGCCTGCGACAACAGGATCATTCCGGCCGAGGCAACGAAGCCGCATGCCCCCATCTTCAAGAGATCCAGCGTTGTCGGCCAAACCCATGGCCGGACGAGGAATTCGAGGCTCGGATGCACGGCATGGTCAATACCTGCCAGCCAAAACAAGCCCGCCACCAAGCCAGCGCCGACCAGATAGGCGCCGTTCTGGTAAAACGCCATGACGGTCGACGATTCGGTGTCGCCGATCTTGCGTGCCATCAATTGCGAGAAACCGTAGAGCAGAGCCGAGCCTAGCGACAGCAGCGCCGCCCAGTCGAACAAGCCGGCACCCGGGCGCACCATCACCAGCACGCCGAGCATGCCGACCAGGACGGTGGCAAGCGCCTGCCAGGACACGCGTTCGCCGAGATAAGGGCCGGCCAGCGCCATGATGAACAGCGGCGCCATGAAATAGAGCGCCACCGCGTCAGCCAGCGGCAGGGCGGCGATTGCCAGATAGTAGGCCGTGTAGGAGGTGAACTGGATGAAGGCGCGCATCGTCAGCATGCCGAATCGCTTCGACAGGATCGCCTGCAATCCGACATCGGCGTGCACGAGGAAAACCAGGATCGGCAGTGCGACGATCGAGCGGATCGCCATCACCTCCGTGACCGGATAGTGGCTCGACACCGCCTTGACCAGCGGGTCCTGCAGCGAAAAGACCAGCACGCCGAGACAGAGGCTGAGGATGCCGAGCACAAGCCGATTCTGCATAGGCGCTCCGGTCTCCTGCATGCGCGGTCGGAAGCAGGCCTGCATCCGGGTAAAAAGAACCCGCCACCGTTTCGGGCAGCGGGTACGAGTGAGGACTTTTGATTGGTCCGCGGCCGATTTCGCGGCCGCATATCCAATGGGTGAGATGACTATCGTCCGCCGTTTGACATGTTGCAAACGAATTGGAATGATGCCAGCTATCAGATATTCTTATGGCGGACGGCATGCGACCCAATCTCGACAGCGACCTGTTGCGCACCTTCGTGGCGGTCGCCGACACCGGCAATTTCACCAAGGCGGCGGAGCGGGCCGGCCGCACCCAGTCGGCGGTCTCGATGCAGATGAAGAAGCTCGAAGGCATGGTCGGCGACAGCCTGTTCGAGCGCGGCTCGCGCGGTGTGGCGCTGACGCGGCGCGGCGGCGAGCTCATCGCCAACGCCCGCCGGATTGTGTCGCTGCTCGACGAGACGGCGGCATCGATGGTCGCGGCGCCGCTCGGCGGCCCGGTGCGCATCGGCATCCCGGAGGAATATGGCCACGCGATCCTGTCGCGCGCGCTCGGCGCCTTTGCCAAGCGCCATCCTCAGGTCGACATCACCGTCCGTTACGCGCATTCTGGTGCGCAGATCGCGGCGCTCGCCGCCGGCGAACTCGATCTGGCGGTGGTGTTCGAATGGCAGGATCTCACAGGCGGCGAGGTGCTGATGCATGACCCGACCGTATGGGTGACGTCGGAGCTGCACCAGATGCAGGAGGAGCGGCCGGTACCGATCGCGCTCTACAACCGTGCCGGCTGGTGCAAGGATTTCGCGATAAAGTCGCTGGAACAGCGCGGTCTCGCCTACCGTGTCGCCTACACCAGCGATACCAATGGCGGCCTGCGGCTCGCCGTCACCTCCGGGTTGGCGATTGCGCCGATCTCGCGCAGCAACATCCCGGCCGGCTGCCGCGAACTTACGGCCGCCGACGGGTTCGGCGACATCGATTCCTCGAACGTAGTGCTGCGGCGCAATCCGAACGCTTCCGGCGAGGCTATCGACGGGATGGAAGAGGCGATTCGCGAGGCGTTCACCAACCGTTAAACATGTCGCTCAGTCCGGCGATGGCGGTCACCACGGACCGCGCACGGCGATCTTCCGAATATAGAGGGCAGCCTTACTTCAGCTCCAGCAACCGCTCCAGATAGCTGCGCTCGATATCGGGGCTGAGCGCGTTACCGAGCCGCTTGCGGATCGCTTCGAGGATCTGGCGGGCGCGCTGCACGTCAATCTCGTCAGGCACTCTCACCGAACTTCCGTCATCGGGACCCTCGCTGGTGCGGGGCCGCCCGAGCGGGTCACGATCGGCATTCTGCTGGCGTCCGCCCTGCCCGTTGCCGCCTTGGTCGCCTTGCATCGCCTGCAATTGCTTCATCATGTCCTTGGCGCCCTTGCGCAAGGCTTCCAATGCGCGGCCCTGGTGACCGACGGCTTGGTCGCCCTCGCCCTCGCCGAGCGCCTGTTCGGCATTGCCCATGGATTTGCCGGCCTCGCCAAATCCCTCATTGGGGTCGAGGCCCATGCCTTCGAGGCCCTTCCTCAATTGTTCGAGCTCGCTCTGCAGCTTGCCCTGGCCTTCCTGCAATTGCTTCAGCGCATCGGCAAATTCCTGCGGCGTCATCGGCTTCGGCCGGCCGAGCGGATCGCGGTCGTCGCCCGGGCCGGGCTTGCCCTCTTCGCCCATCGGGCCTTGCTCACCGTTCTCGCCGAGCTGCTCGTCGCGATTCTGCCCGCGCTGTTGCTGGCCGCGCTGCATCTGATCCATACGGAAAGTGTCGTTCATCATCTCCTGCTGGCGCCGCATGATCTCGCCCAGCTTGTCCATCTGCTGGCGCATCTCGCTATCCTGCTGGCCGCCTTGCTGCTGGCGGCCTGCCTGCAGATTGTTCATCATGTCCTGCAGCTCCGACAGCAATTGCTGCGCTTGGTCGCGATCGCCGGATTTCGCCAGGTTCTCGATCTGGTCCATCATGCGGTCGATGTCGCTCTGGCGCAGTTCCTGGCCGTTCTGCTGCATCTGTGGCGCATTTGGATTCTGCTGCGCCCGCGCTGCGAATTCCTGCAGGAACTGGTTCATCGCCTCGCGCAGTTCCTTCATCGCCTTCTCGATCTCTTGGTCGCTGGCGCCGTTCTTGATCGCCTCCTGCAGCGCCTGCTGCGCCTGGCGCAGCCGCTTCTCGGCCGCCGAAAGATTGCCTTCCTCAATGCCGAGCGCGATCTCCCAGAGGTAAGCGACCTCGTCGCGCAACTGGTCGTCGCTGTCGGCCATCTTCAGCCGGGTGCGGGCGCTCATGATGGCGAGGTAGTGCGTCATGTTGTCGAACGTGTCTTCGGGCCTGAGCGTGATCGCATCCATCAGATCGAGCACGCGATCCTTGCTATTGGCGTCGAGTGCCAGCATGCGGCGCTGCTCGATCAGCGCCCGCGCCAGCGGGTTGGAGAATGGCCGCTCCGGCATCACCAGCGTCTTGGTTTCGCTGGTTGCCGTGTGTCCGGCGCCGTCGGTGGCGACGAGCGACAGCTTGACGTTGCCACCGGCCCAGACGTGGTCGGTCAGATCCTTCGTCGTCCTGGCGGCATTGGCCTTGCCGCCGCGGCGCGGCAACGACAGCGGCATTTCCGGCGGGCCATAGAGCGGGTGCGCCTCGGGCGCCTGCGGATCGGCCAATGCGAAAACCGCCTTGGCGGAGGCCGCACCATAGTCGTCGTCGATCTGGTAGTTGAGTTCGAAGGCGCCGTTAACGGCGCGTTTCGGCTCGCCGACAAAGCGGATCTGCGGCGGCTTGTCCGGGATTATCGCGAAGGCCCAGCGGCCGAGGTCACCATCGCCGGATTGCAGCGTCAGCGTGCCGTCGGCCGTCAGCTTGCCGGCGAACTGGCGCACGTTGGAAGCCGTTGCCGTATTTGCCTCCGGCTTGGTGAGTTGCGGCCCGGTCGGATCGATGGCGCGGGTGTTGCCGCCGGCGTCGGCGTAGCTCAGCGTTTCCTCGCCCGAACCGCCGGTGACGCGCAGCGATATATCGCTGCCCTCCGGAACGGTGAAGGTTGGGGCCGCTTGATCGACGTTGTTGGCAAGGACTGGGTTGGCAAGAACCGGAGCTGTGAGGAATACCGGCGGCCGGCCGGTATAGGCCGGCGGCGTCACCCAGGCGTCGATGCGCGGCGGCACGGCGTCGCGCGCGGCACGGGCAACGAAGCCGTCACTCAGCCTGCCGCCCGACGGCCCGAAGGAGAAGGCAAAGGCGGTGACCAACAAAAGCGCTGCAACGGCGCGCAACGCCCACGGGTCATGCTCGGGGACGCGCGTGCGCGGCACGTCGCCGCCAAGGTCGCCCAGCCGGTCCGCCATGCGCCTCTGATGCTCGCGCCACAGGGCTTGCGAAAAAATGCTTTCCTTGCCGCTCGGGCGATCGGTCTGGACCTGCACCGGGCTGTGCAGCAATCGATTGGCCGCCTCGATGCGGCGGTCGACCTCGGCCCTGGATGGCGTGCGGAAGAAACGCAATGGATAGAGTGCGGCAAGCGCTGCGACGCCGAATGCCGTGATGAGACCGATCCGCGCCAAATCGGGCAAAAGCGGGAACAGGCCGAGCCACGAGATGCTGAGGAACAGGCTGGCGACGATGATCAGCGGCAGCAGCAACGGCCAGCCGCGCTCGACAATTATTGAGACCTGCGTCGCCAGCCGGCTCAAGGCAAGGCGCCCGGCCAGGCTGCGATGGCTGGTGAAGATGGGTCGTTGCGTCATCGGCCCTTCCTGGCCGGGCGGGACAGCCCGGACCTCACGAGTCTATCGCATGGACCCGAAAAGTCGATTTTCGGGAAGCACGATGCGAAGACCTAAAATCTTAGCGCGTACTTCGTGCATCCAGGCGGTTGCACGTCACCTAAGGATACCAACAAACACGGCGAAGGCGAGGCGGTTCCCCAAAACGTGAACAATAATGCCCCGGATATTGTCAGAATTTCGCCGGATTGGCGTTTGCGCCGCAGACCAGAACGGCAACGCGCTCGCCCGCAGCCGGCCTGTAGCGGCCGGACAGGAGCGCCGCGAAGGCGGCCGCACCGCCCGGCTCGGAGATGATTCGCACCCGGTCCCACAGCGCCGCCTGGGCGGCGATGATGTCGTCGTCGCTGATCAATATCGAGCGCTCGACGAAAGCCTCGGCGATAGGAAACATCATTTCGCCGACACGCTTTGGCGCGAGTGAGTCGGCGGCGATGCCCTCGGTCGGCGCATCGACGGGCCGGCCGGCCTCGAAGGCGCGATGAAGCGTCGGCGCGCCCTCCGGCTCGACGGCGATGATCCTGATGCGGCCGGAAAACCAGGCGGCGATGCCGCCGATCAGGCCGCCGCCGCCGACGGCGACCAGCAGCGTGTCGAGCTCCGGAAGGTCGGCCTCGATCTCAAGCCCGAGCGTGCCTTGCCCGACCAGCGTCTCCTCCTGGTTGAAGGCGTGGATCTGCAGCGCGCCGGATTTTTCGGCGAAGCTCTCGCTGGCGGCCAGCGCCTCGGCATAACGGGCGCCGCCGACGATCAGCTCGGCGCCGTAACCGCGGATGCGGTCCAGCTTGGCCGACGGGCTCACTTCGGGAACAAAGATGGTCGCCTTGTGGCCGAGTCGCATGGCGGCATAGGCGACGGCGGCGCCGTGATTGCCGCCGGATGCGGCGACGACGCCAGCTGCGGGAACCGGCCGTTCGAGGAGATTGGTGAACGCACCACGCGCCTTGAACGAGCCGGAATGCTGCAGGCACTCGAGCTTCAGGTCGATGCTGAGAGGCGGACGGCCGAAATCGGCCATGTCGACACGCAGCACCGGCGTGTGGCGCACGAAGGGCCGGATGCGGGGTTCTATCGCCGCAATGCGCTCGCGGGTGATCGTGTGGCCGTGCAGCATGCTTCGCCCCCAGAGTTGACATTCAGAGTTGACATTAATTAGTAACTTGGCAAAGTGCCTAAATGCAAGAGGTCGACGTCTTCAAAGCGATCGCCAACGAGCGCAGGCTGCAGATCCTCGATTGGCTGAAGGACCCGCGCGCGCATTTTCCGCCGCAGACGGACGGCGATCTGGTCGAGGACGGCGTCTGCGCGCTGCTGATCGCGGAAAAGCTGGGGATCACCCAGGCAACGCTCAGCGAGCATATGCGCGTGCTGACCCAAGCAGGGCTTTTGCGTAGCAAGCGCATCAAGCAGTGGATATTCTATCGCCGGAACGAGGACAGGATCGCCGAGACCAGGGCACTTATTCAGCACCGGCTGTAGCGTTCAGCACCGGCTGTAGCGTTGCAGGCGATCCATTTTTGTTTGACCACGATCGTTTCCGAAAACCGGTTCCCAGTTTTCGGGGTCATGATCTATTTCAACCAGTCAGGCACCGAATCCAGCCCGATCAGCTCGTCGTAGGTCTGGCGCGGGCGCACGACGTGGAAGCGGTCGCCGTCGACCAGCACTTCCGGCACCAGTAGGCGGGTGTTGTAGGTGCCGGCCTGGACGGCGCCATAAGCGCCGGCGGTGGCGACAGCGATCAGGTCGCCGGCCTTCAGCCGGGGCAAGTCGCGGTCGAGGCCGAGATAGTCGCCGGTTTCGCAGACCGGGCCGACCACGTCGACCTTCATGCGCGGTGCTGCGGCCGGCTGCTGCAGCACCGGCTTGATGTCGTGGAAAGCATCGTAAAGCGTTGGCCGGATCAGGTCGTTCATCGCGGCATCGACGACGAGGAAGTTCTTGGCGTCGCCCTCCTTCACGAAGATCACCTCCGAGACCAGGATGCCGGCATTGCCGACGATCATCCGGCCCGGCTCGAACATTACCTTCAGCCCGAGCTTGGCGACATGCTTCCTGACGATCTGGGCATAGGCATCGGGCAAAGGCGGCGGGTTGTTGTCGACCCGGTAGGGAATGCCGAGGCCACCACCGACATCGATATGCTCGATGGCATGACCGTCGGCGCGCAAGGCGCCGACCAGCTCCACCAGCAGGGCGAAGGCGTCGTCGAAGGGCTGCAATTCGGTGATCTGGCTGCCGATATGGGTATCGATGCCGGTGATCTTGATGCCGGGCAACTCAGCCGCGCTGGCATAGACCTTTCGCGCCTGCTGCCAGGGAATGCCGAACTTGTTCTCGGCCTTCCCAGTCGAAATCTTCTTGTGCGTCCTGGCGTCGACATCTGGGTTGATGCGCAGGGAGATCGGCGCGATCTTGCCCAGTGCGGTGGCGCGGGCCGACAGCAGCTCCAGCTCCGGTTCGGATTCGACGTTGAAACAGAGAATGCCGGCCGAGAGCGCAAAATCCATTTCGCGCGCAGTCTTGCCGACGCCCGAAAACAGGATCTTGCTTGCCGGAATGCCGGCGGCCAAAGCGCGGCGCAGTTCGCCTTCCGAGACCACGTCGGCGCCGGCGCCGAGCCTGGCCAGCACCTTTAGCACGGCCTGATTGGAATTCGCCTTCATGGCATAGCAGACGAGGGCGTCGAGCCCGGCAAAAGCTTCGGCGAAGACGCGAAAATGCCTGGTCAGCGTCGCCGTCGAATAACAATAGAACGGCGTGCCGACGCTGGCGGCGATATCTGATATCGCCACGTCCTCAGCATGCAGTGCGCCGTCGCGGTAGTCGAAATGGTTCACGAGATTGGTCCGAAAAATCAGAGCAGCGGGTCGAGGATGAATTTCTTGTCCTCGACAGGTTTTTCCGGCTCCGGCGGCAGAGGTTGCTTGGCCTTCTCGGCGTCCTTGCGCGCCTGCACGGCTGCTGCGTAGGGCGTATCGAGCGCAGCCTTCCTGCCGCAGGCCGCAACGGTGGCGATTACTGCCAGCAGCGTCAGCGTCACCAAAATCCTGCTTCCGGTCATCGTGCCATCCGTCCGAAACTGTTGCCCGCAGCCGCTTCTAGCCGAGTTTTGCGGCCATTGCACCCCGCGTCTTACGCCTTGGCGAGCCGCTTTTTCCAGTAGCGGATCTGTTTGCGCACCTCGGACGGCGCGGTGCCGCCGAAGCTGGTGCGGCTCTTTACCGAGTTCTGCACGGCCAGAACTGAAAACACGTCCGCCGTGACGCCTGGGTGAATGGACTGCAGATCCTCCAGCGAAAGCCTATCGAGCCCGATCTTCTTGTCCTCGGCCAGCGCCACCGCCCGGCCAGTGATATGGTGCGCCTCGCGGAACGGCAGGCCGAGCGTGCGCACCAGCCAGTCGGCGAGGTCGGTCGCGGTCGAATAGCCGGCGCCGGCGGCCTTTTTCATCGCGACAGTGTTCACCGTCATGTCGCGCACCATGCCGGTCATCGCCGCCAGCATCAGGTCGAGCGTCTCGGCCGCGTCGAATACGGATTCCTTGTCTTCCTGCATGTCCTTGCCGTAGGTCAGCGGCATGCCCTTCATCACCGTGAGCAATCCGACCAGATGGCCGGTGACGCGGCCGGTCTTGCCGCGCACCAGTTCGGCAGCGTCGGGGTTCTTCTTCTGCGGCATGATCGAAGAGCCTGTGGAGAAGCTGTCCGACAGCCTGACGAAGCCAAATTGCGGCGTCGACCAGATGATGATCTCTTCGGCCAGCCGCGACAGATGCGTCGCGCAGATCGCCGCCATCGCCAAGAACTCGAGCGCGAAATCGCGGTCCGAAACGCTGTCGAGCGAATTGCGCATCGGCTCGCGGAAGCCAAGCGACTTCGCCGTCTGGTGCCGGTCGATGGGAAAGCTGGTGCCGGCAAGCGCGGCCGCACCGAGCGGGCTTTCGTCCATCCGCTCGATCGCGTTGCGGACGCGAGACAGGTCGCGCGCAAACATCTCGACATAGGCCATGCAGTGGTGGCCGAAGGTCACCGGCTGCGCCGCCTGCATGTGGGTGAAGCCCGGCATCACCGTTGCGGCATGCTCCTCGGCCCGCTCCAGGAATGACGTGATCAGGCCCTTCAGCGCCTCGGCGACACGAAAGCATTCGTCCTTGACCCACAGCCTGAGGTCGACCGCCACCTGGTCGTTGCGCGAACGGGCGGTGTGCAGGCGGCCGGCGGCGGGGCCGATCAGCTCGGCCAGACGGGCCTCGACATTCATGTGGATGTCTTCCAGCCTGGTCGAGAACTCGAATGTGCCGGCCTCGATCTCTGCCAGAATCGTGTTCAGCCCGTGAGCGATTTTTTCTTGATCGGCCGCCGAAATAATGCCGGTTTGCGCCAGCATCTCGCTATGGGCGATCGAGCCGCGAATATCCTGCGCGTAGAGTTTGCGGTCGAACGAGATCGACGCGTTGATCGCTTCCATGATTGCGGCCGGACCCGAGGCAAAACGTCCGCCCCACATCTGATTGCTGGCCTTCTTGTCGCTCATCGCTATAACCCGTGCTCCGGAGCAGTTTTTGAAAAATGGCAGACGGCAATAGATTTTTCCCGGCTTTGCGTCTCATCCTCGCCGCTTTGGTTGCGGGCGTGCTGGCCGGCGCGGTCGCGGTATATGTCAGGGAAAGCGGTTCTGGCAACAACGCGCCCGCGCAAGTGGCTGTCGGCGGCGGCAAGGACGACCTTGCCTGCGCTGCCAAGACCGACCGTGCCAAGAAAATTGCCGCCGCTGCTACCGGCCAGGTTGCCGCGCTTTTGCCGGCGGATCCGCCGCTATCGCTGAAAAGCCTGGCCTTCAACGGCCCCGACGGCAAGCCGACGACGATCGCCGACCATGCCGGCAAAACGGTGCTGCTCAATCTGTGGGCGACATGGTGCGCACCTTGCCGCGCCGAAATGCCGGCGCTCGATGCGCTGCAGAAGGAGATGGGCAGCGATGCGTTTCAGGTTGTTGCTGTCAACGTCGATGCCGGCGACGATACCAAGCCGAAGAAGTTCCTCGAGGACACCGGCGTCAAGGCGCTCGGCTATTATCGCGATGCGACGATGGCGCTGTTCAACGACGTCAAGACGCGCGGCCTGGCGCTGGGCCTGCCGGTCACCATGCTGATCGACGCGGAAGGCTGCCTGATCGCGCACATGAACGGTCCGGCCGAATGGTCCGGGCCGGACGCCCGGCGGCTCGTCGAGACGGCGCTTCAGCCGGGATAGGCTCAGACCGTGCGCAGGCGCGGCTTCAGCACGGCAATGCTTGCATCGCGTCGGCTGGCGGTGCGGATTGCCGGAGCTGTCACGCCGGTCAGGTCGCCGAATGTCTCGATCGGAGCCGGCTTGCCGAGATGATAGCCTTGCCCGATCTCGCAACCCTCGGCGTCCAGGAACTGCAATTCGCCCGGCGTCTCGATGCCCTCCGCCAGGACCGGCAGGCCGAGACCGCGTCCAAGCCCCAGCACGGCGCGGACGATCGCCGCGAACTGGCCGTTCTTGTCGACCGATTTGATGAACGACCCGTCGATCTTGATCTTGTCGAAGGGAAACGCGCTAAGGTTGGATAGCGAAGAGTAGCCGGTGCCAAAATCGTCCATCGCCACATGCACGCCAAGCGCCTTGACCTGCCTCAAGGTTGCCAGCGCGCGCGGCATGTCCTTCACCAGGGCCGTTTCGGTGATCTCCAGTTCGAGCCTGATGGGTGCCAGGCCGGATCTCGCCAGGGCGTCGTGCACCTTGCGGCTGAAGTTCGGATTGTGAAGCTGCACGGCGGAGACGTTGACGGCGACCATCAGCGGGTTTGTCCAGCGAACAGCATCGTTACAAGCCGTCGTCAGCACCCAGTCGCCGATCTGGGCGATGGCGCCGCTGTCCTCGGCCATGGGGATGAAAACGGCCGGGGAAATATCACCCCGCTCCGGATGCTGCCAACGGACCAGGGCTTCGAAGCCGATCATCTTGCCGCTGCGAATCTCCTTCTGCGGCTGGTAGACGAGGTGGAACTCCTTGCGGGCGATCGCCTGGCGCAATTCATGCTCCATCACGCGCTTGTCGCGGGCCGCGGTGCCCATGGCTACCTCGAAAAACCGGTAAGTGTCCCTGCCCTCGGTCTTGGCGCGATGGAGTGCCGTATCGGCATGGCTGATCAGGCCGGCCTGGTCTTCGGCATCCAGCGGAAAGAAGGCGATGCCGATGCTGGCCGAGACAAGACCGTAGCCGACTGAAACTCTGTTTTCCTCCCGGATCGCAGCCAGCACATCCTCGGCTATGCGACCCGCGGCCAGTGGGTCGGGGAGGTTCGGAGCTATGATGGCAAATTCGTCGCCGCCGAGGCGCGCGAGCATCTGTCCGTGGCGCGGGATGCCGGAAATGCAGTGCGCCAGCTTCTGCAGCATGGCGTCGCCGGCGCTGTGGCCATAGAGGTCGTTGACTTGCTTGAACCGGTCGAGGTCAAGCAGCAGGAGCGCCAGATATCCATCCTTGCCGCTACGATCCATCGATGCGATTTCCGCTTCGAGCCGGGAAGAAAAGCTTCGGCGATTGGCAAGCCCGGTAAGTGGGTCGAAATGTGCGAGGCGGAGGATCTCTTCTTCCGCCTTTTTGCGCTCGCGGACGTCGCGAACGGCAAGCACTGTATGAGGCCTGCCGCAGTACGTGATCTTCCTGGCGATCAGCTCGACAGGAATTCTCGTGCCGTCGCTGCCCCTCAATTTCGCTTCCTGCGCCTGCTCGCCGAAGCCGGATATATCGGCTGTGCTCCGTTCGTCGAAAAGGTCGCCGAGCTGCATCGTGTTCAGGGTGGCTGTCGCCGTGCCCGTCAGTTTCGCCATGCTGTCATTGGCGCTGACGATGCGGGTGCCATCGCAAACGATCAGACCTTCGACAGCGGCATTGGCGAGATCGTGCATGCGATCGGCCTCGAGCTTCTGGCCGCGAAAACGCAGGTCGATCCACAGGGCGGCGCCCGACAGCACAAGGATTACCAGGCTGGCGACTGCTGCGGCAAACGCCTGGGAAACGGGGTCGATTGAATGTTCGGATATTTCAATCGAGGAATCCGGAAAGATCGACACTGCGGCCATCGCGATGAAATGCAAGCTGCAGATCGCCAGCGTCAAAAGCACGGCGCCGCCGAGCGTCGCGAGCGCGGATGGGCGGCGCAAGACGACAAGAAGCGCCACTGCCGCGAGCGTCCCGCCGGCCAGAAGCGATATCGCGACAAGGGGCAGGTTCCACACGATCCGGCCTTCCACCTCGAATGCCGCCATGCCGATGTAGTGCATCGTCGCGATGGCGCCACCGAGAATGGCGCCGCCGACGAGGAAATGGTCGATGCCGCGGCGCAAGGTGGCAACCCACATCCCAAGCGCGGTCAGGATGACGGCGGCGGCAAGCGAAAAGGCGGATAATCCCGGATTGTATGCGTTTGGTATTCCCGGCGTAAACGCAGTCATGGCGATGAAATGCGTCGCCCATATGCCGAACCCGGTCGAAGTTGCGGCGATCATCAGCCAGACAAGCCGATTTCGGTCGGTCGATCGGCCGACATGCTTAAGGAGATTAACTGCTGAGAAGCAGGAAATGCCGCAGACGAGGGCGGCAAGTGCGACCAGTCTCAGGTCGTGCTGACTTACAATACAGTTATAGACCGTCAGCATCCTGGGTTCACTCGGTCTGCCAAAAAAACAGGGGAGGTGTGACTGATTAGCCCTTGGAGATTTTAACGAATGGTTAACCCGCGGGTCATGAGGCGGGTCTTTTCGGGGGAAACCAGACAAGTGCATGCCGCTCTGCCGAGAGGGGCGGTGGTGCAGTCCCCTGACGCCGCGCTTTCGGTAGCGAGCGCACTTTAGTCGGAAACGATGTTCATTGATCCGCAACAAAACCGTTGTCCGATTGTCATCAGCGCCACATATTGGCTTTGCGGAAGCGCCCCTTTCGCCAATGACAAACGGGAGATGAAACATGAAGTTCTTCGGCTTCGCGGCCGGTATTGCCGCCACCTTGACCCTGCTTTCCACCACCTCCGCCTTCGCCGTCACGCAGATCAGCTGGTGGCACGCCATGACCGGTGCCAACGCCGAGGTCGTCGACAAGATCTCCAAGGATTTCAACGCCAGCCAGAGCGACTATGAGCTCGTTCCGGTGTTCAAGGGCACCTATCCGGAGACGCTGAATGCGGGCATAGCGGCCTTCCGCGCCGGACAGGCGCCCGATATCCTCCAGGTGTTCGACGTCGGTACCGGCGTGATGATGGCGGCCGAGGGTGCGATCAAACCGGCGGCCGATGTGCTGACCAGTGCTGGGATGACCTTCGACAAGAGCCAGTATCTGCCCGGCATCGTCGGCTATTATTCGAAGCCGGACGGCACCATGCTGTCCTTCCCCTACAACTCCTCCTCGCCGATCCTCTACTACAACAAGGACATCTTCCAGAAGGCCGGCCTCGACGTGAACAGCCCGCCCAAGACCTGGAACGAGGTGTGGGAAGCTGCCAAGAAGATCAAAACGAGCGGCGCCGCCCCTTGCGGCTACACCTCGACCTGGCTGACCTGGATCCATCTGGAGAATTTCGCAGCGTGGAATGACGTGCCTTGGGCTACCCAGCAGAATGGCCTGGCCGGAGGTGATGTCGAACTCAAGATCAATGCGCCGATTTTCGTCAACCACTTCCAGGCGCTCGCTGACTTGGCCAAGGACGGCACATTCAAGTATGGCGGACGCACCTCCGAAGCCAAGCAGATATTCCTCGCCGGCGAATGCGGCATCTTCACCGAATCGTCAGGCGGCCTCGGCGACATCGTCAAGTCCGGCATGAACTATGGCATCGGCCAGCTTCCCTACGATACCGACGCCAAGGGCGCACCACAGAACACCACGCCGGGCGGTGCCAGCCTGTGGGTGTTCGGCAACAAGTCGGACGAGGAATACAAGGGCGTCGCGGCCTTCTTTGCCTATCTGTCCAAGACAGATGTGCAGGAATATCTGCACCAGAAGTCGGGATACCTGCCAGTGACGCTTGCGGCATACGAGGCGACTAAGAAATCAGGCTTCTATGACAAACACCCCGGCCGCGAGACACCCATCCTGCAGATGACGGGCAAGGCGCCGACCGACAACTCGAAGGGCGTGCGCCTGCCGAATCTGCCGCAGGTGCGTGATATCCAGAACGAGGAGCTCGAGAAGATGCTGGCCGGCCAGCAAACCGCTCAGCAGGCGCTCGACAATGCGGTCACGCGCGGCAACGCCGCGATCAAGGAAGCGCTGGAGAACTGACGGGATTATCTCGGTTAGTCGGTTGGAATATCGCCCACGCGAGCTCGCGTGGGCGATACCTGAATAGCGAGGGAAATCAGCCTGTCTCCACGCGTCGTCTTTCCCAACAAGATCCTGCCCTACCTGCTGGTGGCGCCACAACTCGCCATAACACTGGTTTTCTTCTATTGGCCGGCCGGTCAGGCGCTTTACCAGTCGATGCTCAGGCAAGACCCGTTCGGGCTGAGGAGCCGGTTTGTCTGGTTTGCCAATTTCCGGAAGGTGCTGGCCGATCCGGCCTACCTCAACTCGATCAAGGTCACGGTGGTGTTCTCTCTTGCGACCGCGATCGTTGCCATGGTTGTGGCCCTGCTGCTCGCGGTCATGGCCGAGAAGGCCGTGCGCGGCAAAGGCCTCTACCGCACACTGTTGATATGGCCATATGCCGTGGCGCCGGCGATTGCCGGCATGCTGTGGCTTTTTCTGTTCAATCCTTCGATCGGGTCGTTGGCTTATTTGCTGAGAAGCCTCGGCATCGCGTGGGATCCGCTGCTCAACGGCACCCACGCCATGATCCTGCTGGTGTCGGCGGCTGCCTGGAAGCAGATCAGTTACAATTTCCTGTTCTTCGTTGCCGGCCTGCAGGCGGTGCCGAAAACGCTGATCGAGGCGGCGGCCATGGATGGCGCCGGCGAGACCAAGCGCTTCTGGACTATCGTCTTCCCGCTGCTTGCGCCGACAACCTTTTTCCTGCTGGTCGTCAACACGGTCTATGCCCTGTTCGACACGTTCGGCATCGTTCATGCCGTCACCGGCGGCGGGCCGGGCAAGACGACCGAGACGCTGGTCTACAAGGTCTACAATGACGGCTTCGTCAATCTGATCCTCGGCGATTCGGCGGCGCAGTCGGTCATCCTGATGGCCATCGTCATTGCGCTTACTGCTATCCAGTTCCGCTACGTGGAACGCAAAGTCCATTACGGTTGAGGGCAGCGATGATCGGCCAGTCCCCGCTCCGCACCTTCATCGCCCATGCCGTGCTCATCCTTGGCATATTGATCGTGGCTTTTCCGATCTACTACACCTTCGTTGCCTCGACACACACGCTGCAAACGATCCTCAGGCCGCCGCTGCCGCTCTTGCCCGGCGACCAGCTCTGGAACAACTACAGCGAGGCGCTGTTCGGCGGTATTGGTCGCATCGGCGGTGTCAGCGTCGGCAGACTGCTCCTCAACACCACGATCATGGCGCTCGGCGTTGCGGTGGGAAAGATCTTCATCTCGATCCTGTCGGCCTACGCGATCGTGTTCTTCCGCTTTCCGCTGCGCATGACCTTCTTCTGGTTGATCTTCATCACCTTGATGCTTCCGGTCGAGGTGCGCATCCTGCCGACCTACAAGGTGATGGTCGATCTCGGCATGATCGACACCTATGCCGGCCTGATCATCCCTTTGATCGCTTCGGCCACCGCGACGCTGCTGTTTCGCCAGTTTTTCATGACCATACCGGGCGAATTGGTCGAGGCGGCGCGTGTCGACGGTGCCGGGCCGTGGCGCTTCTTCTTCGATATCCTCCTGCCACTGTCTCGCACCAACATCGCGGCTCTGTTCGTAATCCTCTTCATCTACGGCTGGACGCAGTATCTTTGGCCGCTGCTCGTCACCAACAGTAACGATATGAACACCATCGTCATCGCGCTGAGAAAGATGGTTTCCTTCGCCGATGCTGACACGCAATGGCACCTGGTCATGGTCACGGCAATGCTAGCCATCGTGCCGCCGATCCTGGTGGTCGTGCTGATGCAACGCTGGTTCGTGCGCGGCCTGGTCGAATCCGAAAAGTGAGAAGCCGATGGCGACCGTCGATCTGAAGGACGTGAAGAAGATCTATCCCGGCGGCATCGAAGCCGTGAAGGGCGTTTCCATTGCCATTCCCGACAAGGAGCTTTGTGTTCTGGTCGGCCCCTCGGGCTGCGGCAAGTCTACGCTGCTGAGGATGATCGCCGGGCTGGAGACCATTTCTGCCGGTACAGTCGCCATCGACGGCAAGGTGGTCAACGCCATTGGCCCGACCGAGCGCGACATCGCCATGGTGTTCCAGAACTACGCGCTTTACCCGCATATGAAGGTCTATGACAACATGGCCTATGGCCTGCGCAACCGCGGCACGCCGAAGGACGAGATCGACAGCAGGGTGCGTTCGACCGCCAAGGTGCTGGAGCTTTCGGCGCTTCTCGACCGGCGCCCGCGCGAGCTTTCCGGCGGCCAGCGCCAGCGTGTCGCCATGGGCCGTGCCATCGTGCGCAACCCGAAAGTCTTCCTGTTCGACGAGCCCTTGTCCAACCTCGATGCGAAATTGCGCGGGCAGATGCGCGTCGAGATCAAGAATTTGCAGCGCTCGCTCGGTGTCACCTCGGTTTATGTTACCCACGACCAGCTTGAGGCGATGACGCTGGCCGACATCCTCGTTGTCATGAACGCCGGACTGGTCGAGCAGATCGGCGCGCCGCTCGATGTGTACGAGAAGCCGGCGTCGACCTTCGTCGCTTCCTTCATTGGTGCGCCGCCGATGAATCTCCTGGCGCTGACGGGGGGCTCGTCCGGCTCGGCACTGGCGGACGGTACGATGGTTGGCTTGGCGCCTGGACAAAGCAAGGCGGTGACACTCGGGTTTCGTCCGGAGGATGCCGATATCACTTTCGCGGCAGAGGCGCCGTCCGGCGCGCTTGCGCTGCCGGCGACGGTCGAAGCCGTCGAACCGGTCGGTGCCGAAAGCTTTCTCCACTGCGCGGCAGCCGGCAGCCGCATCGTCGTACGCGTCTCAGGTCGCGCCAGCGCCAGGCCCGGCGACCAATTGCGCGTCGTGGCCAGGTCCGAAAAGCTGCACTGGTTCGATCAGGCGGGCAAACGGGTCGATTGAGGTCGGCCTTGTACAAACCGTTCAGGCAAACACATGCGCCTTGCCCGATACGGTCAGCCGGACGATCTCGCCGACTGCCGGGGCGTCCATGCCCGGCTTGCGCAGGATCAATGGCGTGTTGCCGATGGCGGCGGCGTCGGGCGGATCGGGACTGTTCAAGAGACGCACGGCGATCGTGCACATCGAGCCGGCAAATTCGGATTCCGTCACCTCGCCGAACAGCATGTCCGCAGTGCCCGACATGCCTTCACGCGAGGTTCTTTTCAGCAGCACCTGCTCGGGCCGCAGCATGATGCGGGCGACGTCGCGCCGCTCCGTGCTGTCGACGGCGATGCGGCCGAGCGGCGAGGTGGCGAAGCCATCGGCGATCCTGGCCGGCAGGACGATGGCGTCGCCGAGGAACTCGGCGATCATCCTGTCCTTCGGCCTGAAATAGAGGTCGCGCGGCGTGCCGACCTGCGAGAATTTGCCGTCGCGCATCACCGCGACCTGGCTGGCGAAGGACAGCGCCTCGGCCTGATCATGGGTGACCAGGATCGTGGTGATGCCGGCTGTTTCGAGAAGCTCGGCCACGGCCTTGCGCATTGAGGCGCGCAGGCCGGTGTCGAGCGCCGAGAACGGCTCATCGAGCAGCATCAGCCGCGGCTTCATGGCCATGGCGCGGGCCAACGCGACACGCTGCTGCTGGCCGCCGGAGAGTTCGTGCGGGCGGCGCTTCAGGATCCCTTTGTCCAGCCCGACGACATAAGCGAGCTCGGCGATGCGCTCGTTGCGCTTTTCCTCGTGACGGCCCATGCCGAACCCAATATTCGCGGCGATGCTCAGATGCGGGAATAGAGCGCCGTCCTGCGCCACCAGCCCGATGCCGCGGCGATGCGCCGGCACGGCCGTGTCGCCATCGGCCAGCACCTCGCCATCGAGCACGATGCGACCCTGGTCCGGCGCCTCGAAGCCGGCGATCAGCCGCAGCAAGGTGGTTTTGCCGCAACCGGACGGCCCGACGATGGCCGTGCGGCTGCCGCTGGCCACGCTGAGGTCGACGCCGGCAAGTGCGGCCACTGGGCCGTAGTGCTTGTGGATGCCGCTCAGTTCGAGAAAGCTCATCGCCCGGCCATCCGCTTCGACTGGACGTAGAGCAGCCAGGTCAAAGGCAGCGACATCGCCACCATGATCAGCGCATAAGGCGCCGCCGACGCATAGTCGATCTCGCCGCTATAGGACCAGAACGCCATCGCCAGCGTGCGGGTGCCGTTGGGTGCCAGCATCTGGGTTGCGGTCAACTCGTTCATGATGCCCAGCGCGACCAATGCCATGCCGGCCGCGGCACCCGGCGCCGACAGCCGGATGGTCGTCGACCACAGCGCCTTGAGCGGCGACCGGCCGAGGCTGGAGGCGGCGCGTTCGAGCTCGACCGGCGCCTGTGCGATCGACGCCCTGAGGCTGATCAGCGCGCGCGGCAGGAACATCAGGGCGTAAGCGACCAGGATGGTGAACAGCGTCTGGTAGAGCGGCATGGCGATGCGCACGGTGATGGTGACCAGCGCCAGCGCGATGACGACGCCGGGCAGCGCGCCGACGATATAGTTGCAGCCCTCCAGAATGCGCTGCAGCCGCCCCGGCGCGCGGATGGAGATCCACGCCATGGGCATTGCCGCAACGGTGGCGAGCAGCGCGCCGGCAAGCGCCAGAAACAGCGTCTGGCCAAGCGCCAGGCCGATCTCGTCGAGCCGCCAGACCTCGGCGCCGCCGGCCATAAGCCAGCGGCCGATCGTGACGAACGGCACGCCGAGCGCCAGCAGCGTGGTGAGAGCCGGCAGCAGCAGGCAAGGAATGGTGGCTCGCCCCAGGGTCGTGCGCTGCTGATGGCGCGCAGCGCCCGAGCCGACGCGGGCATAGCGTTCCTCGCCGCGCACCAGCACCTCCAGCCCGAGCAGCACGAAGCAGCAGGTCACCAGCACGCCGGCCAGCATGTTGGCGGCGGGGCCGTTGAAGGTCGACTGGAACTGGTCGACGATGGCGGTGGTGAAGGTGTCGAAGCGGATGAACACGTAGAGGCCGTATTCGGCCAGCAGATGCAGGCCGACAAGCAGGGAGCCGCCGCAGATGGCGAGCCGGAGCTGCGGCAGCACGACACGCCGGAACACGCGCCATGGGCCAAGCCCGAGGGCCGCGGCGGCATCCTCGAGAGCCGGATCGAGCCGGCGCAGAGCTGCCGCCACCGGCAGATAGAGGAACGGGAAATAGGCGATAACGGACACAAGCACGCCGGCCCACAGCCCGTGCAGTCTGGGCACCATGGTGATCCAAGCGTAACTATGGACGAAGGCGGGAATGGCGAGCGGCGCCACCGACAGCCAGGCCCATAGGCGGGCCCCCGGCAGATCGCTGCGCTCGGTGAGCCAGGCCAGCGCCACCGACAGCACGATCGAGATCGGCACGGCCAGCACCACCAGCAGACTGGTGTTGACCAGAAGCTCGCCGACGCGCGGCCTGAAGACCAGCGCCGTCACGGTTTCCCCGCCGGTCTGCACCGCCACCCAGACGATGAAGGCAAGCGGCAGCAGCGCGAAAAGCGAGACGAAGACGGCGGCCAGCGAAATCCACGAGACCGCCCAACGACGGGCCCGCACGGCCGCGGTGTCGGCCGGCAAGCCTGAAGGTGCGAGATCGATCGCAGATTGCATCAGATCAGACGTTGCGCCATCTCCGCCCGAAGGCGGAGACGATCGGCGGCCGATACTGTGGCGAGCAGCTTGTGGTCATGGGCAAATGCCATCTTGAAAGCAGAGCGCTCCCGCGGAAAGCGAATTCCCACAGGAGCGCAGTCGGTTGCCCTTTTAGGACGAACGCCGACTAAAGCAAGCCGGCCGCCGTCATCAGGTCGGTCACCTTCTTCGAGTTCAGTGCCGTCGGGTCGACTTTCGGGGCCTGCAGATCAGCCAGCGGCACCAGCTTCGGATTGGACTCGGCGCCCTTGCCGACTGCGTATTCGAAGGAATCGCCGGTTTTCAGCACGTCCTGGCCACCCTTGCCGGTGACCCATTTCAGGAAAGCTTGTGCTTCCTTCTTATGCTTGCTCGACGCCAGCACGCCGCCGCCGGAAATCGAGACGAAAGCACCCGGATCCTGGTGCTTGAAATAGTGAAGCTCGACATTCTTGCTGTTCTCGCCGGTCTTGGCCTGATCGCCGAAATAGTAATAGTGGTAGATCACGCCGCCATCGATCTCGCCGGCATTGACCGCCTTCATCACGGTGCTGTTGCCCTTATAGGCGGTAAAGTTCTCTTTCATCGCCTTCAGCCAGTCGGCCGTAGCGGTCTCACCCTTGAGCTGAAGCAAGGCGCTGACGATCGCCTGGAAATCGGCGCCGGACGGCGAGGCGGCCCAGCGGCCCTTCCAGCTCGAATCGGCGAGATCGAGGAGCGATTTGGGAAGCTGGTCGGCGCTCAGTTTGGTCTTGTTGTAGGCAAAGACGGTGCTGCGCGCGGCAACGCCGACCCATTTGCCGCTGGCCGGCTGGTACTCCTGCGGAACCTGGGCCAGCGTCTCGGCGTCGACCGGCGCGAATAGGCCGGCCGTCTCGACCAGCACCATGGCCGGCGAGTTCTCCGTCAGGAACACATCGGCGGGCGAAGAGGTGCCTTCGGCAACGATCTGATTGGAGAAATCGCTGTCGCCGCCGTTGCGGACGGTGACCTTGATGCCGGTTTCCTTGGTGAACCCTTCCGCCCAGGCCTTGGTCAGGTTTTCGTGCTGGGCGTTGTAGACGACGATGCCCTCGTCCTCGGCCATTGCCGGGCCGGCGATCAGGCCGATTGCAAGTGCTATCGCACCGGCAAGGGCGGAAAGAGCATATTTCATGGTATCGTCCTCGATTTCGATGGGCTTTGGTTTGGCACGCTGCACCTATCAATACATGACTAGCACAGTCAACATTGCTGGCTGCTTCAATCCGTCGCCGAGGCGCACAAACCCCGTGCCAGACGGACAATTCTGCGTGATGGAGGGGGGCAGCCTTTCGAACGTATGACGCGCGGCATCGGATGGCACAGACCCGCCGGAAAAAGACCAGCGCCCGGGGGAATTTGGTCGTGAGTCATGGCTGACGGTCGACCAATATGAGGCGCATCGTTCGCAGCGGCTGACTATCCGCAGCAGCCGCTTTTTGCTGGTGTCGCCATGTCCTTGAAAATCACGCAGTCCTGGCCGGGGCCGCCAGCACAGGAAACATTGCAGCGCGTCACAAAGCTCTCAAGCCGGCGCTCGAGCAAGCGTAGCTCTGCGAGCTTGTGGCGCACCTCGTCGAGATGCTGCTGGGCAATATCACGTGTCTCGACGCAATCGCGGCTAGTGCTGATCGAAAGGTTCAGCAACACGCGCACTTGGTCGATGCTGAATCCGAAGTCCCGGCATTGCTTGATGAAGGTCAGCCGGCCGAGATCGTCGTGATCATAGCTGCGCTGCCCACCGGCCGTGCGCTGGGCAGGAGGCAGCAAACCGATCTCTTCATAATAGCGAATGGTCGGGGTCGTGACGCCTGCGGCCTTGGCAAGGGCGCCGATTGTGAACACGCGGATGTGAAGGTTCATCGCCAGATACTCCTTGAACCTCAAGTTACTTGAAGAAGTACCGTCCTGCCAAGATTAGAAATCGGGAAAGGCCGTTTCGATGAAAACCACCCTAAAATGGGCCGGCGTCGCAACAGCCGCTTGTGCGGCCTGCTGCACGGTCAGCTTCATACCGGCGGCGCTGCTAGGCACCAGCCTGGCTGCCATCGGCGGTGCCGCCTGTACCTGGGGCCTCGGCCTGCTCGCGTTGGCCGTTCCGATCGGCGGGCTATATCTCCTCTCGCGTCGCAAAGCTGCGCCCAACGCCACGTTTCAGTCATTGATGGCCCAAGAGGAATGCGGCTGTGGTCCGTCTGGTGCCCTCGACCGCCCAAGATGATGCCCTGTCGATCGCCTGCACCCTTGGTGCTTCCGATTTCAAGGAGCGTGTCGCCGGCATCCGCGCCCTGGCGCGACGGTCCTTGCGGCGTGCAGATCGCGCGCCGCTGTCGCTGTCGCTGACCTATGAGCCGGAAGCTCTGGACGAGGTGCGCGAGCTGATGCGCAAGGAGCGAACCTGCTGCGCGTTCCTGACCTTTGATTTGAAGAGCAGCGCGCGCGACGTGGTTCTCACCATCACCGCACCGGAGGCGGCGGCCGAGGCCGCTGATCTTTTGTTTGACCATTTCGCCCTGAACTCGCGCCATCCAACCTCAAGGAGATTGCATAACATGCAACGTCGTCACTTCCTGATGCTCTCAGCCACCGCCGGCATCGCCGCTGCCGCCGGCCCAGCGTTCGCCCACAACGGCGACGAAACCATTGCCGGCTTCGACGAAGCGCTTAAGTCCAGCAAGCCGGTGATCATCCACGTTACGGCGCCTTGGTGCGAGGTCTGCCAGGCGCAAAAGCCTATCGTGGCAGCACTCCTCGCGTCTCCCGACTTCAGGACCATGAAGAAATTCGATGTCGATTTCGACACGCAAAAGGAGGTCCTCGCACGCTACCACGTGCAGATGCAGAGCACGATGATTGTCTACAAGGGCGGCAAGGAAATCGACCGGCAGACCGGCCAGACCGACCCGGCTGTTATTGAAGCGCTGCTCAGGAAGGCGCTGTAACATGCTGCTTGCCCTGCTTGCCGGCATTCTGTCGATCCTTTCACCCTGCGTGCTGCCGCTGCTGCCGGTGATTCTGACCGGCGCCCTGGCCGAACACCGGCTGGCACCGCTGGCTTTGGCCGCCGGCGTCGCCGTCTCCTTCACCGCGATCGGGGTGTTTGTTGCCACCATCGGCTTTTCGATCGGCCTCGACATGACGGTGTTTCGCTCGGCCGCCGCCGTGCTTTTGATCCTGGTCGGAGCCGTGCTGCTCGTGCCGCGTTTTCAGACGCAATTTGCCGTGGCGGCCGGTCCGGTAAGCAACTGGACGCAAAGCCGCTTCGGTGGCGTCTCCACCTCCGGCATATCGGGCCAGTTCGGTGTCGGACTGCTCCTTGGCGCGGTATGGACGCCTTGCGTCGGGCCGACCCTCGGCGCAGCGTCCATTATGGCCGCGCGCGGCGAAAATCTCGGCATGGTGGTGTTGACCATGCTGGCTTTCGGCATCGGCACCTCGTTGCCGCTCCTGGCGCTGGCATTGATGTCCCGTGAAGCGCTGCTACGCTGGCGGGGCCTGATGCTGGGCGCTTCGAGCGGCATCAAGATGGTTCTTGGCGCGCTGCTCGTCATCGCCGGCGCTATGACTCTGACCGGGTTCGACCGTACCTTTCAAACCGGGCTTGAGCGGGCATTGCCTGACTGGCTGGTGGTCATCACGACGCGCCTGTGACAGACTCGACCGCATGCCAGTTCTTCTCAGCACCTTCCTGACGTTCGCGGCCGCCGCCCTGGCTGAGATTGCCGGATGCTTCGCCTTCTGGGCCTGGTTGCGGCAAGGCAAACCGATCCTCTGGCTGGTGCCGGGCGTCGCGTCCCTGATGCTGTTCGCCTATCTGCTAACGCTGGTGCCTAGCGACTATGCGGGCCGCGCCTACGCCGCCTATGGAGGCATCTATATCCTCGCATCCCTGCTCTGGCTGTGGCTGGCCGAAGGGCATCGGCCGGATACGTGGGACTTGGCGGGCGGGGCGATCGCCGTACTCGCGGCGGCAGGCATATTGTTTGCGCCGCGTGGTCATTAACTCCGATCGGGCGTGGCAACTCTTTGAGACGGATTTTCAACCGCTCGCAGTTGGGTGGCATTTGAGGTTGCGCAGAGTCGCCAAGTGAAAGTTGCGCGCTACGGCTCGAAGCTTGAAAAGCACAGCCACCGGCATTTCATGGCCTGCGGCCACCGCTTCTCACCAGCAAACTTTCGTGGTTTCCACGTACTTTGTCTTGGACATTATTTCGCCGGCCACGTAACAAATCAGCGCCGAGACGCGAATATCGGGGAGTGAAGTCTTGTGACCGGCAAGGACGAAGCCGAGCTTTCCCGGCTGCTGCGGGCCGCGATCGCTGGAGACGAAAGGGCCTATGCCGACTGTCTGCACCGGATCGCCGCTCTCGTTCGTGGCTTTGCCAGGCGCAAGATCGTGCAGGGCGGGGTCGATCCCGAGGATGTCGTGCAGGAAACCTTGCTGGCCATTCATGTGAAACGGCATACATGGCGCCATGATGCGCCGGTGTTGCCTTGGGTCTATGCCATAGCGCGCTTCAAGCTGATCGATGCGTTTCGGCGGCGCGGCCGGCGGATCGAGATCGAGATCGACGAAATCGCCGAGACCTTTGCCGAGCCGGAAGCGGAGACGGTCAGCGAGCGCGACATCAACCGAGCACTCGACGGCCTGTCGCCGGCGCAGCGTTCGGTGGTCTCGGCAGTATCGGTCGAAGGCCGTTCGATCGGCGAGACGGCGGCGAAATTCGGCATCAGCGAGACGGCGGTGCGGGTGTCGCTGCACCGCGGGCTTGCCGCCATTGCCAAACGGTTCGGGGCGGGGCGGGAATAACATGAGGACCGAAGATCTCATCAAGGCGCTCGATGCCGATGCCCGCAGCAAGGCGCTGCCGCTGGGCGCCGCCTGGTGGCTTGCCACCGGCGCGGCCATCGTGATCGCGGCCGCGGTTTTCTGGCTGACGATCGGCCCGCGCCCCGACATCGCATTTGCCATGCACACGATGCGGTTCCTGTCGAAATTCGTCTTCACTATTGCTCTTGCCGTCAGCGCCTTTGTCTTGGTCCGCGCGCTGTCGGCACCCGGAGCATCGACCGGCCGGGCGGCGATCTGGATGATCATCGCCCCGCTGCTGGTGATTGTGGCCGTGATTCTCGAACTCCTCGTCGTGCCTGCGTCCGACTGGGGCACGCGCCTGGTCGGCACCAACATGATCATCTGCATGACGTTCATTCCGCTGATCGGCATCGGCCCGCTTGCCGTCTTTCTCGCGGTGCTGCGCCATGGCGCGCCAACACGGCCGGTGCTTGCCGGTGCGGTAGCGGGCCTGCTTGCCGGCGGGCTGGCGGCGACCTTCTATGCCGCGCATTGTTTCGATGATTCGCCGCTTTTCGTTGCCACCTGGTACACTGTCGCGATCGCCATCCTTGCCGTGCTCGGGGCGCTCGGCGGGCGGCTTTTCGTGCGCTGGTAGCGACGGCGATCAGCGTGTCGGAACGGGGTGTTCGCCGCGATAGTCGTAGAAGCCGCGCCCGGTCTTGCGGCCGAGCCAGCCGGCCTCGACATATTTGACCAGCAGCGGGCAGGGGCGGTATTTCGAATCCGACAGGCCGTCATGCAGCACCTGCATGATCGACAGGCAGGTATCCAGCCCGATGAAATCTGCAAGCTGCAGCGGCCCCATCGGATGGTTGGCGCCGAGCTTCATGGCGGTGTCGATGGCGTCGACCGAGCCGACACCTTCATAGAGCGTATAGATCGCCTCGTTAATCATCGGCAGCAGGATGCGGTTGACGATGAAGGCCGGGAAATCCTCCGAGACGGTGATCGTCTTGTCGAGCTGCTTCACATAGGTTTTTGCCGCCTCGAAGGTCTGGTCCTCGGTGGCGATGCCGCGCACCAGTTCGACCAGCTTCATCACCGGAACCGGGTTCATGAAATGTATGCCGATGAAGCGCTCCGGCCGGTCGGTCTGCGAAGCCAGCCGCGTGATCGAGATCGACGACGTGTTCGTCGCCAGGATGGCCTCGGGGTTGAGCTGCGGGCAGAGCTGGGCATAGATCTTGCGTTTGACCGTCTCGTCCTCGGTCGCTGCTTCGATCACCAGATCGGCGCCCGCAAGGTCAGCCATGGCCGGTGCAGACGAAATGCGCGCCATCGCCTCGTTGCGCAGCTTTTCCTCGAGCTTGCCGGACCCGACCTGACGGGCCATGTTGCCGCTGATCGTGGCGATGCCCTTTTCGATGCGGTCGGGCGAAATGTCGTAAACCAGCACCTTGTAGCCCGCCAGAGCGGATACATGGGCGATGCCGCCGCCCATCTGGCCCGCGCCGATGATGCCGATCGTCTCGATCTTGCTCATTACCCGATCCCGTCGAGGCCTTTGCGGCCTGTTTTTTGTGCAGTGCACACTAAAAGGGCGGGGCGACTTCGTCTACCCCACCCCTCAGAATTTAATACGCTTTGGCAGAAGGCGTCAAAGCGCCTTTTGCAGTTCCGGCAGAATGACGAAGAGGTCGCCGACGAGACCGTAGTCGGCGACCTGGAAGATCGGCGCCTCCTCGTCCTTGTTGATGGCAACGATGACCTTCGAATCCTTCATGCCGGCAAGGTGCTGGATGGCGCCGGAGATGCCGACGGCAATGTAAAGGTCGGGAGCTACCACCTTGCCGGTCTGGCCGACCTGCCAGTCGTTCGGCGCATAGCCGGCATCGACGGCGGCGCGAGATGCGCCGACGGCCGCACCGAGCTTGTCGGCGACCGGCAGGATGACCTCCTGGAACTTCTCGGAGGAGCCCAGCGCGCGACCGCCCGAAATGATGATCTTGGCCGAGGTCAGCTCCGGACGATCGGTCTCCGAGAGCTTGTTCTCGACGAAGGTGGACAGGCCGGGGTTGGCTGCGGCCTTCACGGTTTCGACCGTGGCCGAGCCGCCCTCGGGAGCCGCCTGGAAGGAAGCGGTGCGCACCGTGATGACCTTCTTGGCGTCACTCGACTGCACCGTCTGGATGGCGTTGCCGGCATAGATCGGCCGCTTGAAGGTGTCGGGCGACACGACTTCGATGATTTCCGATATCTGTGCCACATCGAGCAGGGCCGCGACACGCGGCGAGACGTTCTTGCCCGAGGAGGTCGCCGGCGCGATGATCGTGTCGTATGGCTCAGCAAGCGAAACGACGAGCGCCGCCAGCGGTTCGGCGAGACGCTCGGTGAGTTCGTCCGCTTCGGCGAGCAGCACCTTGCTCACGCCCTTGAGCCTGGTGGCGGCGTCCGCTGCCGGCTTGGCGCCCTTGCCGGCAACCAGCACATGCACGTCCGAACCGATCTGCAGTGCCGCCGAAAGCGCCTTCGCGGTCTGGTCGGAAAGCGTTGCGTTGTCGTGTTCGGCAATCAGAAGAATAGCCATGTTCTTGTCTCCGTTTCCGATTGCTTACAGCACGCCGGCTTCATTCTTGAGCTTGTCGATGAGTTCGGCCACGCTCTTGACCTTGACGCCCGCCTTACGGCCGCCCGGCTCCTCGGTCTTGATCACCTTCAGCCGCGGCTTGACGTCGGCGCCGTAGTCGGCCGGGGTCTTCTCGTCGAGCGGCTTCTTCTTGGCCTTCATGATGTTGGGCAGCGAGGCGTAGCGTGGCTGGTTCAGCCGCAGATCCGCCGTGACGATTGCCGGCATCTTCAGTTCCAGCGTCTGCAGGCCGCCATCGACCTCGCGCGTCACCTTGGCCTTGTCACCGTCGAGCACGATCTTGGAGGCGAAGGTGCCCTGCGCCCAGCCCAGAAGCGCCGCCAGCATCTGGCCGGTCTGGTTGGAATCGTCGTCGATCGCCTGCTTGCCGAGAATGACGAGACCGGGCTGTTCTGCCTCGACCACGCCCTTCAGCACCTTGGCGACACCGAGCGGCTCAGTCTGCTCGTCGGTCTTGACCAGGATGGCGCGGTCGGCGCCCATGGCGAGCGCCGTGCGCAAGGTTTCCTGTGCCTGCTGCGGCCCGACCGACACGACGATGATCTCTTCCGCCTTGCCAGCTTCCTTCAGCCGGATCGCCTCTTCCACCGCGATCTCGTCGAACGGGTTCATCGCCATCTTGACGTTGGCGAGTTCCACCGCCGAACCATCCGCCTTCACCCGGACCTTGACGTTCGCATCCACAACCCGCTTCACGGGCACAAGGATCTTCATTTGCCTGTCACCTCTTTCACGATAGTCTCTTCACGCTCGTCGGGCGCGCTATAGCAGCATGCACCTCTTCAGAGTTGTCGAAAGCCGACATTCCGGACGGAATTCTGGTCTTCGCCACGCCAGTAGGGTGGCGCTTCCGTAGTTGCGGCGACCCCGCGCGTCAATATCCAGGGCGCACTCGGATCCTCGGCGAAGCACTCAAATCGGTTCAGTCTAGACCGGAAACGCTTCCCCGGCCCCAGCGCGGCGCCGGCTGCGCGGGCGGCAGATCGCTTGCCGGCGGCTCCACGGCAACGGGCGCCGGACCGGCGACCACGGCCGGCTCCTCGTCGGCGCCGGCGAGTAGCGGTACGCCACGGCTGCGCAAGACAAGCACCAGCACGGCTCCGGCGATGATGCCGCCAATATGGCAGGCCCAGGAAACCTGATCCTCGCCACCCTGGGCGAACATGAAGATCTGGAACAATATCCACAGGATGAGCGGGATGAAGGCTGGAATGCGCAACGGGATGCGGGCGAAGGCCAGCACCCATACCTTTACCCGCGGATAAAGGATCAGATAGGCGACGACCACACCGGCGATGGCACCCGACGCGCCGATCAGCGGCACTTGCGAATCCCAGGCCACCAGACCCTGGAAGAAAGCACCGGCGATGGCGCAAAGCAGGTAGAAGATGAGGTAGCGGATGTGGCCGAGTGCATCCTCGACATTGTCGCCGAACACCCACAGGAACAGCATGTTGCCGCCGAGGTGGAAGATATCCGCGTGCAGGAAAGAATAGGTCAGGTAGCTCAGGCTCTCCGGAATGACGACAAATTGCGGAGCGAGTTCGGCGCTGTCATGCACAACCGACGGGATGAAGCCGAGGCCCAGCACCGCGGCGTTGGAGAAATCCTCACCGCCAAGTGTGGTGACAAAGTAGATCAACACATTGAGGGCGATCAGGCCGATCGTCACATATTGCAGCTTGATGTGCCGCAGCCGGTTGGTGTCGTAAAGCGGGATAAACATCGGGCCTCTCCCGCTTCCGGCGGATTCAGCGGTTCTTGCCGGGAACCCATAGCACGTCGGCGTTTCCGTTGTCATTGACCGCGCGTGCGGCGACGAACAGAAAGTCCGAGACCCGGTTGATGTACCTTATTGCCTCGCGGTTGACGGGCTCGTTTGGGTCTTGCGACAGCGCCACCATGATGCGCTCGGCGCGGCGAGCCACCGTGCGGGCGAGGTGAAGGGCGGCGGCGGCCGGCGTGCCGCCATTGAGCACGAAGGATTTGAGCGGCTGCAGATCCTTGTTGAGGAGGTCGATGTCCTGTTCGATGCGGTCGGTCTGCGAGGCGACGATGCGCAGCGGCTCGTAGTCGAGCGGCTTGCCATTGTCGGGGACTGCCAGATCGGCACCGAGATCGAAAAGGTCGTTCTGGATGCGGCTGAGCATCGCATCGATCGACGGATGTACTGCCGCTGTATGGATACGGGCCATGCCGATGCAGGCATTGGCCTCGTCGACGGTGCCGTAGGCGTCGATGCGAAGGTCGGATTTAAGCCGCCGCTCGCCGGAGCCAAGGCCGGTGGTGCCATCGTCGCCGGTGCGGGTGTAGATCTTGTTGAGCTTGACCACGGGTTACCTCCCGGCTGCTGGCTGCTGCGTCACTTACGGGTGAAATACACCGCCAGCATGATCAGCACCAAAGCCACGAACTGCAACAGCACGCGCGTCTGCATCAGCTTGTTAGAGGTCATGCTGGAGCCGCCGCGCATCATGTTGATGAGGCCGCGGATCAGCACGATCACCACGGCGACCATGACGAGAACGGCGAGGATGTTGAAGACGGTTGCCATGGTGTGTTCCAGTTGAATTGCGTTCAGGCGCGTTTGGCGAGCAGGCGGTAGAGCATCGCTGCCGGCAGGATGCGTTTGAGGATTACGCCGATCCTGGCCGGCACCGTTACCACATAATGCGGTCGCGGGCGCCGCGACAGAAGCGCATGGCGCAAGGCAGCGTGAACCACCTCCGGCCCGGGCTTCAGCCGCGATGCGCTGCCGCCGGCCCGCAGCCGTTCCAATTGTGCGTCATAGGCTAGGCGATGGACTGACTTCGCGTGATCGATGTTCGCCAAGAACCATGCGAGGCTGTTGCTGGCGATCTTCGATTTCACCGGCCCCGGCTCGATCAGTGAAACATGGATGCCGCTACCCCGGAGTTCCTGATAGAGGGACAGCATCAGCCCTTCGAGAGCGTGCTTCGATGCCGAGTAGGCGCCGCGGAAAGGCAGCGGCGCGAGACCGAGGATCGACGAGCAATGAACGAGGCGGCCATGGCCCTGGCGGCGCATCACCGGTACGACACGGCGAGTGAGATCATGCCAGCCAAAGACATTGGCCTCGAACTGCTGCCGCAACGCCTCGACCGGCAGGTCCTCGACGGCGCCGGGCTGCCCGTAGGCGCCGTTGTTGAAGAGGGCATCGAGCCGGCCGCCGGTCCGCTCCAGCACCGACGCCACCAGCGCCTCGATCGATCCGGGCTCGGTGTAGTCCAGATAAAAGGCCTCGATGCCGTCGGCGTCGAGCGCGGCGATATCTTCAGGCTTTCGGGCCGTTGCGAACACCCGCCAGCCTTCCTTCTTAAGAGCATGGGCGCAATAGGCGCCTATTCCGGAAGAGGCACCGGTGACAATGATGGTGCGCAACTCTTCTCCGGGAGGAATGGTGGTTTGACCTAGGGTTGTCATTTGCCGCAAACCCTTCCCATATTCGCGACGTCGGGACAATCGAAGGGAACGCGGTTCTTGTTGCGGAAGATCGTAGCCCTCAAACGCGTGCTCTACGACGCGCTCGGCCATTTCAACACCGACGACGGCTGGGCAATGGCCAGCCATCTGGCGATCACCGCGCTGATGGCGCTTTTTCCTTTCCTGATCTTCGCCACGACGCTGGCGAGTTTTTTCGGCGCGCAGGCTTTCGCCGACACCGCCGTGCACCTTGTGTTCGACACATGGCCCGAGCAGATCGCCAAACCGATCGCGCGCGAAGTGCTCAACGTGCTTACCGTCCGGCGCAGCGACCTGTTGACCTACGGTATCGTGCTTGCCGGATACTTCGCCTCGAACGGCATCGAGGCGCTGCGCACTTCGCTCAACCGCGCCTATCGTGTCTCGGAAACGCGCGGCATCATCTACCGGCGGGTGCAGAGCATCATCTTCGTGCTGATCGCGACGGCCGGGTTTTTGGCGATCAGCGTGCTGCTGGTCTTCGCGCCGTTGCTGGCACGGCTGGCCGAGTCGCATTTCGAATGGATAAAGCCCTACATGGGCACGATCACGCTGTGGCGTTACGTCATCGCCTCGGTCGTCATCATCGGCGGTCTGTTCGCCGTGCATTTCTGGTTGCCGGCCGGCAAGCGCCGCTTCGTCTCGATCGTGCCGGGCATCATCTTCACGTTGGTCGGCTGGCTCATCGGATCGACCATCTTCGCCGCCTATCTCGATCATTTCTCGTCCTATGTGACGACCTATGCCGGCCTCGCCTCGATTATGATCGCCGTCGTATTCCTCTATATCGTCTCGGCGATCTTCATCCTCGGTGGCGAGCTCAACGCCGCGATCAGCCGCTATTTAGAGGCGCGTGCCCGCGTCGGCGGCTGAGCCGTCGCCAGCCCGACGCCGAGCGTCGCGATCGCCATGCCGGCGATCTGGAGCGGGCTCAACTGCTCACCGAACAATGCCCAGGCGATGACCGCGGTGACGGCCGGCACGAGGTAAAACAGCGAGGCGACCTTCGACATCTCGCCGTCGCGGATCATCACCATCAACAGGAAGATGGCGCCGATCGATAGCACCAGCACGAGCCAGGCCATGGCGAAGATCAGTTCGCCGTTGACGATGACCGTTCGGGTCTCGAAGGCGAGCGAGGCCAGCGCCATCACTGATGCGCCGCCGACATATTGCCAGAACGTGGCAGCCACCAGATCGCCGCCGGAGGCGAAACGCTTCTGCCAGATCGTGCCCGCACTCATGCCGAGTACGGAGACCAGCGAGGCCCCCAGTGTTTCGGTCGTCACCCCGCCGCCGAGCGCGCCGAGCTTCGGCCAGAGCACGATTACCACGCCGATCAACCCGAGGCCGAGACCGGCCCAGTGGCGCGGCAGGATGGCCTCGCCCAGAAGCCGGCCGGCGAGCACTGCCGTGATCAGCGGCTGCAGGCCGACGATCAGGGCTGAAAGCCCAGCGGGCATGCCCCGGTGGATGGCCCAGAACACGCCGCCGAGATAGACCCCATGCATCAGGATGCCGGCGCCGGTCGCGTGCAGCGCCTCGTCGCGGGTGGCGCGGCTCGAACCAAGTGCGGCCATCAAAGCGACAAGCAGGATTGCGGCCAGGACAAAGCGCGCGGCCAGGAAAGTAAAGGGCTCCGCCCACGGCATGGCATAGCGCGCGCCGATGAAGCCGGTCGCCCACAGGACGACGAAAGAGGCGGGGATGAACCGCTTGAGGCTGTGCATTTTTCCGGAGGCCACGCGTCGGTGAGGACTGACTGTCGCGCTTGCTCTAATGCCGTTCCGAGCGGAAGGCAAAACCAAACCGTTGATCCATTAGGCTCATTTCCATTCAAGGAATGCCGGTGGCGCCGCTAGAGACCGACCAGCCGCCTCACATCGTCCGGCGATGCGCCCGCCTTACGCTGGGCGGCAAGGCCGGTATCGCCAAGACTCTTCGACAGTTTTCGTCCGTCCGGGCCGAGGATCAGGCGATGGTGAAAATAGGCCGGCTGCGGCAGGCCAAGCAGCTGCTGAAGCAGCCGCTGCACGCTGGTCGCGGAATAAAGATCCTGGCCGCGCACGACATGGCTGACGCCCTGCAGCGCGTCGTCCATGGTGACGGCGAGGTGATAGCTGGTCGGGATTTCGCGGCGCGCCACGACCACGTCGCCCCAATCCTGCGGATGGGCTTCGACACGACGCGTCGCGGAGAGCGTCTCGTCCGTGTATTCGGCCCATGACAGGTCCTTGCCGGCGCGCGCTATTGCAGCATCGACGTCCAGCCGCCAGGCAAATGGCACATTTTCGGCGATGCGCCGTTTGCGTTCGCTCGCCGGCAGCGCCTTGTCGGCGGCGGGATAGAGCGGCACGCCGTCCGGGTCGCGAGGCCAGTCGCGGCCGCGCTTTTCGCTGTCGGCGATGAAGGCGCGGATCTCACTTCTGCTCATGAAGGCCGGATAGACAAGCTCCGCTTCGATCAGCCGCTCTAGCATAGCCCGATATTCGGCAAAATGCTCGGACTGGCGGCGCACCGGTTCCTCCCAGCCAAGCCCCAGCCATTTCAGGTCGCGAAAAATGCCCGCCTCGAATTCCGGCGTGCAGCGCGTCGTGTCGATGTCCTCGATGCGCAGCAGCAGGCGTCCGCCCGCCGCCTTTGCCAATTTCTGATTGAGCAGCGCCGAATAGGCATGGCCGAGATGCAGTTCGCCGTTCGGGCTCGGCGCGAAGCGGAATGTCAGCAGTGTCATTGTCCGGCGGCAAACGGGTTGTGCGGCGCTTTCGCCAATTGCTACTTTGCGCCGGCGGCGTCGTGCGTCCAGAGGGACACGTGACGAAGCGTGCGGCACTTTTGATTTTGGAACAAGCAGACATGCAACGCATCGCCAGCCTCGACGACATTGCGCAAGGGCTGGATAGGCTATGCTTGCTCGACCCACGCCTGGAAAAAGTGCGCGGCATGGCCGGCGAGGTGCCGCTCAGGCTGTCGGAGCCGGGGTTCAGGAGCTTTGCCTCGATCGTCGTTTCACAACAAGTGTCCCGCGCGAGCGCCGATGCCATCTTCGGCCGGCTGGCGAGACTGCTCGATCCGCTGACGCCGCAGGCGATACTTGCCGCCGACGAGGCGATCTTTCGCGAGGCCGGGCTGTCGCGGCCCAAGCAGCGCGGCCTGGTTGCCGTCGCCCGGGCGGTGGCCGAGGGACTCGACCTCGATCACCTGTGCCGGCTCGATGCAAGCGAGGCGATCGCGGCCATGACCAAGGTGCCGGGCATCGGCTCGTGGACGGCTGAAGTCTACCTTTTGTTTGCCGCCGGACACCCAGATATCTTTCCGGCGCGCGACGTTGCATTGCAGAGCGCGGTCGGCCATGCACTCGGCATCGACCCGCGTCCGCCGGAGAAAATGCTGATCCGGCTTGCCGAATCATGGAGCCCGTGGCGCGGTGTCGCATCGCGGCTTTTCTGGGCTTATTATCGCGAATTGAAGGGCCGGGACGCCGCGCCTCCGGCTTGAATCCGCAAAAAAGCATTGAAATCATGCGTTTTTGAGGGCCGGGATGATCGACAATCCGCTTCACATCCCTGTCATGTCGGGCTTACAGTATCCGCGTCGACCGGTTCGAGGGTGAAGGAGGTCAACGACGTGACGGTTGCCGTATCTCCGGATGGGCTTCCAGCGCTGGTGCTGAATGCGGATTACCGTCCGCTCAGCTATTACCCCTTGTCGCTCTGGTCCTGGCAGGACGCCATCAAGGCGGTGTTCCTCGAGAGGGTGAACATCGTCGCCGAATACGAACACGCCGTCTCTTCGCCGACCTTCTCGATGAAGCTGCCGAGCGTCGTCAGCCTGAAGGCCTATGTGAAGCCGTCCAGGCATCCGGCGTTTACCCGCTTCAACGTCTTCCTGCGCGACCGTTTCCAGTGCCAATATTGCGGTACGCCGGACGATCTGACCTTCGACCACGTCATCCCGCGCCATCGCGGCGGCGCCACGACCTGGGAGAATGTCGTCGCTGCCTGCTCGCCCTGCAATCTGAGGAAGGGCGGCATGATGCCGGCGCACGCCAAGATGTGGCCGCTGCAGAAGCCGTACCAGCCGACGGTGCATGATCTGCACAATAACGGCCGCCTGTTCCCGCCCAACCATCTACACGAAAGCTGGATGGATTATCTGTACTGGGATGTCGAACTCGAGCCGTGAGATCATCCGATAATTCGGGAGGCTGGCCGTCTGAAGCGATTTTCTGCGCTTCCGATGCTCACGGACCAATGTCCGCTCCGCTTCGGTTCTCGACAATCACTCCACCCGACTCAGCCTGCCGAATTCTTGGATGATCTCGTGTCGCGCTAAATCAGTCGCGGGCGAAGGCGCTGCGGAAGGCTACGACTGCCAGGACAAAGCTGGCGATGGCGTTCCAGCCGGCCAGCGACAGGCCGAGGATGCGGAGCGCCGCCTTGTCGCAGGAGGGCGGGACGAATTTGTCGAGCGCATCGAGCACGCCCTTGCCGCCGGTGTCCACCGGCCCGGCGGCTGCGGTGCAATCGGTCGGGCCTGGCCACCACGCCCATTCGACGCCGGAGTGATAAACGCCGAGATAGACGCCGTAGAGCATCAGCAGGCCGCCAATAGCCAGCAGGCCACGGCTTACCCAGGCTGGCGCGTGAAGAGCCGGCGCAAGCACCGCCAGCAGCATCAAGGGCACGCCGACGTAGTAAGGCGTGCGCTGCTCGAGGCAGAGCTTGCAGGGGATGTAGCCGCCGAGATACTGGAAGGCCAGCGCCGAGCCGACCGTGGTGGCCATGGCGACAGCGAGAAACAGGGCGGTGCGCAGCCGCTGGCGTCCGGTATCGGCATTCACGGTCGCTGTCATCGGACTCAGTCCATTCGGTTCGATGCCGTTCAGACGGCGTATTTGACGACGATATAGAGCAAAATCAGGGCAGCGGCGGCGGCGCCCGCAATCTGGCCAAGGCGCTTTTCGATGAAGTGGCGGATCGGCTCGCCATAGCGGCGCAAGAGCCAGGCGAGAAACAGGAAGCGGGCGCCGCGCGCAACGATTGCCAGCACGATGAACAGCAGCAAAGGAACGCCGATGACGCCGGACAGGATCGTCACCACCTTGATCGGCGGCAGATGGGCGAGGCCGGAGGTGACCAGCATCAGGATGATGAAGCCGGTGCCCGACGAGACGCGCATCGCCTCGAACTCGTCATACTTGCCATAAAATTCGAGGATCGGCCGCGCCACCGCATCATAGGCGTAATGGCCGATGAACCAGCCGGCGATGCCGCCCAGCACGGAGGCGACGGTGGCGATCAGCGCGTAACGATAGGCGCGATCCGGCCGCGACAGCGCCATCGGCAGATAGAGCACGTCGGCCGGCACCAGGAACACCGAGCTCTCGACGAAAGCGATGAAGGCCAGCCACCATTCGGCGGATTTGCTTGCCGCCAGCGACAAGGTCCAGTCGTAAAGTCCGCGAAGCATCGGCACTCCTAATGCACGCCCAAACCGGTCGCGGTTTTGGGTACGACATGCACAAACAAAGACTTGGAAGCGCCCGCATCAACCTCTTCGGACAAGGTGCGCTCCAAATGACATGCGCCGCCTGTCTAGAAAGATTTTCCGCGCTGCACAATGGCAGCTGCTTCACGAAATCGAAAGGCTGGACTTGGGCGAGATAGGGTCGCGGGAATTGGCCAGTTGACGAACAGGCCTCCAACCGTATAGTCCGCGCCCATCCAGGCCGCCTGGCCTGAGCCCCTATGGCGGAATTGGTAGACGCGCTCGACTCAAAAAGGGGTTTGTCTACCATGCGACGGAGTGTCGCAAAACCAAAAACGAATAAGAAAATCAATGCTTTAATGAATCAGACCTTCATCCCTGGAAGTCTCGCAAAGCCGCCTAGGTGCAGAATAGGAGCCGCGTCCGCAACTGCTCGCGGCGCCAATGGCGTACAAAAGGCATTCGTCGACGAAGCAGATGCACGACGCGGCATTAACCACCCACCAGCCTGCGGTGCTGCTGCCCCATGATCGTCGGTAGGGGGAAAGCCCGGACTAGCGCCTCAAGCATTTGTGGCGCAGCTGCGATGTTTCCGGCTACGCTGACCGGATCGTCTCGTATTCACGTTGATGAGCCATCGGCGACCTTATTGTCCGCGTCGCGAATGGCAGCAAAGCGCCGCATTGCAGCCATTAAGTGAGGCTGTTCGCTACCTGGAAGCGGACACTTAGACTAGGTTTCGGCAACGGAGGGCTCTTACGCGTTTTCCTAGGATGTCGAAGTGCCTAACGCCTCACTGGAGCTGTGCTTTCCCTGATGATCAACCTGATGGCCAGCTCGCGTTGCCTCAAATGCAGCCGCTGCGATGGTGATGCCAGGATGTAGTCGGCAGCGATTCGGCCCATGTCGCGTGCCGGCACTTCCAACGTGGTCAATTCAGGTGAGGTGAGCTCAGCAATTTCAAGATTGTCGAAGCCAACGATCGAGATCTCCCCGGGGACGGCGATTCCGGCTGCGTGGCAGTATTTGATGGCGCCGGCTGCCAGGATATCGCTGCCGCAAAACACCGCGGTCGGCCTTCGGTCTTCTTCCATCAGTCGCTGCATGGACGTCCGGCCGTCATCGAGCCTGTAGGCCCCCTCCACAATCGGAACCATGGCGCGATCAATGCCTGACCGTTCGAGTTCGTGCAGAAAGCCGTCCCGGCGACCCGCCGCGCGATCGTTGTCCTTGGTGATGCCCGCGATCATGCCGAATTGGGAGTGGCCGAGGTCAAGCAGGTAGCGTGCCGCCGTGCGCCCGGCCTTTTCGTTATCGAACCCGACGGCGGCACCCAACTCGGTCGCCTTCGAGGTGCCTGCCCTCGAAGACGAACGGCTTGGTGACGACGCCCACGGTGAGAATGCCGGCCCGACGTACGGCGTGGGCAATGACGGGTGCTGCCCCGGTTCCGGTTCCGCCTCCCATGCCCGCCGTCACGAAACACATATGGGTGCCGGCGAGATGGTCCATGATCTCATCGATCGATTCCTCGGCGGCCGCCTGCCCGAGTTCGGGGAGGGAGCCGGCTCCCAACCCCGCTGTCGCGTTGGCGCCCAACTGGATCAGGCGCGATGCCTTCGACATGGCAAGCGCCTGGGCATCGGTGTTCGCAACGACGAATTCCGCGCCCTCGAGATTCTGGAGGATCATGTTGTTGACGGCGTTTCCACCGCCTCCGCCCACGCCGATCACGGTGATCCTTGGCTTCAGCTCAATGATGTTGGGGATGGCAGTCATCGCGAATCTCCATAAGATTCACACCCACCAGTCTTGCCGGGGATGCGCGGAACATACGAATCTCGGAAACTTCCGTTTCCGGCAGGGAATAGGGCCGCGATCGCAAGCGGCCGGATTGCCAAGGGGTCAGCGGTAAAGTTTCAATCACCGGCCGCTCCGGTGCTCGCGCCGGTCGGATCATCCCGTCCAGCGCTGGAACAACGCACTGGCGTTGACCCCTCCAAAACCGAAGCCATTGCAGATCGCGTGGTCCATCTCCATTGGCCGGGCCTGGTTTGCGACGAAATCGATCCCGTCGCCGGCCGGATCGGGAGCGGTCAGATTGAGCGTCGGCGGCGCAACCTGATCCCTGAGCGCGAGGATCGTGAAGATGGCTGCAAGCCCGCCGGCGGCTCCCAGCAGATGTCCGGTCGCCGCCTTCGTTCCGCTGACAGCTATGCTGAAATCCGCGCCAAAGACCCTTTTGATCGCCTCGATTTCCCCCGCATCACCGACCGGCGTGGAGG